>JBJTNQ010000079.1:0-41095 GCA_046074105.1 Sphingobacteriaceae bacterium | reverse complement strand
GTGCCTAAGCCAATTTCATCTTCGGCACAGATCATACCCTGAGATACTTCTCCCCTGATCTTCGAATTACTGATCTTAAAAGGTTCGCCCTTAGTTGGGTAGATTATAGTTCCATCTAAGGCAACTACTACTTTTTGCCCGGGAGCAACATTTGCGGCTCCGCAAACAATTTGCAATTCTTCGGCCTGGCCCCCATCTACCTTGGTAATTTTTACACGGTCGGCATTAGGATGTTGCACACATTCCTTTACCAAACCGATCACAAGTCCTTCTAAACCACCCGGAATGGCTTGTACTTTTTCCAAACTCTCTACTTCTAGACGAATATCAGTCAAAATCAAAGAGAGATCTTCGGGAGTTTTAGGGGTATCAATAAATTGCGTTAGCCAGGAGTAAGATGTCTTCATAAATGCCAATCGGGTAAAAAGCAAAGATATAAAAATTGCGGCCTTGCGCTAAAAGGAAATCGCTTGTTTTGGAATTAAATCAGGCCTTCATCGGCAAAACTAAAATAGCCGTTATCGGTAAAAATTAAATGATCTACTATCTGAATATCTAACAATTTGCCGGCTTCTCTAAGCTTCTGCGTTAAAATAATATCGGCCTGGCTGGGTTTAATATTGCCAGATGGATGATTATGCGCCAGCATGATGCAAGAGGCATGATGAAGCAAAGCAGTATTGAAAATAATTTTAGGATCGGCAATGGTGCCGTTTTGCCCACCTTTGCTAATGAGGTGTTTAGATAACACCTGGCTGGCCCGGTTTAAAAGTATGATCCAGAATTCTTCGTGATCCAAATCGTCAAAATAGGAACGCAGCATTTCATAGGCCTCTCTGCTTCGTATAATTTTATGTTTTTCGGGTATAATTTGCTCTTTTCGGCGCCGGCCCAACTCTAGGGCGGCAATAATACTAATGGCCTTGGCTTCACCAATTCCTTTAAATTTAGAAAGTTCGGGCACTGATAAACGGCCCAACTGGTTAAGATCCTGATCAAAAGTATTTAAGATGCGTTTACTGAGTTCTACCGCCGACTCGTTCTTACTGCCCGAACCGATCAGAATGGCAATGAGTTCGGCATCGCTTAAGTTCCGGCGGCCTTGAATCATTAATTTTTCGCGAGGGCGGTCTTCCTCTTTCCACGATTTAATACCAATATTAACTTCTTTATAGCCCATATACCAAGCTACGAAAAAGGCATAAAAAAGAAAAGGAGTTAATTTTAAATTAACTCCTTTTCGTATCGCATTAAAAAATGCTTATTTTAGACCATTAACAAACTTAGTCAGTTTAGACTTATTGTTAGATGCTTTGTTTTTATGAATCACGTTCTTTTTGGCTAATCTATCGATCATAGAAATCACCTTAACTAAAAGTGGTGTAGCTTCTTTCTTAGTTGAAGTATCACGCAATCTTTTAATTGCATTTCTGGTGGTTTTTGCCTGATAACGATTACGTAAACGCTTCGTTGCGTTTGCTCTAATTCTCTTGATGGACGATTTATGATTTGCCATTTATTCTGTATTATCTGTTCTTTTTAAAGGACTGCAAATATAGGCTGATGTTTTTAAAAATGCAAAAGTTTATAAAAAGAAATAAAAGAAAATATACCCAATGGCTATAAAAACTAAAATAGCAGTTACTGCGGCACTTTGGGCTATCGTATTTATTTGTTCGTCCTGGGGCTTTTTTGCCCATCAAAAAATTAATCGGCTAGCTGTTTTCACCCTGCCCAAGGGGATGATCTGGTTTTATAAGAACCATATAAATTTTATTACCGAACATGCGGTAGACCCCGACAAAAGACGTTATGCAGACTCATTAGAAGCGCCACGACACTTTCTGGATGCCGACCGCTATGGCGACTATCCTTTTGAGGTATTGCCTGAAAAGTGGAAAGATGCGGTAGCTAAATTCGGCGAAGACAGCTTAGAAGCTAATGGCACGGTTCCTTGGGTAATTGAGCGAAACTATTATTTATTGGTAAAGGCTTTTAAAGAACGGGATTCTTTAAAAATCCTACATTTTTCGGCAGATCTGGGCCATTATATTGGCGATGCACATGTACCCTTGCACACTACCGAAAACTATAACGGCCAAATGACAGGTCAAACCGGCATTCATGGATTTTGGGAAAGTCGCCTGCCCGAATTATTTTCCAGTCAATATGATTTTTTGGTAGGCAGGGCCCAATACATTGAAAATCCACTTAAAAAAGCTTGGGAAATTGTGAGCAACACTTATACTTATAAAGATTCTGTTTTGCTGATCGAAGCCCGCCTGAATGCGCAATTCCCCTCCGATCGTAAGTATGGGTTCAGCCAGCGTAATGGTCAGGTTATTCGCCAATATGCAGAAGATTATGCTAAAGCTTACCATGAGGCCTTAAATGGCATGGTAGAGCGGCAAATGCGGGCTGCCATACTGAACATTGGTAGTTATTGGTATTCGGCTTGGGTAGATGCCGGACAGCCCGATCTGAAAAAACTGAACAGCAAAGCCTTGAGTACCAAAGAGAAGCAAAAACTGGAGGAAGAAGAACAACTTTACCGAAAAGGAAAAATGAAAGGTCGTCCGGAAACCGACTAGTTAATTATTTTTTTCCTTTCGGGATGCAATAGCCGCATATACTGCAGGCAGAAGCGACACGACAATAATGAGTACCACCACTAGGGTGAAATTTTGCTTAATAACCGGAATATTGCCAAAGAAATTACCTAAAAGCAGAAAACTGGAAATCCAGGTTAATCCCCCTACTACATTATATAGGGTGTAAGCGCTTAAAGGCATACGCCCTACGCCAGCCACAAAAGGCGCAACAGTTCTGAATATGGGCAAAAAGCGACTAAATATGACCGCTTTAGCACCATGCTTTTCGAAAAAATTTTGTGTTTTTTGATAGTATTCTAATTTCAGGATACGATTTTCGGGTTTAAAAACTTTTTTACCGAAATAGCGCCCTAAATAATAATTAACCGTATTACCTAATATGGCAGCCAAGATTAACAGGAAAGCCATCAGATAAAAATTAAGGCCGGTATCGCCTTTGGCGATTAGTGCGCCTGCAGCAAAAAGCAAAGAATCGCCAGGAAGAAATGGCGTAACCACAAATCCCGTTTCGGCAAAAATTATGAAGAATAAAATGAGGTAGGTCCAGGTTTGGTATTCACTCACTATGCTTACCAAATGCTGGTCTATGTGTAGAATGAAGTCTAATATTGTGCGGATAATTTCCAATGCTTTAAGCCTTAATGCTGGCCAAAAATAAAAATATCACGGGGATTTCCCGTGATATTTGATCTTAAAGCGAATTAACACTGATGTTATTTGGTATGCTCTAAAATGTTGGCACCCAAAGCTGCATCGTTTGTACCATTTTTAGTGCCTTTTATCCAAATGGTATAAATTTTACCGGCATCTACACTAAATTCGGGCATGGTAAGTACTACACTGGCATCCTGGTTATTTAAAAGCTCATATTTTAAAACTCCGGGATCTACTTCCGTAAAATCGGTAACCGATTTATAATCTCTTCCAATGGCAATTTTATCTCCTCCAATTACCCGAACATCCAATTTAGTTTCATCCGGACTAAGGTTCACAAACCGAACTTTTGCCTTACCTGCGCCCGGAGCAGACAAATCATCTGCCACCAAGATTACTTCGGGCGTTGCTACATTACCGGCAAAAAATATGGTATAGTTCGCTTTGTCGACCAAATTTAAAGTTGAAGAAGCCAGTACCGTATTATCAGTCGAAGACTTAAACTCTGTTTTTTTAGTCCCACTTTCTACCATCACATAATTGGTATGATTATTATAGGTAAGTGGCTCTGCATTGATCTTAGTTTTTTCGATATAAAAATCTGTGGGTTTTGCATCAGGAGAAGCATTTACAGCCATTATATTGGCAGAACCATTTCGAATATTTATTCTGCTTTCATTTTTATCGCAAGCAAAAAAAACCAAGGAAACTAAGCCCAGCAATGCGAATAACGCGAAGAATTGACAGTTATTCTTCTTATTGTTTTTACATGTTTTCATAGTAGATAGATTTTATAATTTATTAAATAGATGAATTGTGCACCGGACTGATTTAAAAACCGGCAAAAACTAAGAAGCCCGGTTCAAAGACCGGGCCATCAGATTTAACAAGAAATATTTGGAGTATTTTATAGACAGCTAATTGGCTGATTAGGCATAGCTGTTCAACATAACGGGCATAACCAGCATTAATACGTTTTCTTTATCATCGTTGGTTTGCGGAACCAATAAGCCCGCACGGTTTGGCGTACTCATTTCTAAGGTTACTTCGTCGCCTTCGAGGTTGCTCAGCATTTCAATTAAGAATTTGGCATTAAAACCAATTTCCATGTCTTCGCCGGCATACTGACAGCTTAAACGCTCATGGGCTTCGTTAGAAAAATCTACGTCTTCTGAAGAGATGTTTAATTCGCTTCCGCTAATCTTTAAACGTACTTGGTGAGTGGTCTTATTCGCAAAAATTACCACACGGCGCAAGCAGTTTAAAAATAAACCCCGATCGAGTGTTAGCTTATTCGGATTGTTTTGAGGAATTACCGCATCGTAATCCGGATAACGTTCGTCAATTAAACGGCAAATAAGGTTAATGTTGCCAAAACGGAAAAAGGCACTGGTGGTATTGTATTCTATATTCACACTCACATCTTCTGTTGGGAGTGATGATTTTAATAAGTTTAATGCTTTTTTAGGCAAAATAAAGGAAGCTGCTGCTTCTGATTTGGTATCCATACGGCGGTAACGGACCAACTTATGGGCATCGGTAGCCACAAAAGTAATATCCTGAGGGCTCAGCTGGCAGAATACACCAGTCATAGCCGGACGCAGGTCGTCATTGCTAACCGCAAAAATAGTTTTGTTTACTGCTTCAGCTAAAACAGATGCCGGCATATTTACCGAAGAAGCATTTTCTACGGTCGGGATTTTTGGAAAATCCTCTCCGTTTTCGCCACTTAGTTTATACTTTCCATCGCCCGCACTAATCTCAATGGCAAAGGTCTGATCATCTACACTAAAAGCAACCGGCTGATCGGCCAAAGTTTTCAGGGTTTCTAATAAGATTTTTGAGGGAACGGCAACCTTTCCGTTTTCTTTAGATTCAACTGCCAGCGAGGTAGTCATACTGGTTTGTAGATCTGTTGCAGAAATAGTCAATTGACCATCCTTAATTTCGAAAAGAAAATTCTCCAAAATAGGCAAAACCGTACTGCTGCTAGAAGCACCATTTACAGCTTGTAATTGCTTAAGAAGGGTTGATGTTGAAACAATAAATCTCATACCTGAATGCTAATTAAAAATCAAAAATAGAAAATTTAAGCGGTATACTTCCGTTTGCGATACCAATGTTGAAAAAATCCAGCAATTGCTAACAATACAAGCGGCACAACTAAATTAAAAGCCTGCCAGAAGTTTTTCTCAGTTCTGATACGTGCCCTATCTAGCAAGCGTAGTTTTACCTCTTTATTTCTTAAACTGATCAGATCGGCATCGCCGGTTAAATAATCTACAGCATTTAAAAGCAAGGCCTTATTACCATATTGTTGCTGAGTGTATTTATCGTAGCCCAAAGGATAGGTAGAGCCATCTGCTCCGATCTGATTTTTAAGCACGTCCCCGTCTGCAATAACCAGCATTCGGCTGGCAATACTTTTTGCGGCTATCGGAAAACTGGCATCAACCCCTTCGGGCAATGGCCTGTTCTGAAAAACTGATGGAAAAACGCCCTCTAACAAGACTCCTACCGGCAAACTTAGTCCTTTAAATGTTCGCGGATCGGGCTGCTGTTCTACCATTTGCAGCGAAATTAAAAAGGGAACGTCTGCTTTTTTGCTATAAGGTGATGAGCTTAGCAGGATAGTCTTTTGTATACCCTTTACGGGGATGGTATCAACAGTACTGACAAATTCTGTTCTGATACCATCCAGGTTTTTCACTAACGGATGATTTGCCCCCGGCATAAACACCGGATAAAAAAGCCATGGCACCAATTGTATTTGGCTTTGGCCACCCATATTGCCTACATTCATAGGTATTTGGGCACAGTTCATATCGGCAATAAGATCGTAATTAATGCGTACGCCGTATTTAAAAAGCATGTCATCCAGGTTAAGTTTTTTGGCAAAAGCCAGCTGCTCTCCCCTACCACTCAAACTATCCAATTCGGCATTCACCTGATCAATAGTCCATAAAATGCGTCCGCCATGCTGAACAAAATAGTCTATCTTATATTTTTCCAGTTCGGTAAAGGCCCGATCTGGTTTAGGTATTACCAGCAAAGACAGTTTATCTAAGCCTTCAGCATTAATGCTTTTCAGGTCTACCCGCCCTACCTCATAGCCATCCTGCAAAGATTTAAAAGCATCGCTTAACTGTATATCGCTCAATTCATTATGGCCCTCGGTAAAGCCAATTCTTGGCAGTTGGCCACTGCTTAATTTGCTCAATGCGTTTATAAATGCATATTCCAGGTTCTGAATAGAATTGTTTAACACCTCTTCGGGGCTCGCTCCCATCCGGCTCTGCAGCAGCTTAACCACCATCTGGCGTCCATGATAGCTAACAATAGCTGCCGGAAAAATGGTTTTCTGAGTTAATCCCTCGTCTGTTTTTACACTCAGGTTGGTAGGCTCTATGCCCAAATTTAGCAATTGCTTAAAATTACTTTCCTGCTGTTCGGGGCTACCTTCGCTTGGATTAGAAACAACAAGCTCAATATTTTGATCTGAATAGGCAGAAAAGTCTTTCAACAAATCGCGGGAAGCGTTTTTTAACCTTTTAAAGCCGGCAGGAAGATCGCCATCCAAATACAAGGCAATCTGCACCTGATCGTCTAATTTAGAAAGCATGTTTTTTGTACTGGCAGATAAGGTATAGCGTTTTTCTGTGGTAAAATCTATCCGGGTAAAGAAATTAATGGCTATAATATTGATGCCTACAACAGCCACAAGGCCGATGAATATTTTATTTTTTTGAGTAAATGATGGCTTGCTTAATTTCCAGACTGCCAGAAAAAGAAAAACAAGTATCAAATCAAAAAAATAAATAAGATCTCGGGTGTCTAAAACACCACGGCTAATGGATTGATAATGTTCTTGAATACTTAGATTTTGTAAAAAAGCGGCCAGAAAATCTAAACCCGGCCATTGGCTAATGAAATCTAAACCAATAAACAGAAAAAGAGAAAAGCTGGCAGCCAGCACAAAAGCAATGATCTGATTTTTGGTAAGAGCAGATGAAAATATACCCACTGCCGTGAAAGCAGCACTTAAAAATAAAAGCCCGATATAGGACCCGAACGTAGCCCCAAAATCCAGGTTACCTTTCTCTAAACCTAATTGATAAACGGAAAAACAGTAAAAGAAGGTTGGCACTAAACTAAGCCAGGCTACGCATAAAGCTGCCAGGTATTTTGCTCCGATAATTTGGCCTAAATTTAATGGCCGGGTAACCAGTAACTCATAAGTACCTTCTTTTTTTTCTTCGGCAATGGCCCGCATACAAATGGCCGGAATAAGAAAGAGAAACAGATAGGGTGCAATGAAAAACAGACCATCTAAACCGGCATATCCACTACTTAAAATGCTATAATCAGGCAAAACCCAGAGTAAAATGCCGGTAATTACAAGAAAAATACCAATAATGAGGTAGGCAATAGAAGTATTAAAAAAAGCGGCTATTTCTTTTCGGAGTAGTGCAAACACAGGCTGAATTTTGATCCGAAATTAAACATTATTTCAAAGAAAAAGCGCCCCGATAAATATCGGGGCGCTTTTTAGTTCTCAGGGCAAAAAATATTATTTACCCAGATGAAAATTAAACCCAAAAGATGGAGAAAACTGATTACCTCCAAATACCTGGAGTCCTAATTCTGAGCTTGTTTCATCACCTTGTTTGTAATTTTTCCAATAAACACTTCCCAGTTTCATTTCTATACTAATTCTATTACTTGGAAAAAACACAAAAGATGGGCTTAGCTCTACACCCAGTACCTGCGATTTGGTTTCATTTAAATTGGCATCGGTATTCGTTTGAGAACCAATAGGAACACTTAACTCTCCAACAAACATAAAGCGATTACCAATCGGTAAATAGTATCTGGCAGAGGGGGCAATTTGGAAATAGGTTGACTTGTTATTCAACTGGCCGGCGATTTCGCTTTTATAGCTGCCTACTCCAAAAACAAGGCCAAGTGCCAAATTTTCTTTAATAAAATAACTGAGCCTTGGATTAAAATCCAAATCCATTGTTTTATAATCACCTTCTCCATTTGATGACCGAACAGACAAATTAGTACCTAAAAGCCATTTACCTTTTGCGGTTGGCGAAGTGCCATTCATGGCCATTGGTGCCGGCTTAGACATTTTTGCAGGCGAGGCAGGTTTTGTTGGAGCCGGCTTATTAGTTTGGGCCGCTACACTTAAGATCATTCCTGCAAATACGAAAGTAATGAGTGTTAACTTTTTCATAATGATTGTTTTTGGTTAAAGGTTTTTTAATTGTTTAATCAATTATGTTGTGATAACGCAATAAATTACAGGATATTGTTTGCACAAAAGACAAATAGCACAGAAGCCTTCCCCAAAATTTTTCGGGGAAGGCTTCTATACTTATTAAAGTGGCATTTATTTACCTAAATGGAATTTAAATCCCAAGCTAGGATAGGCGCCATTACTTCCAAGTACCTGAATGCCAAAATCATTTGTTTTAACTACATCGTCGGTTGTGAGTTTATTAGATTTAAAATAAATAGTGGCTAAACTCATTTCAATACTAATTTTATTGCTTGGAAAAAAAGCAAAGGCGGGCGTAATTTCCAGCCCTACCGAAGTGGCTTTAATAGAAACTGTATTTCCTCCAGATAGCGTAGTTTTTTCAGAACCAAATGGTATGGAAAGCTGGCCAAGAAATTTAAATTTCTCTGCAATTGGCAGGTAATACCTTAGTGTTGGTGCAAAATAAACAGAAGATGTTTTTGTATCTGACATTCCATTTTGTCTTAAATTGTAAGTACCAAATCTAACTAAAGCACCTATGGCCAAGTCTTTTTGCACAAAATAACTCAATCCGGGTTCTAGATAGAATTGCGTTTCTTTTGAATCTGTATTCTTGTTTGATGAGCCAGTCATACCTAAGGTACCTCCGAGCAGCCATTTGCCTTTTTCGGTTTGTGCAGCAGCAAGAAAGGTTAACATGGAAAGGAAACAGGTAATAACAATAATAAATCGCTTTTTCATAATAATTGGTTTTTGGTGATTTTTACAAAATGTGTTGCAGGTTAAACGATATTTCTTAACCAATATTATTACCCCCCCTCAACCATAAAAAAAGTCCCTTGGCACGCCAAAGGACTTAACTAATATCATTACAAAAAATTACCTGTTCCGCTTGCCAGGCAAGTATATCTGGAAACCAAAAGCCAAACCTAAACCAGAATCGCCACTGGATGAAGAAATATCCGCTTTGGTAAAGGTATAACCCAAGGTTCCCTCTAAAGCTACATTTCGGGCAATAAAGTGGGCGTAACCTCCTCTTATTCCCAGCAATAGCGACATGGGCAATTCTTCCTGACTGTCTTTTTTATGGCTTCCGTTAATTCCTACACTGCCTTCTCCAAACCAACGTCCGCTTGGGGTAGCCGTTTCGGGAAAATAATAGCGGATAAATGGAGCAATACCATAACTGATAGTTGACCCGCCTTTATAAAAACTTAGCCCGATGGTGCCCTGTCCGCCTATAGCAATGTTATCTCGAATAAAATAACCTACTTTGGGATCTACATTTAACTGAAAGGTTTCTGTTGCAAAATTGAAACTGGTTGAACCAATACTCCCGCCAACCATCCAGCGGCCTGATTTTATAGGAGCATCGCCCACATTGGCTGAAGTTTGGGGAGTGGTTGTAATAACCTGGGCAGCAACTGTTATAAAACTAGTTATCCATATACAAATGATTAAACAAATACTTTTCATAGGAATGTTATTAAGTGAATAGATTGGACATGCTGAATTCCTATTCAGCCATCCCTTAACTATTTAAATAACATCCCGATAGGGTAATTGTTTAGCGTTTTTAACTCAACTAGGCCGTTAGCTCATTAAAAATTTGCTCCAGATTTTTACCCGGTTTAGTGGCAAATAAATCCGGTTTAGTTTGGTTAACCATCAATTTACCTTTTGCAATAATGATGATCTGATCGCAAATGGCTTCTACTTCCTGCATGATATGGGTAGAAACCAGCACGGTTTTAGTTTTGCCTAAGCTGATGATGAGATTTCGAATGTCGACTACCTGATTGGGGTCTAAGCCCGAAGTGGGCTCATCTAAAATCAACACCTCCGGATCGTGAATAATGGCTTGTGCCAAACCCACCCTTTGGCGGTAACCTTTAGATAGAGCGCCAATCTTTTTATTTTGCTCCTCGCCCAGGCCGCATAGTGCTATTACTTCGGCTATGCGTAATGCTTTTTGCTTAACCTGATAAATATCGGCCATAAAGCCTAAAGCTTCTTTTACATACAGATCCAGGTAAAGCGGATTATGCTCTGGCAGGTAACCTAAACAAGACCGAACTTCCATTGACTGATTGATGATATCGAATCCGCATACCTGTGCCGTGCCCGAATCGGGCTGAAGAAAACCACTCAGCATTTTCATAGTAGTTGATTTTCCGGCACCATTAGGCCCTAAGAAACCCACCACCTGCCCCGGTTGGGCAATAAAGGAAAGCTGATCTACTGCTTTTTGGTTTCCGTAGCTTTTGCTGAGTTGATCTACTTGTATCATGGGGCTAATTTAGGGGTTTATTGTTTATTGCGAGTTGATTATTATTTATTGCGGGTTATAAAGTTTTGTTTGTGCTCATTGAAATAGTTCTGTTTTTTGTCTTCTTCCTTTTGCTTGACCAAAAGGAAGCAAAAGTCAAGACAGAACGATGCTTCCTCCCACAAAGTCCTCAAATGGCCCGCCGTTCTGTCGGGCCAACGCTTTTACTTTGTTTTTGTCATTCTGAGCGAAGCGAAGGATCTAAAAACATTGCTGTGAGATTCTTCATTCTATTCAGGATGACAAAAGACGGAATTTATATAAACCCGATAGAGCGGTTAGCCCCAAAGGGCTATAAGCGATAGCGGGGCTATGCCAGGTTAATTGCTTCTATTTTCAGGTTTTTTAATTTTATTACGAGTTATCTCATTATTTATTGTGGCTTATCAATTCAACTCAGATTAAACAATAATCAACCCGCAATAAAATATGCCTTAATTCAAATTTCGGTTTATATTTGCAGGCATATGAGCAAGAATAACGACGAACTTTTTAAAAATGTGATCTCCCATGCTAAGGAGTATGGCTTTGTTTTCCAATCGAGCGAAATTTACGACGGGCTAAGTGCCGTTTATGATTATGGCCAGTTGGGTGCCGAACTCAAAAACAACCTAAAAACATACTGGTGGAAAAGCATGGTGCAGATGCATGAGAATATTGTTGGTATAGATTCTGCCATATTTATGCACCCAAAAGTTTGGAAAGCTTCGGGCCACGTAGATGGATTTAATGATCCAATGATCGACAATAAAGATTCTAAAAAACGTTATCGTGCCGATCAATTAATTGAAGATAAAATTACCCGCTATTTAAAAGACGGTAAAACAGATAAAGCCGATATGCTACAGGCCGAGCTGGATGCAGCCCTGGCTAGCGATAATTTAGCCGGCTTAAAAGAAATTATAGAAAAACATGAGATCGTTTGTCCGGTGTCGGGCACCCGCAACTGGACAGATGTACGCCAGTTTAACCTCATGTTTGCCACCCAAATGGGCGCCATGGCCGAAGGATCTGATGAAGTTTACCTTCGTCCGGAAACGGCACAGGGCATATTTGTTAACTTTTTAAATGTGCAAAAAAGCGGAAGAATGAAAATTCCGTTTGGTATTGCTCAAATTGGCAAGGCCTTTCGTAATGAGGTAATTGCCCGTCAGTTCATTATGCGTATGCGTGAATTTGAGCAAATGGAAATGCAATTTTTCGTAAAGCCGGGCACCGAAATGGAATGGTACACCTACTGGAAAGAAGCCCGTTTAAAATGGCATAAAGCCTTGGGTACTCCAGCAGAGAAATACCGTTTCCACGATCATGCTAAATTGGCTCACTATGCCAATGCAGCCGTAGATATCGAATTTGAATTCCCTTTCGGATTTAAAGAAGTAGAGGGTATTCACAGCCGTACCGATTTCGATTTAACTCAGCACCAAGAATTTTCAGGTAAGAAAATGCAATATTTTGATACCGAAATGAATCAGAATTATGTGCCTTACGTTATTGAAACCTCTATCGGTTTAGATCGTTTGTTTTTGCTAACGCTTTGCAACGCCTATGAAGAACAAGATCTGAGTACCGAAGAGAAACAAGACAGCCGCACCGTATTGCACCTACACCCTGCATTAGCCCCTGTAAAGGCCGCTATTTTGCCATTAACCAAAAAAGATGGCCTGCCAGAAAAAGCTAGGGAGATTATGGATAAACTGAAGTTAGATTTTAATATTCAGTACGATGAAAAAGATTCTATTGGTAAGCGTTACCGCCGTCAGGACACCATAGGAACTCCCTTCTGCATAACGGTAGATCATCAAACTTTAGAAGACCATACCGTAACCATCCGTCATCGCGATAGCATGGAACAAGAAAGAGTGGCTGCCGCCGATTTAGAACGTATTATTGGAGAGTTGGTGAGCTGGAAAAACTTACTGAACTAGTAGTTAACAACAGTAAAATTTGCACCATTTCACGGCAATTAACATAACATCAAAGCATATTAAATTATATTTGTGGAGTATTAATCCACATGCCGTTTAATAATAAGTCTTTCCGCACCAACATTTACTTAGCCTTAGCTTTTAGATTTTTAATCTTAATGGCTATTTACTCGTTATGCCGGGTTGCTTTCTATTTTTTCAATCGCGACCTTTTTGGTGAGATCAGCCTGTCACGCTTTTTCATGATACTTGGAGGCGGAATTCAGTTTGATATTGCAGCGCTCTTATACCTCAATATCATTCTCATTTTACTACAGATCGTCCCTTTCTCTTTTCGCTTTAGCAGCAATTATCAGAGAATAAGTAAATGGCTATTTATAATTACCAACAGCTTAGGTTTATTAGTCAATTTTATTGATTTTGTGTATTATCGGTTTACGCTAAAACGAACCACCGCTACGGTGTTCAGTCAGTTTAGCAACGAACAAAATAAACTTAAATTAGGCTTAGATTTCCTAAAAGATTATTGGTATTTGCTGGTCATTTATGTAGCACTGATTTGGATCTTAATCAAACTATATGATCTGATTGAGATAAAAAAACAACAATTTAAGTGGTCTATTCTACTAAAAGACACATTACTAATGCTGCTTTTCATAGGTCTTACCATTGTTGGGGTACGTGGTGGCTGGCGGCACAGTACCCGCCCCATTACGCTAAGTAATGCCGGAGAGTTTGTAGAAGATCCGGCCGAAACCAGTATTGTACTGAATACTCCCTTTAGTATTTTACGAACCCTGAGGGTGAGCCCCCTACAAGCCAAGCAATATTACCATCAGGAAGAATTAAATAAGATCTATACACCCATACATCAGCCTCATACAAAGGGCGAATTCAAAAACCTGAATGTTGTTTTCCTCATTATAGAGAGTTTGGGCAAGGAGCATATTGGCGGCCTGAACAAAGATCTGTTAAACGGGCAATACCGAGGCTATACTCCTTTCATCGATTCGCTTATAAACCAAAGCTTAACCTTTAATTACACCCTTGCCAACGGCCGTAAATCTATAGATGCTTTACCTTCTGTAATATCTAGCATTCCTTCAATCGACGAGCCCTTTGTACTCTCTATCTATTCGAACAATAAAACAGCCGGATTACCTAAAATTCTAAAAGAAAAAGGATATGAGACTGCCTTTTTTCATGGTGCCCCTAATGGCTCTATGGGCTTTTCGGCCTATACCAAACAGGCTGGCATTGACCACTATTTTGGGAAAACAGAATATAATAACGATACCGATTTTGACGGTATGTGGGGCATTTGGGATGAGCCATTTATGCAATACATGGCCAATACCATCAACACCTTTAAGCAACCTTTTTTCTCGGCCTTCTTTTCCACCTCCTCTCACCATCCATTTAAGGTACCCGAAAATTATATCGGGAAATTCCCAAAGGGGCCGCTGCAGGTACAGGAATGCTTAGGCTATACCGATTTAGCGATTCGTAAATTTTTTGAAACTGCCGCTAAAATGCCCTGGTATAAAAACACCTTATTTGTGCTTTGTGCAGATCACGCAACCGTTTCTCATTTGCCCGAGTATCAAAACACCGTTGGTTATTATTCTGTTCCCATTTTATTTTACCTCCCGGGAGGAAATTTAAAAGGGAAAAAAGACAAAATAATGCAGCAGACCGATATTATGCCAACTGTTTTGAATTTCCTTAATTACGATAAACCTTATTTTGCTTTCGGTTTTGATGCATTGGATAATAGCGACGAAAATTTTGCAGTAAACAATAATGAGGGTAATTTTCGTTTTTATTGGAAAGATTACCTGATGATTAATGATGGAAATAAAACCAGCGCTATTTATAAATTTAAAACCGATCGTTTATTAAAAAACAATTTAGAAGGCCAGTTAGCGGTGCAGCCTGAAATGGAAAAACGCCTAAAAGCGTTTATTCAGCAATACAATAATCGGATGATTAACAATCAGCTCACCCTAAAACCCTAAATGATGCAAAAACCAATTCTAAATTTTATTGATTTTTTTCATACTCCCTTTTCCAGATGGATCCCAAAGGCCACTTTCAGGTATTTGGTTACTGGCAGCACCACGGCCGGAATGGGGGTTTTGGTTTATTTTCTGGTATATAACTTTTTACTTTGCAAGCAAGGCATCGCTTTGCCTTTCCTGTTTATAAGCGGGCCCATTGCAGCATTAATCATCGAACTATGTATCACCTTCCCTATGGGTTTTTTATTGAATAAATATCTGGTATTTACCAACTCCGATTTAAAAGGAAGGATACAACTTTTTCGCTATGGCACCGTTGTAGCCATCAACATTCTACTCAATTATATCCTCATCAAGCTGATGGTAGAAGCAGCCCATATTTACCCCACGGTTGCTAAATTTTTCACTACCGTAATTATTGCCGTATTCAGCTATTTCACACAGAAAAATTACAGCTTTGGAAATAAAGTAAGCACTAAAGCCTAAAAATCAGAACGGGAAACAAAAAGCAATCCTAAGGGTTGTTTAAATTTACCAAGAAGCGTATTTTAGTAGCCATAAAACATGTACGCAATGAGCGATTTTAATGATTTTAACAATCCGCAAGTTGCTCTTCTACCTAAGCACCTCAAGCAGTTTATTGTAGAGCAACATTACGATCATTATACCCCGGTAGACCATGCTGTTTGGCGTTATGTAATGCGTCAGAATTACAGTTACCTTAAAGACGTTGCCTACTATCCTTATATTCCAGGCTTGGAGCAAGCCGGCTTAACCATTGAAAAAATTCCGAGTTTGCAGGAAATGAACGATGCCCTAGGCAAAATTGGCTGGGGAGCGGTTACCGTAGATGGTTTTATTCCGCCCGTTGCCTTTATGGAATACCAGGCCTACCGTGTATTGGTTATAGCGGCCGATATCCGTCAGCTCAATCATATTGAATATACCCCGGCGCCCGATATCATACACGAATCGGCGGGCCATGCTCCCATTATCGGCGATATTGCTTATAACCAATATCTCAGCTATTTTGGGTCTATTGGAGCTAAAGCCATTTTCTCCTACCGGGATTTTGAATTATACGAGGCCATACGCCGACTTTCTATTTTAAAAGAAATGCCCGATGCCGATGCTGCCGAAATTAGCAAAGCAGAAAAAAAAGTAGCCTTCTGCCAGCAAAATTTAGGAGAACCCTCAGAAATGGCTTTGCTAAGCCGTTTGCACTGGTGGACGGTAGAATATGGCTTGATCGGCACCTTAGATGATCCTAAAATTTATGGTGCAGGTTTGCTCTCCTCTATTGGCGAAAGTGCTACCTGTATGCAGCCTGAGGTTAAAAAAATACCTTATACCATTGATGCAGTAAATTACCCTTTCGATATTACCAAACAACAGCCACAACTATTTGTTACGCCTACTTTCCAAAACCTGATTGATGTTTTAGAAGAGTTTGCAAACACCATGGCTTTCAGAAAAGGTGGCACAGAAAGCATGCTTAAAGCCATTGATTGTAGAAATGTGTGTACCTCGGTTTATAGTTCGGGTTTACAGGTTAGTGGCGTGTTTACTGATGTGGGTATGGATAAACGGAACCTGACCAGTTTCCTGAAAACCACCGGACCAACGGCCTTAGCATACGATAACGAACAGTTACCAGGCCACGGAAAGGATTATCATCAACATGGTTTTTCATCGCCGGTAGGCAAACTAAAAGGATACGACAAACCTTTAGAAGACTGGACCGAAACGGAATTGGCCAATGCCGGCATAGCCAAAGGAGAAACAGTAAGCTTAACTTTCGAAAGCGGCATTAACGTAAAGGGAGAAGTGAAAGATTACTTGTATAAAAAGTATAAACTATTGGTTATCAGTTTTGATAACTGCACGGTAAGCGATGAGCAGGGCCAGATTTATTTCGAACCCAGCTGGGGAACTTACGATATGGCTGTTGGAGAATATATCATTTCTGTATTTAATGGTGCGGCCGATAAGGATGCCTACGAAGAGACTGCTTTAGTTTCCAAAACCTCAACCCATCGTCAGGAATATAACGAACAGACCATAGCATACCATCGCTTATTCCAGATTACCAGAGACTGCAGGGAGAAGGGTGTAGATGCAGAACAGCTAGCTTTGGCATGGAAGAGTTTAAGAGCCAATCACCGGGAAGACTGGCTTTGCGCCATGGAAATTCTGGAGATTGTAGAACAAGAGCAGATTTTGCCCGAATTAGCTCAGGATGTACGCATATACCTGGAAATGAAAGCGTCTGCAGAACCCGAATTCACTAAATTGATAAACGATGGCTTTTACCTGATCAAACATCCGGTAAGCCAGTTAAACTAAACGATGAACATAGTTATTACCGGTGCCAGCAGCGGAGTAGGTTTCGAAACCGTTTTAGACCTGATCCTAAATTCAGAACATCGGGTTTTGGCATTAGCACGGTCTGAAGATAATTTAAAACGCCTGCTGGAAATTGGCCAGGGCCTTAATCCGGCATGCCAATTATTTCCGGTTCAGTTTGATATTATTAAAGATGATATTGAGCATGGCCTGGTGCCTTTTATAGAAGCCAATTTTGGCAAAATTGACATCCTGATTAATAATGCCGGAGCGTTAACACTTAAACCTTTTAGCCAAACCAGCCAATTAGATTTTGTAGAAATGCTGCAAAGCAATTTTCTTGGGCATGTACGCATGATACAGCATTTATTACCCTCAATGCAATCGCCATCGCATATTGTAAATATTGGCAGTATGGGCGGCTTTCAGGGAAGCGAAAAGTTTGCAGGTTTATCTGCTTACTCTGCCAGTAAAGCGGCATTACACAATTTAACCGAATGCCTGGCTCTGGAATTGGCCGACCGGAAAATAAAAGTGAATTGCCTGGCCCTGGGTTCGGCACAAACCGAAATGCTCGAAAAAGCCTTTCCGGGTTACGAATCGCCGGTTATGGCCTTTGAAATGGGAAAATATGTGGCTGATTTTGCCTTAACAGGACACAAACTTTTTAACGGAAAAGTATTACCCGTAGCGGTTACTACTCCTTAAATCAATAAGATCTTCCAGGCGGTTACCACATCGCCCTGATCTAAGAACACTTTAGCCTGACTTTGCAGGTGTATTTCACGAGTAGTGGCATCGCCAATGGTGGCATCCAGAATTTCTTTAATTAAAGGATGTTTTTTAACCTCTTCAATTTCATCTGCCGAAGGCATGTGCTCTACATTAGCCAATTGGCCCAAATTATTGGCCGTTAATATCTTTGATTTTTTGATTGCTAAGGGTAAAGCATCCATACCCATGCCCATGGTGGCTAAAGGTTTAGCCACTCTGAATAAATTATCTTGGGTAACACGGCAATACCAATCGCCACCCAAACGAGCAACCAAATCTATTTTAGCCTGATCTATTTTACCATGCTCATCCAGAATATCTTCATGGATATGTATCAGTTTAACCTCTGCCAACACTAAATTTCCTGCACCAGCCTGATCGCCCAGCGAGATCACTTCTTTAACTATACATTCTAATTGCACGGGAGCTTCGGCTACTCTTGGCGGGCGTACCAGTTCAGAGTTTAATCCGGTAAAACCGGCTTTGGTAAATTCATTTACCCCTTTAGGATATTCGGTACTGGCTAAAGATGTTTGCTGCACCATGTCGTAACTTACCATATTTATTACACACTCGGGCACTTCCAGCACGTTTTCCAGGGTATGCTTGGTGGTATTATCTCTTACCCTGCGGGCAGGCGAAAACACACAAATTGGCGGATTGGAACTAAAAAGGTTAAAAAAGCTGAAAGGACTTAAATTCACATTTCCTTCACGATCTATGGTAGAAGCAAAGCAAATGGGCCGCGGTGCAATAGCGTATTGCAGGTAATTTTGCAATTCGGCAGGTTTTAAATCGGAGGTTTTTAAGGTGAGCATGGCTTTAATTTATTGTAAGTCACTCTGAGCTTGTCGAAGGGTGGAGCACCCCATTTACATCTTTCGACAAGCTCAAGATGACAATTATTATTTATCGCCGTCATTTCGAATCCCGATTTATCGGGTGAGAAATCTCTATAGCTTGGACGAGAGATTTCTCCTCGCTACAGCTCGTCGAAATGACGATTATTATTTTTTCTTCAATTTCAAAATAGAAAAGTCGGTATCGGCTTTGCGGATGGTATTGCTCAAACGGCCTAAACCGGTAATTTCCATCTCCACTACATCTCCAGGTTGCAGCCATTGTGTTTTATAGTTTGGGTCGTTTAATAAACCGGTACCATTTAGTTCTAAGAAACAGCCTGTACCTACTGTGCCCGAGCCAATTACATCGCCAGGTAAAACATCTGCACCGTAAGCGCAGCGCTCTATAATTTCGGCAAAAGTCCAATCCATATCTCCCACCGATCCACTCGAAACCTCTATGCCATTTACCCAGCATTTCATTTTCAGATCGTAACTATTTCCCACATGTCCGTGTTTGGCGGCTATTTTATAGGGTTCCAATTCATCGGGAGTAACCAGCCAGGGACCAATTACAGTAGAAAAATCTTTGCCTTTGGCCGGACCTAAGTTCAAGAGCATTTCTTCCATTTGTAAAGTACGGGCACTCATATCGTTCATGATCATAAAACCCGCAATATATTCATCCGCTTCTGCGGCCTTAATATTTCTTCCTTTTTTACCGATTACGATGGCTGCTTCTAGTTCAAAATCGAGTTTTTCGAAATGATCGGGCATGCATTCAATTTCGCCGGGGCCTTGTACGGCATTATGATTAGTGAAATAGAAAATCGGATATTGATCGAATTCAGGGATCATATCTACTTTCCGGTTTCTGCGGGCAGCGGCCACATGCTGGCGAAAAGCATAACCATCTCTACATGAAGTGGGATGCGGAACCGGCGCTAATAGTTCGAAGAAGAGTTCTTCTTTAGCTTCCCTTTTACCCGCTAAAATTTCCTCGTTAACCTTTTTAGCCCTATCCATTAATTCTTCTCCGCCGGCTAAAAACTCATTCATGTTATCCGGTATCAGCTTATCGCAAGAATTTAAATTATAAATATGGCCATTTGCAAAAATACCCAAGTGTTCGCGGTCTTCGGTTTTATAGGAAACTAATTTCATAGATCAGTAATTGGTTTGTAGTAGTGATTCAAAACTAAGGAAAATTAAGCGAATGCTGCATTCAATTTTTTTAACGAATTAGCGCTATTGGTGTGCTAATTTATACTTAATTTTGGGTTGGATTTTCTAACCAATTATCTCAAAAACATATGCCTATCTACCACAGTTTAGGGCAAATTCCTGCTAAAAGGCACACCGTATTCCGGAAACCTAATGGGGAATTATATGCCGAAGAATTAGTTTCTACAGAGGGTTTTTCGAGCCTTTATTCTTTAGTTTACCATACGCACCCGCCTACCATTGTTAAAGAACTGGGCGAACCTTATTCGGTAGAACCTAAGATTGCCCGCGAAAAACACCTGCGCCATACCAGCTTAATTGGCTTCAATATTAAACCTGAAGATGATTTCCTGAAAAGTCGTAAACCGGTTTTGGTAAATAGCGATCTGCATATATCGCTTGCTGCTCCACGAAAATCGATGACCGATTATTTCTACAAGAACAGCCAGGCAGACGAAGTGATCTTTATTCATGAAGGTAGCGGAACTTTAAAAAGCGGTTTCGGTAAAATTAAATTCGAATACGGCGATTATTTGGTGATACCGAGAGGAACTATTTACCAAATGGAGTTTGATACGGAACAAAACCGATTATTCATTACCGAAAGTTTTAGCCCTATTAGAACGCCTAAGCGTTACCGCAACCAATGGGGCCAATTAATGGAACATTCTCCGTTTTGCGAACGCGATATTAAACGTCCAACAGACCTCGAGACTTTTGACCAGGAAGGCGATTTTAAAGTATTGATTAAAAAACAAGGATTAATCTATCCTTATGTATACGGCACCCACCCTTTTGATTTTGTGGGATGGGATGGCTTCCACTATCCTTGGGCTTTTTCTATCCATAATTTCGAGCCTATTACCGGGCGTGTGCATCAACCGCCTCCGGTACACCAGACTTTTGAGGGACACAATTTTGTGATCTGTTCTTTTGTGCCTCGTAAATACGATTACCATCCCCAAGCGATACCAGCGCCTTATAACCACAGCAATGTAGATAGCGACGAGGTATTGTATTATGTAGATGGCGATTTTATGAGTCGTAAAAGTGTGGTAAAGGGGCAAATTACCTTGCATCCGGGCGGTATTCCACACGGTCCGCATCCGGGTACAGTAGAAAAATCTATCGGGAAGGAAAGAACCGAAGAACTTGCCGTAATGATCGACCCCTTTAAACCCTTAATGTTAACCGAAGATGCAGTAGGGATTGAGGACGAAAGCTACCACAAAAGCTGGCAGCATAATATTGAATAACCGCCTCACCCAACCCTCTCCAAAGGAGAGGGAGATTGAACATAAAAAAATATAGTATTGAGAAAAGTCTATGTACTCAATGCTAAATACTCAATACTAATAAAAATGGAAACACAAACAAGTAGCACAGCAGCTCAGGTAGCAGATTTTCTGCCCCTAAACGGCACCGATTACGTAGAACTTTATGTAGGCAATGCCAAACAGGCTGCACATTATTATAAAACAGCTTTTGGATTTCAAAGCCTGGCTTACGCCGGACCAGAAACCGGAGTGAAAGACCGTTCTTCGTATGTTTTGGTTCAGAATAAAATGCGAATGGTTTTAACTACAGCATTAGTGCCCGACCATCCTGTTGCAGAACATGTAAAGAAACATGGCGATGGGGTAAAAATTTTAGCACTTTGGGTAGATAATGCTTACAAAGCCTTTGAAGAAACCACCAAACGTGGCGCTAAACCTTATTTGCAACCGGAGACCCTGACTGATGAATTTGGAGAGATCCGCCGCAGCGGTATTTATACCTATGGCGAAACGGTGCACTTATTTATTGAGCGCAAAAATTACCAGGGCACCTTTATGCCTGGCTACCAGAAATGGGAAAGCCATTATAACCCCGAACCAACCGGATTGCTTTATGTAGACCATTGTGTAGGCAATGTGGGCTGGAACCAAATGAATAAATGGGTAAATTTTTATGAAGAGGTAATGGGCTTTAAAAACATCCTGACCTTTGACGATAAACAAATTTCTACTGAATATTCTGCCTTAATGAGCAAGGTGATGAGCAACGGGAATGGTTATGTTAAATTCCCAATTAACGAGCCTGCGGAGGGTAAAAAGAAATCGCAGGTTGAAGAATATTTAGATTTTTATGGTGATGAGGGCGTTCAGCACGTAGCCATTGCCACCAATAATATTGTAGATACGGTTACCCAGCTTCAAAACCGTGGTGTAGAATTCCTAAAGGTCCCTAGCACCTATTATGATGACCTGGAAGCCCGTGTAGGAAAGATTGAAGAGGATATTGAACCGCTGAAAAACTTAGGGATATTGGTAGACCGTGATGATGAGGGTTATTTGTTACAAATATTTACCAAACCGGTTGAAGACCGCCCTACCCTTTTTTATGAGATTATTCAGCGTAAAGGTGCCCGATCTTTTGGTGCAGGCAATTTTAAGGCACTTTTCGAAGCTTTAGAGCGGGAACAAGCTGCCCGAGGGAATTTATAAAAAGAAATTCTTTAGTAAGGATAGCCGGAATTTTTTCCGGCTTTTTTTATTTTGCATCAATTCTAACGAAACTGATATATTTGCTCCTTAACAAAAAACCATTGAAAAAGCGCATTGCCATATTTGCTTCTGGTTCCGGGTCAAACGCCCAGAAAATTATGGAATACTTCAAAAAACATCAGGATGTTGAAGTAGCCCTTGTTTTAACCAATAACCCAGATGCTTACGTATTGCAGCGTGCAGACAATTTTGAGGTTCCAAGCCACATTTTCGACCGGCATGAGTTCTATAATACAGATGAGGTGGTAGATCTGCTTAAAAGCCTGAAAATTGATATTGTGGTATTAGCTGGTTTTTTATGGCTGGTTCCCGAAAATTTATTGAAAGCTTTTAATCAAAAAATAGTAAACATACATCCGGCATTATTGCCTAACTACGGCGGCAAGGGCATGTATGGCGATAAAGTTCATCGGCAAATTTTAGCTAATGGCGATGAAGAATCGGGCATAACTATTCATTATGTGAACGAACATTTTGATACCGGCGAAATTATCCATCAATCACGTTTCAAAATTGAGAAGGGCGACGATCTGGAAATGATCAAATTCAAAGGGCAGCAACTCGAACACCAATACTATCCTAAGATCATTGAACAGCTGCTAAAAAAAATGAAATCTGTTAAAACAGATTGATCTTCGGGCTTCCAAAGATGCATTCAAAAAGCTATCTTAGCGAACCCAAAAAAATCCATTCATGAGCCATCCCAAAAAAATCAAGAACGCCTTAATATCAGTCTATTACAAAGATAATCTAGAACCCCTCATCCATCAGTTAAACGAATTAGGCGTACGTATTTTTTCTACCGGTGGCACAGAAAAATTTATCAGAGATTTAGGAGTTGAGGTTACAGCAGTAGAAGACCTTACCGGCTACCCTTCTATTTTAGGCGGGCGGGTAAAAACCTTACATCCAAAAGTATTTGGTGGTATTTTAGCCCGCCGCGATCTGGATACCGACCAGGCGCAATTAAATGAATTCGAGATTCCTGAGATAGATTTGGTTATTGTAGACCTCTATCCGTTTGAGGAAACGCTTAAATCGGGCGCATCGGCAGAAGATATTATTGAAAAAATTGACATAGGTGGCATTTCTTTAATCAGAGCAGCAGCCAAAAATTTCAAAGATGTGGTGATCATTTCTTCTAAAAGCGATTATCAGAATCTTACCCATATTTTAAAAGAAAATAATGGCTGTACTGATCTAAGCCATCGTCAGGCCTTTGCTAAAAGAGCGTTTCATACCTCCTCACATTACGATACGGCTATTTTCAACTATTTCAATACCGAAGAACCGCTTGCAGTTCTGAAGATCAGCGAAGAAAAATCGCAAATATTACGTTACGGAGAAAATCCGCATCAGCAGGGTGTTTTCTATGGCGATTTAGATGCACTATTTGAAAAACTGAACGGAAAAGAACTTTCTTACAATAATTTGGTAGATGTAGATGCGGCTTTAGCCTTAATTGATGAATTTAAGGAACCTACCTTTGCCATTCTGAAACATACCAATGCTTGCGGCGTAGCCAGCAGAACCAATTTACTGGAGGCTTGGAAAGATGCCCTGG
This sequence comes from Sphingobacteriaceae bacterium, assembly GCA_046074105.1. Lineage (GTDB taxonomy): Bacteria > Bacteroidota > Bacteroidia > Sphingobacteriales > Sphingobacteriaceae > JAIPAN01. Next base: position 16,986 of record JBJTNQ010000079.1, on the reverse strand, counting down.
CCTGCGATCCGGTTTCGGCATTTGGAGGCGTTATTATTTGCAATGGCGAAGTAGATGAGGCCACTGCCGAAGAAATTAATCAGTTATTTTTCGAAGTATTAATTGCACCCTCCTATTCAGGAAAAGCGTTAGAAATACTCAAAACAAAAAAAAATCGGGTTATCTTAAAACGAAAACCGATAACCTTACCTTCAAAACAGTTCAAAACCTTATTGAATGGCGTAATTGAACAAGATAAAGACCTACAGATTGAAGGCCCTGCGCAAATGACACCGGTAACAGTTGTTAAACCCACGCAGGCAGAATTGCAGGATCTGTACTTTGCCAACAAATTGGTAAAACATACCAAATCAAACACCATTGTATTTGCTAAAAACCATACTTTGCTGGCTAGTGGTGTGGGGCAGACCTCCAGAGTTGATGCCCTGAAACAGGCTATTGTGAAAGCAGAATCGTTTGGATTCGACCTCAAAGGATCGGTTATGGCATCTGATGCCTTCTTCCCTTTCCCCGACTGTGTAGAAATTGCAGCAGAGGCCGGAATTAGCGCCGTTTTACAGCCCGGCGGATCTATTAAAGATCAAGATTCTATCCAAATGGCCAATGATAAAAAAATTGCCATGGTGCTTACCGGAGTAAGACATTTTAAACACTAAATTTAATCCATAAAAAAATATAACTTTACAAAATTTTAAAATACGAGAATGGGATTATTTAACTGGTTTACGCAAGAAATTGCTATCGATCTGGGTACAGCAAACACCCTGATCATTCATAACGACAAAGTGGTGGTAGATGAACCTTCTATTGTTGCTTTTGACCGTCAGACAAACAAACTGATCGCGATTGGGAAACAGGCCATGCAAATGGAAGGTAAAACCCATGAAAACATACAAACCGTACGTCCGTTAAAAGATGGAGTAATTGCAGACTTTAATGCCGCAGAACACATGATCCGCGGAATGATTAAAATGCTGAACAACGGCAAGGGCTGGTTTTTCCCTTCACTCAGAATGGTGATCTGTATTCCTTCGGGTATTACTGAGGTAGAAAAAAGAGCGGTTCGCGACTCTGCAGAAATTGCAGGTGCCAAAGAAGTTTACCTAATTCATGAGCCAATGGCTGCTGCCGTGGGTATCGGAATTGATGTAGAAGAACCAATGGGTAATATGATCATCGATATTGGCGGTGGTACAACCGAAATTGCCGTAATTGCTTTATCGGGCATTGTTTGCGACCAATCTATTCGTGTTGCCGGAGATAATTTAGATAGTGATATTGTTCAATACATCCGCCGTCAGCACAACATTATGATTGGCGACAGAACTGCCGAAAAAATTAAAATTGAAGTAGGTTCGGCTCTGCCTGAATTACAAGATCCACCGCCAGATTTAGCCGTACAGGGCAGAGATTTGATGACCGGGGTTCCTATGCAGATCACGGTTTCTTACACTGAAATTGCACACTGTCTGGATAAATCCATCTCTAAAATTGAAGAGGCTATTCTAAAGGCACTCGAGATCACTCCACCAGAATTATCGGCAGATATTTATCAAACGGGTATTTATTTAACCGGTGGTGGTGCCTTGCTTCGCGGATTAGATAAACGTATCTCTTCTAAAACAAAATTACCAGTACACGTAGCCGAAGATCCATTACGTGCTGTTGTTAGAGGAACAGGTATCGCTTTAAAGAATATCGATAATTTTAAATTCTTAATGCAATAGACTTAGTGATAGGTTGTAGGTTATAAGTTGTATGAATTCAACTTTATCCTACAACCTAAAACTTGCAACTCACACCTCTCTTTATGCGTAACCTCTGGATATTCATCAGTAAGTATAACGCCATATTCCTATTCTGCATTTTTTTTATTTTTTCGCTTACCCTGCTCATTAAAAACAATTCTTACCAAAGAGCCAGCACCTGGAATTCATCTAACGAATGGATTGCAGATAAATACGAAAGGGTTAAAAACTTTAATGATTACCTGGATTTAAAAGAAGTAAACGAAAGCCTGGCTGCCGAAAATGGTCGTCTTCGCAATCAAATCTCCCCCTCAGAAATTAAAGACAGTGTAGAAGTTCATCAGGTTAAGGATAGTATCACGCAAAAACAGTATAGTTATATTACAGCCAAAGTAATTAACAACTCCATACGTCAAAAAAATAACTACATTACCATTAACCGCGGGCTTATTCACGGTATAAAAACCGGAATGGGTGTTATTGGTCCAAACGGAGTGGTGGGCATTGTGCTTAATGTATCGCCCAAATACGCCACTATCCAATCTTTATTACACAGCGACACCCGCATCAGCGCTAGCTTAACCCAAAGCCAGGCATTTGGCTCGCTGGTATGGGATAGCGGATCTTCCGATTCTCGTTTTGCCATTTTACAGGACATTCCCAACCATATTAAAGTAAAACCCGGCGACCAAGTGGTTACTTCCGGTTATTCTTTATTCCCTAGCGGGATGAGTATTGGCACCGTTACACAGACCGGCCTTAAGGGCGGAGACAGCTTTTTAGAGATAAAAGTTCGTTTATCTACCGATTTTTCTACCCTAAAATACGTTTACGTGGTAAATAACACCATGGCCGAAGAACAAGCCAAACTGGAATCATTAAACAAAAAATAATGAGCAGAATTCCAATCATCATATTACGTTTTATCGTCTTAATTTTTATTCAGGTCTTCTTGCTTAAAAATGTAGGATATTACAACCTTTCTGTTCCGTTTATCTATATCCTTTTTATTCTTCTTTTACCCTTTAAAACACCCAATATCCTGCTATTTGCTTTGGCATTTGCTACCGGCATTACGGTAGATGCATTTTACGACACCCTTGGTTTACATGCCCTGGCATGCACCGTATTGGCTTTTAGCCGTATATTATTCATCAGCATTACGGTACCCAGCGATCAATTAGACAGCGAACCCGAACCCAGCATGAGTAAAATGGGTTTAAGATGGTTCCTCATCTACGGATTTATCCTCACCTTTATACATCATCTCACCCTCTTTACTTTTGAGATATTCCGCCTGTCAGATTTTGGGCAAACTTTATTAAGAAGCTTACTCAGTACTTTCTTTAGCTTATTTTTGATCCTGATTACTGAGTTTATTTTCTACCGTAAAAAAATGCGTTAATGAATAAATATTTTGCCAGGAAATTTGTGCTTCAGGCCATATTCATTGCTACAGCTTTGGTAATCCTTGTGCGCCTGTTCTACATCCAGGTAATCAGTACCCAATACCTGCTTTCTGCAAACAATAACGTATTACGTAAAATAATTATTTATCCCGCCAGGGGAATTATTTTAGACCGTAAAGACCGCATTCTGGTACAGAATGAACCTGTTTACGATTTAATGGTCATTCCACGCGAAGTAAAACCTTTCGATACCCTGGAATTTTGCAACCTGATCGGCATTACCAAAAAACAATTCGATAAACAATTTAAGAAAGCCAGGAACCATTCCATTTATCGGGCATCGGTACTCGAAAAACAGTTATCTGCCAGGGTATATGCCAGTTTTCAGGAAAGATTATATCAGTTTCCCGGATTTTATGTACAAAACCGTACGGTTAGGTTCTATCCCGATAGTATAGCGCCCCAGTTTCTGGGATATATTGGCGAGGTAAACGAAAAAATGATCGAAAAATCGAAGGGATTTTATTCGCAGGGCGATTATATCGGTATCAGCGGGATAGAAAAATCGTACGAAGATCTATTAAGAGGACAGCGTGGAGTTCAAAACCTAATGGTCGATGCCTTTAACCGTCCAAAAGGCCATTTTGCCGACGGAAAATACGACACCATTGCCGTATCTGGAGAAGGGCTGCAGTCTTCATTAGACAAAGAGTTGCAAAAACTGGGCGAAGAATTAATGCAACATAAAATTGGCAGTATTGTAGCCATAGAACCCTCTTCGGGCGAAATTCTGGCTTTTGTAAGCAGTCCGGGATATAACCCCAACATGATGGTGGGCAGGCAGCGGGGAAATAATTACATGAAACTGCTGAACAACCCTTATAAACCCATGTTTATTCGCCCTACACAGGCCGAATATCCTCCAGGGTCTATCTTTAAGATCGTCAATGCCCTGGTTGCCCAACAATTCGGCTTGATTAATCCGGGTACGGTATTTTCATGCGGCGGAGGCTATCGATATGGAAACCGGACCATGGGTTGTACCCACGTGCATGGGCCAATGGATCTAACCCAGTCTATACAATACTCCTGCAACACCTATTATGGTTATACTTTTAACCGGATGATAGATCATGCCGGCATGCGATCGGTAGATGCTTATAAGCGCTGGTATGGAGCAGTAGCCCGGTTCGGTATCGGATCTAAACTAAACATCGATTTACCAAACGAAAGAAAGGGTTTACTGCCAAGTGCCGATTATTATACCAAACGTTGGGGCAGCGATAAATGGGGATCGAGCTTCAATATCTCCCTATCTATTGGGCAGGGAGAGTTAGGGATTACGCCGCTGCAAATGGCCAATGTAATGGCCATTGTGGCTAACCGGGGATATTATTACAATCCACATTTAATTAAAGCGATTGGTGCCAAAAAAGTTGTGAAACCAGAATTTATTAAAAAGATAAATGTGGGCATTAGCCAGCCCTATTTCGATGCAGTTATTGAAGGAATGAGCCGGGTAGTAAACCAACCCGGAGGTACTGCCATTTATTCTAAAATACCGAACATAGAAATGTGCGGTAAAACAGGAACGGTACAAAATCCACACGGAGCAGACCACTCCGTATTCGTGGCGTTTGCACCTCGCAATAACCCTAAAATTGCCATTGCGGTAGTAGTAGAAAATGCAGGTTTCGGGGCAACTTGGTCTGCCCCAATTGCCAGCTTAATGGTAGAAAAATATCTTACAGACAGCATAAACCGCCCGGCCTATTACAAAGAGCGAATTGCTAAGGCCAACCTGCTACCCGCCATCAGAGAAAAGCTAAAACCACGGATAGATACCAGTAAGGTGAAAATTAAAACCAAAATACAAAAGAACGGCTAGCATGAACAACAGGCAGTTAAATATCTTTTTTAATGTAGACCGGGTTACCCTGCTCATCTTTTTTGTTTTATGCATTATTGGCTGGATTAATATATATGCGGCGGTTTACGACCCCGAGCAGGCAAGTTTATTTAGCTTTAACACCAACTACGGTAAGCAATTCATATTTATCCTCTCGGCCTTTCTTCTGGGCATTTTAATATTAATTATTGATGTTAAACTGATTAGGGCACTGAGTCCGGCCTTTTATGGGGTTACCCTACTACTATTGGTAGCCGTTCTGGTTGTTGGGCGTAATGTGGGCGGAAACCAGGCCTGGATACCCTTAGGAAGCTTTAGGCTACAGCCCTCTGAGTTTGCAAAATTTGCCACCTGTTTGTTGCTTGCACAATACCTTTCTACGGCAAACTTTAAAACCTTAGGCTTTTACACTCAATTAATTGCCGGCCTGATCATTGTTTTACCAGTAGGGCTCATCATGTTGCAGCCCGATACCGGTTCGGCGCTAACTTTTACCTCCTTAGTTTTTGTACTTTACCGCGAAGGACTTTCCGGGTATTTTTTGGTGGTAGGTGCCATGGCAATTGTTTTATTTGTACTCACCTTATTGCTAGGAAAGACCTTACTTATCGGCCTGCTTATTGCCGTTAGTGCCGTAGCGATTTATATTTATCGTAAAAGCAGGTCAATTATCCGGCCCATTATTCTGGCCTTTATCTTCTCTATCGTTTATATTTTTTCGGTCGATTTTACTTATAAAAACATCTTAAAAAAACACCAGCGTACCCGTATAGAAGTATTGCTGGGTAAGGTAGAAGATTTAAGAGGAGAAGGTTATAATGTAAACCAATCTAAAATTGCCATCGGGTCTGGCGGCATTTGGGGGAAAGGTTTTTTACAAGGCACGCAAACTAAATACGACTTTGTTCCGGAGCAAAGTACCGACTTTATTTTCTGTACTGTAGGCGAGGAATGGGGCTTTGCAGGCAGTTTAGTGGTGGTGGGCTTATACCTGTTCTTGCTGCTCAGAATTATTCATATTGCAGAAAGACAGCGATCTCCATTTTCGAGAATTTATGGCTATGGCGTAGCTTCTATCCTATTTTTTCACTTCTTTATTAATATCGGGATGACCATTGGCCTGGTACCGGTTATTGGCATTCCATTACCCTTTATCAGCTATGGTGGATCTTCGCTTTGGGGCTTTACCCTGCTGCTTTTCATCCTGTTAAGGCTAGATGCAAACCGGATCGGAATTATTTAGGGAACCTGCGATTGAGCAATTCGTAAAACTTATCTACCGTTTTTGTTTTCTCAGACCATTTATATTGCCCTACATAATTGGCCTGCAGGTATTCATCGGCCGATTTAAAATCTGCTGATCTGTTTAAGGTATCAATCGCTTCCTGATAAGCCAGAGAATAACCAGAAAACAAGTCTTTAATAAAAACGAGTTTATCATTTAAACTGATAATACTTTTAAGATCGGCAATGGGCTCACTGCCCAATTTTGAGGCCAGGTTAACCTCTAAACGGCCTGCCATCAGATCGTTTACCGTTGGGGTGGCTGCCTCCTGATCTTTTACTACTGTTTCCGGCATTATTTCCGGCTCTAAAGGCATTTCAATAGTTTCAATGTATGGAGCAGCTACCGCGATGGGTTCATGTGCTTCAGCGATCTCCGATACCGGCTCTTCTTGTACGGCCACCGGCGGTTGACCAATCCTTTGTAGAATTAAGGCGTGATCTGCCAGAAACTTGGCGTTTGCGATAAAAAGTTCCAGGTCTATTTCGTTAATTGCCTCGGGTTGAGTTTCAAATTCCTGATACTGTTTATTCAGATCAAGAATGATCTCGTTTATTTTCTGCAGAATCGCTTTCCTATCCATCACTATTTTGCTTTAAATTGCCTCGATGCTTTCAAAAATAGCATTTAATTCTGATATTAGCCCGACTTCTATTTTTCAAAACAAATCAGCAAAATGCTCTATAACGAACACAATTTTAAACGTAAATACGAACTTGGCGGAAGCATTGAAGTGATCTGCGGATCGATGTTTTCTGGCAAAACCGAGGAACTGATCAGACGTTTAAAAAGAGCTAAAATTGCGAAATTGAATGTAGAGATCTTTAAACCCAAAACCGATACTCGCTACGATGAAACGGCAGTGGTCTCTCACGATGCCAATTCCATTCAATCTACTCCGGTAGAAAGTTCATCTGCTATACTTTTACTGGGAACTAATACCCAAGTAGTGGGGATTGACGAAGCCCAATTTTTTGATAATGAACTACCTGAAGTATGCACCCAACTGGCCAATAAAGGCATTCGTGTAATTATTGCAGGTTTAGACATGGATTTTGCCGGGAAGCCCTTTGGCCCCATGCCGGCGCTGATGGCCATTGCCGAAGATGTAACCAAAGTACATGCCATTTGCCTGCAGTGCGGGGCACCGGCCAACCATTCTTTTCGTACGGTAGCCAGCGAAAGCACCATTCTGCTGGGCGAAAAAGATAGCTACGAACCTCGCTGTCGCGATTGTTTTAATCTCGATCACTCGAAATAAAATTAAGTCATCTTCTTTATTGCCTTGCTATTAATCGATTTTGGAAAGAGAATTTCGATCTTTCGTCCTTTCGAACAAAGTGAGAAATCTCTCAATGATAAGATGATTTAAAAACAGCAAAAAGTACCCAAAGGCTTAGGAATACTAATCAATTTAAAGATATGGCAGTATAAATTGCATCGGCCATTTACCCAGAGAGATTTCTCACTTTGTTCGAAATGACGGAAATTCCTATTGTTGTGGTACGGAGAAGCCATGCCACAACTGTTCATACGTTCAACCTAAACCCGATAGAGCGGAAAGCCCGCAATGCAATGAGGACTTGCAGCGATAGCGGGGCGATGATCCATAGCATTGAAAACTCACATTTTCAAATTATGATATGTAGTTTATTCTAAAACCCCGCTCAAAAATTTCTTGGTAGTCTCGGCAATATGAGCCGTATTGGCCAATGCCTGAATATAAGCGCTGCCAATAATGGCCCCCTGCGTGCGGGCGCAGGCTGCATCAAACGTGTGTTTATCTTTAATTCCGAAGCCTACCAAAATAGGGTTTTTCAATTTCATTTGTTGGAGATTTGCCAAATACCCGTCAACGGCACCAAAATCCTGATTAGAACCGGTTAAAGATGAAGAAGATACCGCATATATAAATCCGGAGCTCAATTCATCCAGTTTTTTAATCCGTTCATCAGTTGTTTCTGGCGTAATCAGGAAAATAAAATCCAAACCATATTTTTTGATAATCGCTCCATACTCCTGTTCAAACTCAAACATGGGCAGATCTGGTATGATCAATCCATCTACACCCAGTGCAGCGGCATTAGCACAGAATTTTTCAAAACCGTACTGTAATACCGGGTTCAGATATCCCATTAAAACCACAGGAACCTCGATTTTAGTCCTAAAATCTTGTAGCTGATCAAATAATACCGGAATACTCATGCCCTCAGCCAGGGCTTGTGCCCCACTGGCCTGTATTACCGGCCCGTCAGCAAGCGGATCGCTATAAGGCATACCTAGTTCAATCAAATCAGCACCATGTTCCTGCAGTGCCTGCATCACCGTTAAGGTGCTATTTAGTTCAGGGTAACCCGCCGTACAATAAACATTCAGTACCCTCTCTTTTTTGCGTTCGAATAAATTTTGCAGTCTGCTCATTTTTAGTCCTCCAGGTGTTGCATATAAGTTGACAGATCTTTATCTCCACGACCACTTAGGCAAATTACTACCCGGTCATCGGGTTTAAATTGCAGATCGTTTAAAACGGCAAAAGCATGACCGGTTTCTAATGCCGGAATAATACCTTCAGTTTTAGCGATGCGAAAAGAAGCTTTAAGAGCGGCTTCATCGGTAGCGCTCAAAAACGTTGCCCGGCCAGTCTCATATAAATTAGCATGCATGGGGCCAATACCCGGATAATCTAAACCCGCCGAAATGCTGTGGGGTTCCTCCACCTGGCCGTCAGAATCTTGCATCACCAGGCTTTTGCTGCCATGTAATATACCAGCACGGCCTAACTGCGTGGTGGCAGCGCTCATGCCGCTATTTACGCCATGACCGGCAGCCTCTACGGCAATGATTTTTACAGTTTCTTCTTCTAAAAAATGATAAAAAGCACCAGCAGCATTGCTTCCGCCGCCCACACAGGCAATGACATGGCTGGGCAATTCTGAACCGGTTTTTTCCATTAATTGTTTTTTAATCTCTTTACTGATCACACTTTGAAAACGAGCCACCATATCTGGATAGGGATGCGGGCCTACCACACTACCAATAATATAATGCGTATCATGCGGATGGTTAATCCAATCGCGAATGGCTTCATTTGTAGCATCTTTTAAGGTCTTACTTCCGCTAGTTGCCGGAACCACTTTAGCTCCCAGCATTTGCATACGGGCCACATTAGGCGCCTGCCGCTCAATATCTTTTTCGCCCATATAAACAATACATTCCAACCCTTTTAAAGCACAAACCGTAGCAGTAGCCACACCATGCTGGCCGGCACCCGTTTCGGCAATAATGCGCTTTTTACCTAGGCGTTGGGCCAATAAAATCTGCCCAATGGTATTATTAATTTTATGCGCACCGGTATGGCATAGGTCTTCGCGTTTCAAGAAGATCTGTGTACCATATTCCTGGCTTAAACGCTCGGCATAGAACAGCGGTGTAGGCCGGCCTACATAATCTTTCAGCAGGGCTTCGAACTCTCGCTGAAATACCGGATCGGCAGTGATTTTGAGATATTGCTGGCGCAGATCTTCTACATTGCTGTGCAACATTTCGGGTATATAGGCACCGCCATAAGAGCCATAATAGCCCGCTTCGCTGGGCGATGTATATTTGTTATTCAAGCTCATGATTTTAAATCATTTATAAATTGTTCAATTCTTTTTAGGTCTTTAATACCGGGTGCCGTTTCAAAACGACTATTGATATCTACTGCCCAAAGTTTATTTTTCGGGATTTCTTTACTTAGTTTTTTAATTCCAGCGGTATCATCCGGCCCGAGGCCGCCGCTCAGAAAAAAAGGTTTTTTAATGGGTTCTTTTTTTAACAGTTCCCAATCGAACTGATGGCCGGTTCCGCCAAATTCCTGCTTGCTTGCTGTTCCGCTATCAAATAAAAAATAATCGGCCACCTCCTGATAATTCTCCAATTCATTCTCTTCTGTTAGTCGGAACGCCTTAATAACGGGTATCCAACTGGAAATAGCCGCACAAAATTCGGGGCTTTCCTGACCATGCAACTGGATGATATCGAGATCAAAATCTTTGATTTGTTTAAAGATCTCGTCTTCACCGGCATTTACAAAAACCCCCACTTTTTTAATCTTCAAGTCTAAATTCAGCAACTCATCGCTGCGCAAACGACCATCTAATACATATCTAGGGCTTTTAGGATAAAAAATAAATCCCGCCATATCTACGTTCAGGTCATCCAGCTTAATCAGTTGTTGTAAATCGGTAATGCCACAAACCTTTAACTTCATATGTTCTGATCTAATTCCTGAACTAATCCGGCGAAAACCGCACCCGGATTTGATTGTTTCATAAACATTTCGCCGATAAGAAAACCGTCAAAACCATTGGCTTTTAAAAAGCGGATATCGGCTGCACTCCGAATGCCGCTTTCGGCTATCTTCAGTTGCGATCCTATTTTTTCCGACAGACGAATGGAATGTTCCAAATCGACTTCAAAATTCTTGAGGTTACGGTTATTTACACCTACTAAATTTACTTCTGGGCAAATATGTCCCAACTCTGTTTCGTCGTGTATTTCGAGTAAAATTTCGAGTGCTAAGGCTCTTGCAGCCTTGGCTAGTTCTTTTACCCTTTGCGGGGATAAACAAGCCGCGATGAGCAAAATGGCATCGGCACCATGGGCTTTAGCTTCGCTGAGCTGATATTCATCGATAATGAATTCTTTGCGCAAAAGCGGAACAGCATTGGGCCGGGCTGCTTGCAGATCGTGCAAATTGCCGCCGAAAAACGGACCGTCGGTTAATACAGAAAGCCCCGAGGCTCCGTGTTCAGCATAGGCCGAAGTTACTTCGAATACATCAGAGCGATCGTTTATTATTCCTTTAGAAGGAGATTTACGTTTATACTCGGCAATAATACCGGTTTTAGCAGGGTCTTTGATAAACTGGCTTAGCGAAAAAACATCCCGATAAAATAAAGGGCTTTGCTCCAATTCAGAAAAGCTGGTGCGTTGCTTACTTTGCTGAACTTCCAGCTGCTTTTGAGCAATAATTTGATCGAGGATATTCATTATTGTAAGTCAATTAATTTTTTGAAACACTGGTAAGCTTTACCCGAAACCAGACTTTCTTTAGCGGCTGCAAATGCATCGGCATAAACCGGATAAGCCCCTAGGCCCTGCAAGGCGGTTGCGGCATTGGCCAGCACTACGCTTGTTTGTGCGGGTGTAGCTTTTTGCTGCAAAATATCTAAGAAGATCTGTGCGGCTTCAGCCACGGTTTCGCCCCCACTAATTTCATGGAGCTGTACCTGCATTCCGCCCAATTCGGCAGCTGTTTTAATATGTTCTCCGCTAGCATTAATGATCTTAGTATCGCCCGTAAGGGAAATTTCATCGTAACCTTCCAAACTATGTACAATACTAAACGGACGCTGGTCTTGCTGTAATAGATAGGTGTAAATACGTGCCATTTCCAGGCTATAAACGCCAATAAGCTGATAAGCCGGCTTTGCCGGATTGACGAGCGGCCCTAACATATTGAAAAAGGTACGTAAGCCTAGTTCTTTACGAATGGGGCCTACATTTTTTAATGCCGGATGAAAAAGCGGGGCATGTAAAAACGTAAAATTGGTTTCTTCTATTTCTTTACGCAGAGCTTCTGACTGGTTTTTGAACCGATAGCCTAAAAACTCCATCGCGTTGGATGCGCCGCTAATGGAAGATGCACCATAATTTCCGTGCTTGGCTACTTTATGCCCAGCTCCGGCCACTACAAAACAGGCCAGGGTAGAAATATTAAAGGTGTTTTTACCGTCGCCGCCGGTACCTACAATGTCTACGGCTTGGTAAGCTTCTAAATTTGCAGGTACGGCTACTTCGAGCAAGGCTTCTTTAAATCCCTGAAGTTCTTCTATGCCAATGCTCCGCATGAGGAAAACGGTCATTAAACTAGATAACTCTGAATTATTATATTGGCCTTCGGCCAGATTCAGCATCAAACTTTTTGCTTCGCTCTGACTTAGCTTTTTATGTTCAAAAAGGTGGTTTAATATCTTCTTCATCGCTTCAGCCAGTTTTTAATCATTAATTCTCCATCGGGAGTAAGCACACTTTCGGGGTGAAACTGCACGCCCTGTACATCATACTGCCGATGTTGCAAAGCCATAATATATCCCTCTGCATCTAAAGCCGTAATGGCTAATGCTGCCGGAAAATTTTGCTCGCTCAATACCCAGCTATGGTAACGGCCAACTTCGAAAGTATGGGGTAAACCCTCAAATAAGGGCGAGGAAATACTTGTTTTATTTACCGGAGTGGCTATACCATGGTAAACCTGCTCGAGATTGATTAAAGTAGCACCAAAAGCCTCGCCAATTGCCTGATGACCCAAGCATACTCCTAATATAGATTTGCTGGCTGCGTAGCGCTCAATTAAGGGCAAGAGCAGTCCGGCTTCGGATGGGATACCGGGCCCCGGCGACAAAATAATTTTATCGAAATCCTGTACTTGGTCCAGATCGATCTCATCGTTGCGGAATACGCTTACTCTTTGGCCGGTTATCTTTTCTACCAGATGCACCAGGTTGTAGGTAAAAGAATCGTAATTATCGAATACTAAAATCTTCATCTCTTGCTGTTATGATATTTTACCGGCTTGTATAATGGCCTTTTTTAGGGCGTTTAATTTATGATTTACTTCCTGTAATTCATTTTCGGGTTTGCTTCCGGCCACCACGCCTGCTCCGGCTTGATAGTACAGGGTATGATTTTTACTTAAAAAAGTACGGATCATGATGGCTTGGTTACAATCGCCGTTTAGTCCAATTACCCCAATGCAGCCGCCGTAATATCCGCGGTCGGTAGGCTCCAGCTGTTTAATAATTTGCAGGGCTTTGTATTTGGGTGCGCCACTAAGGGTGCCCGCCGGAAAAGTTTTAGCTAATACTTCAAACGTATTGGTATTAGGCCGTATGGTTCCCTGCACTTCGCTTACCAGATGGATGACATGCGAATAATAATGTACTTCTCTGAATTGCGTTACCGCTACTTCATCGCATACCCTGCTCAGGTCGTTACGAGCCAAATCTACCAACATCACATGTTCGGCTTGCTCTTTAGCATCTGCCTGGAGCTGGGCGGCCAGGCGTCGTTCTTCGGCCTCATCTCCACTACGTTGTATGGTACCGGCTATGGGGTGCACAGTAGCTTTTCCCTTATGGATAATGAGTTGCGACTCTGGCGATGAACCCATCAGTTTATAATCGCCATAGTCGAAAAAGAACAGGTATGGAGATGGATTAATATTGCGCAAAGCCCTGTACACATTGAACTCATCGCCGATAAAGGACTGCTCAAAACGACGGCTTAAAACAATTTGGAAAACATCGCCGCGAAGGCAACTTTTAATTCCTTTGCTTACCATATCCCGGTAGGTGGCTTCATCTAAGTTAGACCGTTCTTCATTTATCGCCTTAAAGGGATAAACCGGCACGTCCTTGCTTTTTATAAGTGATTCTACTACTTCCAGTTCACTGGGTAGTCCGGCTATTTTATTTTCGCAAATAATTAACTCGTCCTTAAAGTGATTGATGACAATAACATATTGATACAAGCGATAGCGCATTAAGGGAATGCTTAAGGTACTGGCCTGGGTATCTATATTTTCAAAAAAGGGAAGGGCATCAAAACTGGTATAGCCATAAACAGATTGTGCAAAACGAGCTTCTTTGGACTGTACTTCGGGATACTCGAAGCACTGAATAAACTCCTGAAGCAAATTGGGCACTTTAGAACCAGCAGATATGGCTCTTTTTTCTGATTCCTGTGCCGGTAGTTTAAATTCTAACTCGGTATAATTGGTCACCTCTATTCCGGCAATAGCATTTACACCAATAAATGAATAACTGTTTTCTGCGGCGTGGAAATCGGTACTCTCCAATAAAATGGTATCGCGGAAACGATCGCGTAGGCGCAAATAAATTCCAACCGGCGTATATACATCGGCGAGATGGTGAGTACAGATCGTTTCTAATTTTATTTTGTTCATGGATATGAAATAAAAAACCCCGAACTAGGTCGGGGTTAATTTTATAAGTTGATATCAAATAGCAATAACTTAACAGACCCCGTAAGAGTTGTTATACCACCAATTGATATGTTTGTTCAGTTTCATTATATAACAAATATGGAATACTGTTAATTAAAATCCAAATTAATTATAATTTTTTTAGATTGATTAACAAAGCAACTTCAAAGCTTCCGTTAGTATAGTTGCTTACTGCTTTAGCATAGCTGCTATAAACTCCTAAAAACTGCCATTTGTCGCTCTGCTTGTAACTGATACCTAAGCTGGTACTTTTGTTGGTATGGTAAATTGCAGATAATCCTAATTTTTCGTTTTTAGTTTTTAACTCAGCGCCCAAATCAACAATGTCTTTATCTTCCAAATAAGCTCTGTAAGCTACCTTAGTAGCCAGGTTAAAGTTAGACAGTGGGAATTTTAAGCTGCTGGCCATATAAAAAGTGTTGTAATCTGCCGGGTTGAAAACCATGCTTTTGAAACGGCTTTTTAAATTATAAACAGTAGCTTCTAAACCAAATTTTTCGCTATTATATGCAACACCTATATCACCATCAGCTACGGTTTTTCTTTCTCCTACTTCAGTAATAACAGGATCGTTGGTGTTTGCATTTACACTGCGAACATCAAAATTGCCATTCTGAATACCAAAGTTCATACCGATGCTGAAGGTTTTATCATCGCCATTGATAGGCAAATGATAAGTGTAGGTTCCTACCACTTTAGTGTTACCTAATAAACCGGCCTTGGTGTTAACGATAGTTAATCCTAAACCAACTTTATTTGTGCGGTAATCAATTGCCGCGTTCTGGTAACGTGGACTTCCAACGAAGTTAGTCCACTGTGTACGATATCCTGCATTTAAGCGAAATCCTTCTTTAAATCCTGCCATTGCCGGATTGGCAATATATGGATTAAGGAAATATTGAGCATCAAACGGATTGGTTTGTGCTACTGAACGGTTACTGATTAAAAGTACAATCAGTAAGCCTAGTAATTTTGAATATTGTTTCATCTTCAATGTTTTCATTTAAATTAATTTGACTGGCGAATCAGGGTGATAAATCCTTTCTTAGGAGCTGCACCTGAATTAAAGGTAATGATGTAGTAATATGTACCCTCATGAAGCGGTGTTCCATTTACGGTACCATCCCAATTGTTCTGATAGTTGTTAGAAGTGAATACTACACGACCTGCGTTATCAAAAATGGTTAATACACTTGATGGATAACTGCTCAGGTTATCAACGAAGAAGGTATCGTTAATTCCGTCACCGTTAGGGGTAATCAAGTTGGTTGGGTTAATATTGTAATCTTCCACCACAGTAACTGTAAAGTAAACTTTAGTAGTGCTACCGTATGAATTGGTAACGGTTACCTCATAAGTTGTAGTTTGACTAGGAGTAGCAACCGGATTGGCAATATTAGTTGCGCTTAATCCTGTACTTGGGCTCCAAGAGTACGATACAATATTAGCACCTGTAACATTTAACTGGCTGCTAAAGCCCTTGCTGATAGAAGGACTAGTGCTGGCAGGAGTTACACCTGAAGTGGCATTGTAACCTGTTCCGGTAACTACTGGTTTTTTGCTGATCGTAATTACGATGTCGGTTTCAAAACTTGCATTAGACTGATCTGTAGTTTTAACACGGATCAAGTAAACATTTTGATTATCGTAATTGTAAACTGCATTTGCTTTCAATTGGTTACCAACGATTGCAAATCTAGCGTTATCCTGATTATTTGGACCTGAAACCAAAGTGTAAGTATGGGTATCGCTTAAGTCTGGATCAACAGTACTCAAAGTACCTATTACATCAGCAATGTTGTTTCCTTCATAAATATTAGCCTTACTTAAATTAATTTTTGTAGGTGCTGAATTCAGGTAGAAAGTAACGTTTGCAGTTGCACTACCTGATGAATTGGTAGCAGTAATGGTATAGGTTTGCTGGGTGGCCAGGAAGGCAGTCAGGAAACCGGTAATTGTACCTGTAGTTGGATTTAAACTAATTCCGGCAGGTAAAGCAGGGCTAATGCTATAGTTAGCTACTGCACCACCAGTAGAAGATGGGATCATCGGAGTAATGGTCTGACCGAATTGCGGACTAGCCGATGAAGGGCTGTAAACTAAGTTAAGCGGTGGCCTTACAATTACACTGATACTGAAAGTTGCTGATTTAGTTCCTCCAGTGTTGGTTGCAGTAACGGTATAATTGCTAGCACTGGTTAACGCAGTTGGCGTACCGGAAATTACACCGGTTGAAGTGCTGAAGCTTAATCCGGCAGGTAAAACTGATGGACTGATGCTATAGCTAACAATAGCACCACCACCTGTTGCTACCGTTGGGGTAAGATTGGTGATAGCCTCATTAATGTAATATGCATTTGGAGTAGTGTAGCTAATGTCACCTGGGATTTTGTCGTTTACTGTGATTACTACTCCGAAGGTGGTACTGCCTCCTGTATTGGTGGCGGTTACGGTATAGGTAGCGGTAGCAGTAATTGCTGACGGCGTTCCGCTGATCACACCGGTTGATGAATTAATGCTCAATCCGGCTGGTAAGCTTGGCGCTGAGTAAGTTACTACGGCTC
>JBJTNQ010000078.1:0-16354 GCA_046074105.1 Sphingobacteriaceae bacterium | reverse complement strand
AAGACTTTGTAGCTGCATGGACCAAGGTGATGAACTTGGATCGTTTTGACTTGGCATAATCACCACAAAGGTTTAGATAAAAAAGCCCCGAAGTATTTCGGGGCTTTTTTTATTTCAGTTTGGTTCACTATTTCGAAACTTTAGGAGAAAATAAAAGCAGGGGTATCGATCCGATGAGATATAAAATAATAAAACCAATACAGGCAAACTTGCAAGTAGCTACCGTAGCGGTTGCATATAAGGAGCTGGCTGAATAATGCCCCGCAATGCTGCTCAGCATAAATATATTTTCTATCACATCTAAAGCCGCTGCCAGCCAGGCCAAAGTCATCAGCTTTTTACCCAGACTTTTTACCCAGTTCAAACGATTTTTGGCCATGATGCTGTTTAAAGATTGAATAAAGAAAAAGGTGTAGGCAGGAATAAAAAGAAAATCTATCCAAATATTAGTCTGAACGGTAGCGTAATCCCAAATAGACATAATTTGTTTAAAAACGTCTGTATTTTTGGTTAATTCTAAGCTTACAATGCCAAGAGGTGTGTGGGCAGTTTTCAATTTGCTGCCCTGCCATTGCATTAAAATCGCGGTAGCTAGAGCTAATACCAGGCTTAACAGCCATTTCATTTTTGTCGACATATCTGGTCCTAAAGTTTTAGTAAGATATAAAAATTAAAATTGTTGCAATCTTCGGAGTCATTCACTCTATAAAAATTAAAGAATGCTAAAAATATTTTATCGCTTCCCGGTTTTCAGAATAGGTCATTAGGTCATGGTTTTGAAATTTTAGCTTTTATCCTACAATAGTTTACAAGGTTTATCCGTTTTAATAATGATTTATTTGTAATCCTGATTAAACCAATGGCTTTGGAATTAATCAAAGAGTGTAAATAACCCGAATCTTAAGCATCAAGTTTTATGAAATTGCTCCTTCGTTTGCTCTTTAAGCCTTTTTATTATTTCTTTTTAATTGTACTCTTTATATTCTTAATGCTTAGATTTTTCGATTTTTTAAATACCAGCAAAAAATCATAACATAGTGGCCTCTTGCTATCCGGTTCATAGATAGTACCTTTTATCTTCGGGTCTAAACAGACCATTTTATTACTACGCTCAGGCAGTATCCTCTGCTACTTACTGCATATATATCTATAATCACTGATTAATTATTTAATTTTGCACCTCAAATTCTAAAGATGGCAAAAGTAAAAGTTGGAATGGTGCAGATGACCTGTACCTCAAGCAAAGAAGAAAATCTGCAAAAAACAATAATTAAAGTTCGTGAAGCAGCAGCTAAAGGAGCACATATTGTTTGTTTGCAGGAACTGTTTACCTCTTTGTATTTCTGCGATGAGGAGAATTATGACAATTTTTTATTGGCCGAAGCTATTCCTGGTCCTTCTACTGATGCACTGAGTGCTTTAGCCAAAGAATTGGGCGTGGTAATTATTGCTTCACTGTTTGAGAAACGTACACAAGGTTTGTATCATAATACTACCGCAGTTTTAGATGCCGATGGTGCTTATCTGGGTAAATACCGTAAAATGCATATCCCGGATGATCCGGCCTATTACGAAAAATTTTATTTCACTCCTGGCGATTTAGGTTACAAAGTATTCAAAACCAAATTTGCCATCATTGGCGTACTCATTTGCTGGGATCAATGGTACCCGGAAGCAGCTCGTATTACGAGCTTAATGGGTGCCGAAATACTATTCTATCCTACTGCAATTGGTTGGGCTACCTCGCAAGATGAAGCCACCAATATCGAGCAATATAATGCCTGGCAGACCATTCAGCGTGGGCATGCCGTGGCCAATGGCCTGCATGTAGTAAGTGTAAATCGTGTAGGCTTTGAGCAGAATGGCGCCATGAAATTCTGGGGCGGTTCTTTTATCAGTAATCCTTTTGGTTCGCTATTGTATAAAGCCTCTCATGATAAGGAGGAAATACACGTGGAGGAACTGGATTTGAACAAAACGGACAATTACCGCACCCACTGGCCTTTCCTGCGTGACCGCCGTATCGATTCGTATCAACCCATAACTCAACGTTTTATAGACGAAGACTAGTTCGGACTTGGCAGTCTTTAGTTTGGAGTTTCTCCTGGCTGAAGACTGACGACTGACGACTAATAAACCGAACTCATGACTCACCTTACACTACACGCCACTCCAGCCAAATTAGGATATACATTTCCTGCCGAATTTGCTCCGCACGAAGCTACTTGGTTAAGCTGGCCGCATAAAGAAGCCAGCTGGCCCGGTAAACTCGATGCCATTTATCCATATTATGCCCAATTCATTAAGGTGCTCTCCTTAAGTGAGAAAGTAAGAATTAATGTGGCCGATGAAGACATGAAGGCTTTTGCATTAAAATATATTGAGCAGGCCGGTGCCGATTTAAGTCAGGTGGAATTTTATTTTCATCCTACCAACGATGCCTGGTGCAGAGACCATGGTCCGGCGTTTTTAATTAACCCCCAAGCCGAACAAAAGAAGGTAATTGTAGATTGGGGTTATAATGCCTGGGGCGATAAATATCCTCCTTATGATCTGGATGATGTAATTCCTACCTTAATTGGTGAGCAATTTGACATTCCGGTTTTCCACCCTGGTATTGTAATGGAAGGCGGATCGGTAGAGTTTAATGGCAAGGGAACGGTTTTAACCTCCAGATCCTGCTTACTGAACGCCAATCGTAACCCGCATCTTAATCAGGATCAAATAGAACAATATTTGAAGGATTTTTATGGCGTAAAGCATGTGCTTTGGGTAAGCGATGGTATTGTGGGCGATGATACCGACGGACATATTGACGATACGGTTCGTTTTGTGAATGAGGATACCGTGCTAACAGTGGTTGAAGAAAATCCGTTAGATGAGAATTATGAAATTCTGCAACACAATTTAAAGGAATTGAAAGAAATGCGGTTGCTAAACGGCAAAGCACTCCAAGTTATTGAATTACCTATGCCCGATCCGGTGGTGTATGAAGATCAGCGTTTGCCGGCATCTTATGCTAATTTTTATATTTCCAATCAGCATGTCATTGTGCCAACCTTCCGGTGCGCAAAAGATGAGGTGGCCTTGCAGATCATTCAGCAATGTTTCCCGGAGCGGGAAGTGGTAGGTATTGATTCTACCGAGATCATCTGGGGCTTAGGTAGTTTTCATTGCCTTAGCCAGCAGGAGCCCGCAGTCGTTTAATTGCAATATCTTTGTATTGCATTAATATTAAATATTGAAACCAAAAACGCCAGATTATGAAACTTAAATTCACCTTATTTTTGGGCATCATTTTACTGCTGTCTTCCTCTGCATGGGCACAAGTATTGTTTGGTGTAACCGGAGGAGTAAATGCTTCAAACATGAGAAAGTTATTTATGGGCGAAGCAGAATCTGGTAATTATAAAATAGGATATCAGGCAGGAGCCTTTGCACAGATCGGTATTACCTATGATCTGTCCATACAACCTGAACTGCATTTTTCGCAAATGGGAGCGAAATTTACAGACAGTAACAATGCAAAATTTACTTCAGAGATCAACTATGTAACCTTCCCGCTGTTGGCAAGAGTAAGGTTAGCAGAAGAAATAGGCCTATTTATCGGCCCTCAGGTAGGATATTTAATTTCTGCCCGAGATGTATATGCCGGCGGAAACGTAGATATGAAGCATTATTATAAAAAAACCGATTTTAGTGTGGTGCTGGGTGCCGAATATGTAACCTGGTTAAATGTAGTGTTAGGCGCCCGTTATCAGAACAGCGTATCAGAGGTAGCGCAAAATACCGATCTGGGCCCTTCTATTAAAAACAATGGCCTTACTCTTTCTGTGGGCTACGTTTTTTAGAATAATTAGCCAAAACCATAATCAAAAAAGCCATCTGAAAAGATGGCTTTTTTGATTTCAAACAATACAGAAATTACTTGTTGGCTGCCTGCAATTTATGGAAATAAATATAAGAGGCCAGTAATAAGGTAAATGCCAGCACAGGGCCCCAGGTGTTAGCAATCCCATCAACCGCCAAATGTGCAATAAATGCAGAAATGTAGGTAATGCCAAAGCCCACATAAGCCCATTCTTTAACTCTAGCCGATACAGCAGGTATTAAAAGGATGAGCATCCCGACAAGTTTTCCTACACCCAGTTCAATGCGGAAATAATCGGGGAAACCGACATGCTTAAAGCCCTCTACCGCCTGAGGCATGGTAAAATAAGTAATTGCCGGAGCCGCCCCCAGCAAACAAACCAGCAGGGTAGTGGTCCAGTAAATAATTTTTTCTTTTTTCATCATCGTGTTTGGTTTAAAATGAAATTAAACAAAACAGATTAGATTTTAGTTATTTGATTAAAAAATTGGCGTTTATTACGGCGGTAATTTCCTTTCTGATAGAGCTTACATCATTCACACCATAATCTGAGGTAACATTCGAATTTTCGGGGGTAATCTGCAGCACCCCCATACGGGCATTGGTTAAAACACCCAGGCTTCGGCCTGTAGCTTCAGCAATTCTTCGGCCCCTAACCATGGCATCTTTAGCTGCATCTGCCTGTATGTCTACTTTAATATCCGATAGCTTGGTATAATAATATTCGGGAGTCTGAACACTGATGCTTAGTCCACGTTCTACCAGCGAAACGGCATCTAAAGAAGTGTTTTTAATCAGATTTACATCTGATGATTGCACCTCAATCGTTTGTGTGCCCCCAAAAGACCGAATACCAACCTGATCGCCCGAATCGTTATACAGGTAATTGGGAAATATATTAGCCAACTGATAGGTCATCTTATTTTTAGAGAAACCTTTACTCTCCAAATAATTCACCAGGCTTGGCATTTTGCTTTTTAAACTTTGATAAGCTGCCAGCTGACTCACCTCATCAACATTAATGCTGAGCCTTAATATGCCAAGGTCTGAAACAATGGTCCTTTTGGCCGAACCGGTTACATTAATGGTCTGGTTTTCTGATTTTACTCCCTTCCAGGTAAAGGAAAATATGGCAATGCCAATCACCATCGCCAGGCCCATAATCGTTGCGGGCAAAATAAATCGGTTATTTCTTATGTTTTCTGAATTCATCATCCAACTAAAACGAATTTTTATTCCTGAATATTATAAGCCGCTAGCTCTTTTATTAGCAGATAAAATCAATCTGTTTTTCATAGCTACCCATAAATTCATACCTTTAGCGCTCCAAAATGAATTAGAATATGGAAATGCAAACCTCTTTTGATTTCGAAAAACCGATTGCTGATTTACAGCAACAGATAGAGAAAGTAAAACAGATTGCCGAAAAAACCAATGTAGATATGTCTGCAACCGTTACTGAATTGCAGGAAAAACTACATCAAACCCGTGTACATATCTATAGTAACTTAAGCCGTTGGCAAAAGGTGCAGATCTCACGCCATCCGGAACGTCCATATACGCTACAGTTCATCGAATTGATTTGCGATGATTTTATTGAACTCCATGGCGACCGTACGGTAGGCGATGATAAAGCCATTGTGGGCGGATTTGCCACCATCAACGGACAATCGGTGATGGTTATTGGCCATCAGAAAGGAACCAATACCAAAACCAGACAATACCGTAATTTTGGTATGGCTAATCCGGAAGGCTATCGTAAGGCTTTGCGCCTGATGAAGTTGGCTGAGAAATTTAACAAGCCGGTCATTACTTTTATCGATACTCCAGGAGCTTTTCCGGGCTTAGAAGCCGAGGAACGCGGACAAGGAGAGGCCATTGCCAGAAACCTGCTGGAAATGTCGGTTTTAAAAGTACCCATCTTATGTTTTGTAGTTGGCGAGGGTGCATCGGGCGGTGCTTTAGGTATTGGAATTGGCGATAAAGTATATATGCTGGAACATACCTGGTACTCGGTTATTTCGCCAGAATCTTGCTCTTCTATTTTATGGAGAAGCTGGGATTTTAAAGAGAAAGCGGCCGAATGTCTGAAACTAACAGCCGAAGATATGTTGTCCAATAAACTTATCGATGGTATTATTCCAGAGCCTTTAGGCGGTGCACACCACGACCCTGAATTAATGGCACAGACCCTTAAATCTCAAATTATTCAGGATCTGGCTAAACTTAAGACAGCTAATATAGATGAAGTAATTAGCCAGCGGATAGAAAAATTCTGCAGCATGGGTGTAGTCGAAGAATAATTTTTATATCCCTATGTCAACAAAAAAGGAGGCTCATTCGGCCTCCTTTTTTGTTGTAGCGCAAATTATGTTGCTATCTAACCATACTTCCAATTTCTTTAAATTGTTTCTGCAATTTATTGTTCAGTGCTGTTTGGCCATTTTCGCCCGTTGTTTTAATCAATTCATTTAATAGCGACATGCCCAATTGAATGTCATTGCTGCTGGCACCGCCTCTGCTATCAGAGATGGCTATTAAATACTTGAGCTCATTGGTCACAAACTCGCCGGTTTGCTCAGCAACCGCGTTAGCTTTAGCAGTTTCTTTTAACTGATAAAGATTATCGGCCAGGTAATACTTACGAATGGCATAAGTTAGCGAGTAGTTCTTATCCGGAATAATAGCTAAACATTTATCTAAAGCCTTTTTAGCTTGCTCGGTTTTCCCCTCTTTTATTAATTGTTGCGCAAGCATATTAAAATTGTTTACAACGATGGTAACCATGCGCACAGACTCAGGGTCGAGGTAGCTGGCCGCTTTCATGTTTCCCCATTTAAATTTATTCATGAGGTTATTATACATCTCCTGGGTATTGATATCGGCCTCTTGTTGCGCTGCTTTTGCTTCAATTGGCTGCAGACGATAAGCAAAGCCTTCCTGATGCAGGTATTTATCCAAGCCCATATAATTATCAGACGGAACGGTAATGGCGAAACAAACCGGTCTTTTCCAGTTGTTATTTGCTAAAATATCAATCATTCCTAATTCCGCCTTTGTAATGTAGTTCTTGTTGTAAGTCCATTGCATGGCAGGCACGATCTGATCTTTCTGATCTGGGCGTACCGTTCCGGTCGATAATATTTCTTCTGGATTGATGCTAATTTTGAAGTTTTTGGTAGGTAAGAAATTCTCTCTGCTGCCATCTTCATAGGCAATTTTATCGTCATCGTTATCTGAAGTGATTACCTCCAGAATGGTTTTCAATTCTACAGCATCCTGTATCTGATAATCCTGGTAACGTATTACATCGCGAACACCCTGTACAAATTTCTCATTAGGCATACTGATAGGTAAGCCTTCCGATTGATTTACCTTTTCTTTTAATTGGCGTAAATACCAGTCGGTACCAATTAAACTTAGGTTTACAATTCGTACATCCGGGCGAATATTTTCTACTTCCTGGGCGTACCATAAAGGGTAGGTATCATTATCGCCGTAGGTAAACAAAATGGCGTTTGGTGCGCAAGATTCCAGGTAATCGGCTGCAAAATCTCTTGGAGTTAATTTAGTAGAACGGTTATGGTCATCCCAGCCTTCTTTTGCCATAAGTGCCGGAGCAACTAGCAAACTTAGTACCGTAGCGCCAATTGCCGCACCCGTAGGGCTTATCTTGCTTTTCAAAAACTCGGCAATGGCTGCAACACCCAGGCCTATCCAAATCGCGAAAGCGTAAAAAGAACCGGTGTAGGCATAATCACGTTCACGTGGCTGGAGCGGCGTTTGATTGAGGTATAAAACAATGGCCATTCCGGTAAAGAAGAATAATAAACCTACAATTCCGGCATCTTGCTCTTTGCGTTTAAAATGCCAAATAGCACCCAGCAGGCCTAAAATAAAAGGAAGTGCAAAAAATCGGTTGTAAGAAATATTGTTCAGGGCGTTTTTAGATAATGCATCCTGCCCGCCAATGTGCATATTGTCAATGGCTTTAATGCCGGTTATCCAATTTCCGTCGGTATAATTTCCATGACCCTGTTCGTCATTTTGGCGGCCAATAAAGTTCCAGGCAAAATAGCGCATATACATAAAGCCTGTTTGGTAGCTGAATAAAAAGCCCAGATTATCGGCAAAGGTAGGAGAACCGTTCTCGCCTAATCTCATCCATTCCCGGTAAAAACCGGCATGTCCAGGGTCTTGGCTATACATTCTTGGAAGCAAAGTATTCCGATCATAGATCTGTTCAAATTTGCGTCCGGCCACCTCATATTTTTTCTCTCCTTTACGGTAAATCTCGCCACCTTCTTTATAATCAATGGCCTTAGAGTCAAAATATTCACCATAAAGCAAAGGGCGGTCTCCATACTGTTCGCGGTTCAGGTAGCTTAATAAAGCAAAAACATTGTCCGGGTCAGAGTTATTAAGAGAAGTATTCGCTTTAGCTCTCACTACCAGCATGGCATAAGAGCTGTAGCCAAAAATGATGAAGGTTAAACAAACTAAAGCCAGATTTAAAACCGCCTTATTTTTTTTAATGGAATAAATAATACCATAAGTAATACCGCCAATTAATAAGGCCATAAAAACAATCACTCCGCTGCCAAAGCCCAAACCTAAGGTGTTTACAAAAAACAAATCGAAGCCTGCGGCCAGTTTAATTAGGTATTGGATAACGCCATATTGCACAAAGCCCAAAATGGCAATTCCTGCTAATAAAGCCATAAAAGTGTCTTTCATGGTAGTTTGCTGGGCTCTGCGGAAATAATAGACCAAAGCCATTGCCGGAATAACCAATAAATTCAGCAGATGCACCCCGATGGATAAGCCCATTACATAAGCAATAAAGATTAGCCAGCGGTCGGCACCCTCTTCATCTGCATGAGTATCCCATTTTAAAATAGCCCAAAAAACTAGGGCGGTGCAGAAAGAAGACATGGCGTAAACCTCAGACTCTACTGCCGAGAACCAAAAAGAATCGGAAAAAGTGTAAGCTAAAGCGCCAACCAAACCGCTGCCCAAAATCACAATGGTTTGATAAACACTTAAAGATTCACCGGTTTTAACCAGAACCTTTTTTGTCAGGGCCGTAATCGTCCAGAATAAAAACAAAATAGTGGCACCGCTAAACAAGGCCGAACCCATATTCATAAAGTAGGCCACTTTAGCAGTGTTGCTGCCTGCCAGAAGAGAAAAGATCTTCTGGATCATTAAGAAAAGAGGAGCCCCTGGCTGATGCACTACTTGTAATTTGTAAGCCGCAGCAATAAATTCGCCACAGTCCCACCAACTTGCAGAAGGCTCTAAAGTTAATATGTAAACGCCCGAAGCAATGATAAAAGTAAGCCAGCCGAACAGATTATTCAGTTTATTATAATTCATACACTTAATTTTCGATACTTAATTATTTGTCGAAAATAAGGATTTGCATTTAAATATGAGCTAGGCAATCCTCAAGCTTTAACAGAATTTAACACCCATAAAAATCATTAGTAAAAAATCCGAAATTCATTTGCAGGTTAGGTTTAATCGCTCTATATTTGCAAACCTTTGCAAGAAAGCAATTTCATGCATATGGAGATTGTCCCATAGTATAAGGGTAGTACAACTGATTTTGGTTCAGTATGTCTTGGTTCGAATCCAGGTGGGACAACAGCAGAAAGGATTCGGATTGTGGAGAAGAAACACAATCCGATTTTTTTTAGCATTAATTAAGCAGCTATGCCCTTACAATTTAACTCCGTAAAGTTATTTGCCGGATCTGTAACTAAAGATCTGTCTGAAAAAATAGCAGAATCATACGGTAAACCATTGGGCGACCTTCAGGTATCTCGCTTTAGCGACGGCGAATTTCAGCCTCACTTTAACGAAACGGTAAGAGGCTGCGACGTATTCCTGATCCAATCAACACCGCCGCCAACAGATAGCCTGATGGAATTGTTGTTGATGACAGATGCGGCAAAAAGAGCATCGGCACACTACATCACGGTAGTGGTACCGTATTTCGGTTTTGCCCGTCAGGACAGAAAAGATAAACCCAGAGTAGCCATTGGCGCCAAGCTGATCGCTAACCTGATAACCGCTGCCGGAGCCCATCGTATCATGACCATGGACCTCCACGCCGCACAAATACAAGGGTTCTTTGACATTCCGGTAGATCACCTCGATGCTTCGGTAATTTTTGTGCCTTATATTAAGAGCCTTAACTTACCCAACTTAACCATTGCATCCCCAGACATGGGCGGATCATACCGGGCACGTACTTTTGCAAAATATTTCAATGCAGAAGTAGTCATTTGCGACAAGCGTCGTAAACGTGCTAACGAAATAGAGTCGATGTCTATCATTGGAGACGTAACCGGGCAGGATATTGTATTAATAGACGATATTTGCGATACCGCCGGAACACTTTCTAAAGCCGCATCGCTCATTATGGAAAACGGCGCTAACAGCGTACGTGCCGTATGCTCACATGCCGTTTTATCAGGCAAAGCCTACGAAACCATAGAAAACTCTGTTTTAACCGAATTGATCGTTACCGATACCATTCCTTTAAAACAGCAAAGCAATAAAATTAAGGTCCTGTCAACCGCCGATCTGTTTGCCAAAGCTATTGCCAATGTAAACGAACACGGCTCCATATCAGACCTCTTTAAAGTAGAATAACACAGCGTTAGAATATATATCAATTAATTAAAAACAAGTAAAAATGAAATCATTTGCTATTAGCGGTTCTCCAAGAGAGAACGTAGGGAAAAGAGACGCTAAAGAATTGCGTTACGAAGGCAAAGTGCCTGCAGTTCTTTATGGTGGCGCAAATCAAGTCCACTTTGCAGTGTCCGCAGCTGATTTGAAAGGTTTGGTTTACACACCAGACGTTCATTTCGTTGAAATTACCGTTGGATCTGTAAAAGCGCAAGCCGTTTTACAAGACATCCAGTTCCATCCATTAACCGAGCAAATCTTGCATATCGACTTCTTAAGAGTAAACGACAGCAAGCCATTCGTAATGGAAATTCCGGTAAAATTAACCGGAACCTCTCCAGGTGTTAAAATGGGGGGTAAATTAATCCAGAAATTACGTAAACTACGTGTAAAAGCATTCCCTAAAGATATGCCACAGCACGTAGAAGTAGCTATGGAAAGCTTAGAATTAGGAAAATCAGTTCGTGTAGGCGAATTAAAATTCGATAAATTCCAGGTAACCAACAATGCCGACGATACCATCGTATCTGTAGTAATGTCTCGTGCCTTGAAACAAGCCGAGCAGGAAGCTAATAAATAATTTAACCCTTTTATGGTTCTAAAGCCCCGGTATTCATCGGGGCTTTTTTTATGACTTTTTTGTCATCCTGAGCTTGTCGAAGGATCTATGCTACCCCGTCATTTCGATAATATTTCAGGGGCAATTCATGAGCCAAAATGATAAAACGCACCTAGCAATAAGCCATAGAGATTTCTCACCCGCTCCCACGGGATTCGAAATGACGAAGCAAAGAGAGCAAGGGAATCCCTGGCGCCATCTTGCATCCTCACGCCCAGCAACCTACAACCTATAACCTACAACCTGTAACCTACAACCTATAACTCACAACCTATGTATCCCGCAAGCTTTTTATATATTTGTTCAGCATGAAATACCTCATCGTAGGCTTAGGCAACATTGGTCCCGAGTATGCCGACACCCGGCACAACATCGGTTTTATGGTAGCAGATCAAATGGCAAAAAATGCCGGTGCATCTTTTACCACCATGCGTCTGGCCGCTTATACCGAGATCAATTATAAGGGCAAAAAGATACACCTCATTAAGCCCACCACCTATATGAACCTGAGCGGAAAAGCGCTCAACTATTGGATGCAGGAACTGAAGATCTCCGTAGAGCAGGTACTCGTGATAGTAGACGATCTGGCTCTGCCATTCGGTACCATCCGCCTTAAACCCAAAGGCAGTAATGCCGGGCACAATGGTTTAAAAAGTATAGAAGCTGTTTTAGGGCACAATAATTATCCCAGAATTCGGTTTGGAATAGGCGATGATTTCCCAAAAGGCCGCCAGGTAGACTATGTGCTTGGTGGTTTCGAACCCGAAGAACAGCTGGAGCTGCCGGCACTTATTGGCCGAAGCATAGCAATGGCAGAGAGCTTTGTTACCGCAGGCGCCGAACTCACTATGACCCGATTAAACAAATAAAACATGATCGTATACGGAATACCCAATTGCAATACCGTGAAAAAAGCCCTCGACTGGCTAAAAGCCAACGAGCTCGATTTTGAATTTCACGATTACAAGAAAAAAGGCATCACCAAAGAGAAACTAGAAGACTGGGCCACACAAATTGCCTGGGAAAGCCTGGTTAATAAAAAAGGAACTACCTGGCGCCAGCTGCCACCCGAAGTGCAAAACACCATTAATAATAAAGAAGCCGCTTTCAGTCTCATTATCCAAAAGCCCAGTGTAACCAAGCGGCCGATCATAGAGTCAAACGGCAAAATCATATGCCTGGGTTTCGACGAAAGTCAGTATGTCCAACTCATAAAATAAAACCAACGCTAATCAATTAAAAAAATGAAAAAAATACAACAATACCTCTGCCTTTCGCTCCTCCTAATGATGGGCATTACCCTGTCATGGGCACAGCAGGCACCACAAAATAAATACGATTACCACGATGCCTTTGCGCCGGTTTTCTACACTAAAAACGGTACAGAATATCGTTCGGCCAGCGGACAGCCGGGACCCAAATACTGGCAAAACCGAGCCGATTATCAATTATCGGCCCGCTTAAATGAAGCCGAAAATGAAATTACCGGATCGGCAGTAATTACCTATACCAATAATAGCCCCGATCAATTAGGCTTTTTATGGATGCAGTTAGACCAAAACTTATTTAAAAACGATTCGCGGGGCAACGCTTTAATTCCTTTAAGCGGAAGCCGTAACGGTTCGGGAAGCCAGAAATTAGATGGCGGCTACAAAATTAAATCAGTAAAAGCCCTTAGCACTGTTCAAGGAAAAACTACCGAAACGGATGTGAAATACAGTATAATTGATACCCGCATGCAGGTGTTTTTACCTAAAGCCCTGCAGGCAGCAGGCGGTCAGGTAAAATTAAAAGTAGATTATTCGTTCATTTCTCCTTTATACGGTTCAGACCGTATGGGTATTCAGGATACCAAAAATGGAAAGATATTTACCATGGCACAATGGTATCCACGCTTATGTGTTTACGATGATGTTCGGGGCTGGAATACCGACCCCTATTTAGGTGCCAGCGAGTTTTATTTAGAATATGGCGATTTCGATCTGGCCATAACTGTACCGGCTAATCATATCGTGGTGGCCTCCGGCGAGTTAACCAATACAAAAGAAGTGTACACTGCCGAACAGCAAAAGCGTTGGGTTACAGCTGCTGCAAGCGATAAAACCGTAACCATCAGAGGCGAAGTCGAAGTGAACGATCCGGCATCCCGCCCCAGCGGAAAAACAGAATTAACCTGGAAATTTAAAATTAAGAACTCACGCGATGCGGCCTGGGCTTCATCGGCGTCTTTTATTATTGATGCAGCCAGAATTAATGTACCCAGCGGTAAAAAAACTATGGCAATTTCTGCCTATCCGGTAGAAAGTGCAGGCCAGGAAGCCTGGAGCCGCTCAACCGAATACACCAAAGCCTCGATGGAACATTATTCAAAAAAATGGTTCGAATTTCCTTATCCTGCAGCAACCAATGTGGCCGGAAACGAAGGCGGTATGGAGTATCCCGGTATTGTATTTTGTGGATGGAAAGACAAAAAAGGTGACCTGTGGGGAGTAACCGATCATGAATTCGGACATACCTGGTTTCCCATGATCGTAGGTTCTAACGAGCGTTTATACGGATGGATGGATGAAGGTTTTAATACTTTTATCAATACCCTGAGTACTCAGGAGTTTAATAAAGGCGAATACAAAGAAGCCAAAACAGATATGCACCGCATGGCTAATGCCTTTACCAATCCGGCATTAGAGCCCATGATGAGCAGCCCCGATAATATGAAAGAAAGAAATATCGGGATGCTGTGTTATATGAAACCCGGCGCAGGCCTAACCATGCTTAGAGAGCAGATTTTAGGCCCTGAGCGTTTTGATAAAGCTTTTCGTACCTATGTAGAACGCTGGGCTTTTAAACACCCTACACCCGATGATTTTTTCAGAACCATCGAAAATGTTTCGGGCGAAAACCTGGCCTGGTTCTGGAGAAGCTGGTTTGTGAATAACTGGCGTTTCGACCAAGCGGTTACCAGCGTAAAATACGAGAAGAACGATCCGAAAAATGGAGCACTCATCACGGTAGAAAATTTGGAAAAAATGCCCATGCCGGTTATCCTCGAAATTAAAACCAAAAGCGGAAAGAAAGACCGTATGACCATTCCGGTAGAGATCTGGCAGCGTAACACCAGCTGGACCTTCAAATATCCGTCTACCGAAGAACTAGAGTCGGTCAGTGTAGACCCTGATCATGTATTCCCAGATCACAATTCAGCCAACGATACCTGGAAAGGGGAGGCGGCTGCTGCATCAGTAGCTGCTCCGGTAAATCTGAAGCAGTACGTGGGCGTATATGCCAATTCGCAGGTGCCGGTTAAGATAGATGTGAAAATTGACAGCGGTAACCTGGTAGCTGAGCCTGTCGGACAGCAGGCCTTTGTGTTAACCCCCGATGGAGTTGATAAATTTACCATTGAAGAAGCAGGGATCGAGGTCAGCTTTAATCCCGCAAAAAATGAAATGACGGTTAATCAGGAAGGAAGTTCATTGACCTTTACCAGAGAGGCTGCTCCTGTAGCAGCAACTCCTGCAGCCGATACTAAAAAGAAAAAAAAATAATGCGTTGATGTTATTTACAAACAAAAAAAGCGGCATATGCCGCTTTTTTTGTTTGGTTTCAATTGGGTGTGTTAAAATGTCGGCTACCAGCGGAATGGTTTAATTGATTTACACAAAGAAGATAGCTTAATTAATTCCTGGATAAAAAGGAGGGAAAGGCTTCGAATCGGCCTCGTACATCCAGGGGTCAGAGTCGGCAGCATCGGCCAAAAGCAGTTGAGAATTGCCTTGAGTATCTTGAGCGTAGGAAACGCGAATTATCCTACAATTGGGATTTTTACTTAATCGATAAAAAGTGTTAGTTCCGAAAAAATGAGCCAGGGTCTGCCCTTTGTAATTGGCCATCCATATTCTGCTAATTGTCCAGTCAATAAGTCCTTCTTCAGTATTTATTGTTTCGGGTTTTATAATACGCCCATCCTTATTTACCCCTAGGGGTAAAATGATCAGTTCATCTTTGTTGTTTACGGCATAGCACAAACAAATCCCCACACAGTTGCTCTTGCTTAAAATAAGCTCTAGGTCACTGGTCATTAAAAAATAATCCGTTCTGCCACCTGGGTTTAGACTTTTAAAGTTTTTTATCCATTTTCTGCCGGTTGAGCCAGCTAACGGTGCGCCCACACTTTGATTAACAGAACCGCCAAGGCTGATTAAAGTTTCCACATGGTTCTTCCCTATCTCTCTAAATTCAGTGGAGCCTTCGGGGTTAAACAAATCACTCTTATTGCATGAAGTGATAATTAGCCCTGCAATTATCCCGGTATAAACCATCAGGAGGAGCGCTTTGAAGTTCATAATTTTTGATTTAGTGTTGATGATCTGGTTCTGATAAACCCTTATACGTATAGCATGATATATTGGTTACAATTATTTTCATTTTTTTTGATAAATATTATTTCAATTACAATGTAAATGGTTTTATATCACAATTAATTGTGATATGGAAATCAAATTCTGATAAGGAAACCCCGGTCTCAGGCAGCAGATGTAAATCGTTTAATTATTTTAACCCAATTGCTTGAAAATCAAGAAAGAGATTGCTACCTTTGCAGTCCTTTGAAAAAGGATAGTAGATTTTATAAACTAAAAGCAACAAATGCCAACCATTCAACAATTAGTTAGGAAAGGTAGAGTAGCTCTGGAGGATAAGAGTAAGTCCCCAGCGTTGGACAGCTGTCCACAGCGAAGAGGTGTGTGTACCCGTGTATACACTACTACCCCTAAAAAACCAAACTCAGCCATGCGTAAAGTAGCTCGTGTGCGCTTAACTAACGGAAAAGAAGTAAACGCTTACATTCCAGGAGAAGGTCACAACCTGCAAGAACACTCCATTGTGTTAATTCGTGGCGGTCGTGTTAAAGATTTACCAGGAGTACGTTACCACATCATTCGTGGTGCACTAGATACTTCAGGAGTAGATGGTCGTAATCAGCGTCGTTCTAAATACGGAACAAAGAGACCTAAAGCTAAAGCATAAACGGAGGAAAGAATCATGAGAAAGTCGAAACCAAAAAAACGAATTATCCTGCCTGATCCAAAGTTTAACGACGTAATGGTGACCAGGTTCGTAAATAATATGATGTACGATGGCAAAAAGTCAATTGCTTATGCAAT
>JBJTNQ010000077.1:0-3386 GCA_046074105.1 Sphingobacteriaceae bacterium | reverse complement strand
GTTTAACCAATTTATCGCAGCCTATTCCGGCTGTTACGGCAAAGCCCCCGATATAATCTGTTTTGCCGGTATCTTTTGGCACTACAAAATCTGCTAAACAGTAATAAGGTTCTCCAGCAGGTTTTTCAGCCTGTTGACGTAAGAAATGTAAAGTTGTAGCCCCTCCTTTATCCTCCCCAGAGGGGAAGAATTTGTCTTTTGACTCCAAACTAACATCGTCTCCAACGGCATTGGCCGGCCAGAAACCGATCACGCCTTTGGCCTGCAATAATTTCTCGTCGATAATTCTTTGGAGTAGTATTTGAGCATCGTCAAATAGCTTTTTAGCTTCCTTGCCTACTACTTCATCGTTAAATATTTTCGGATAGCTGCCTCTTAGTTCCCAGGTATGGAAAAAAGGAGTCCAATCGATATAAGGAACTAATTCTGCCAAAGGAAAATCTTCAAATACCTTGGTGCCCAAAAAAGAAGGTTTAACCGGCGTATAGTCATCCCACTTAATGGCATATTTATTTTCCCTGGCTTGCGCCAGGCTTAAATAAGGTTTTTGATTTTGTTTCTGAAGATGCGCTTCCCGGCTTTTAGCATATTCCTCTTTAATTTCCCGGATGTATTCGTTCCGGGTTTTCTCGTTGAGGAGCTTGCTGCATACGCCCACACTTCTAGAGGCATCGAGCACGTGAATGGTTGGCCCGGAATATTGCGGGGCAATTTTTACTGCGGCATGAATTCGGGAAGTAGTGGCTCCGCCAATAATTAAGGGGATGTTAAATCCTTCGCGTTCCATTTCTTTAGCCAAATGCACCATTTCATCGAGCGAAGGCGTAATTAGCCCACTTAAGCCAATGATGTTTGCGTTTTCTTCTTTAGCCCGGCGCAGGATTTCCTGTGCCGATACCATTACACCCAAATCAATAATTTCGAAACTGTTGCAGGCCAAAACCACGCCGACGATATTTTTGCCAATGTCGTGTACATCGCCTTTTACGGTGGCCAGCAGGATTTTTCCTGCCCCTTTTTCCTGCCCGTTTTTTTCGGCTTCAATGAATGGTTGTAAATAAGCCACCGCTTTTTTCATTACCCGGGCAGATTTTACCACCTGTGGCAGGAACATTTTCCCGGCTCCAAACAGATCGCCCACAATATTCATTCCGGCCATGAGCGGCCCCTCTATCACTTCGAGCGGTTTGGCATATTTCTGACGGGCTTCTTCTACATCTTCATCCAGGTATTCAATAATTCCTTTAATTAAAGCATGCGATAGGCGCTCTTCTACCGGTGCTTTACGCCATTCTTCATCCTTAACCAATACTTTGCCGGTAGTTTTAATGGTCTCGGCAAATTCTACCAGTCTTTCGGTCGCATCGGGCCTCCGATTCAGCAATACGTCTTCTACCAGTTCTAAAAGATCTTTGGGAATTTCTTCATAAACTTCCAGCATTCCGGCATTTACAATGCCCATATCCAGTCCGGCTTTAATGGCATGGTACAGGAAAGCCGAATGCATGGCTTCGCGAACTACATTGTTTCCCCGGAAGGAAAACGAGATATTGGAAACCCCGCCGCTTACTTTGGCCAAGGGTAAGTGCTGTTTAATCCAACGAGTAGCCTCAATAAAATCGACTGCGTAATTATTGTGTTCTTCTAATCCCGTGGCAACGGTTAAAATATTCGGATCGAAGATGATATCCTGTGCCGGGAAATGAACCTCGTTCGCCAAAATATCGTAAGAACGTTTGCAAATGGCTATGCGGCGTTCCAGAGAATCGGCCTGGCCTTGCTCATCAAAAGCCATCACCACTACGGCTGCACCATATTGGGCAATTTTACGGGCATGCTCCTTGAATTTTTCTTCTCCTTCTTTTAGTGAGATGGAGTTGACCACGCCTTTGCCCTGCAGGCATTTTAATCCTGTTTCGATCACAGTCCATTTGGAGGAATCGATCATGATGGGCAGCTTGGCGATATCTGGTTCGGAGGCAATGAGATTCAGGAATTTGGTCATGGCCGCTTCCGAGTCGAGCATACCCTCGTCCATATTCACGTCTATGATCTGGGCACCGCCCTCCACCTGCTGACGAGCAACGGTTAAAGCACCTTCGTAATCGCCGCTTAAGATCAGTTTAGAAAATTTGGGCGAACCGGTAATATTGGTCCGTTCGCCAATGTTCACAAAATTGGTTTCCGGGGTTAGCGTGAGGGCCTCTAAACCGCTAAGTCTTAAATAGGGCTCGGGTTGTGCCGGTGTTCTGGCCGGGTATTTTTGTACCTTTTCGGCAATACATTTAATATGATCGGGGGTGGTTCCGCAGCAGCCGCCTACAATATTCACGAAGCCGCTGGCTGCAAAATCTTCTACCAGGTGGGCCGTTTGGTGAGGTACTTCATCGTAGGCGCCAAATTCGTTCGGCAAACCTGCATTGGGGTAGGCCGAAATAAAACAATTGGCTTTCTGGGCCAATTCTTCAATATGCGGTCGCATTTCCTTGGCACCCAAAGCACAATTTAAACCAATGCTTAACAGATCGGCATGATTTAGGGAGTTTAAGAAAGCTTCAACAGTTTGTCCCGAAAGGGTACGTCCGCTGGCGTCGGTAATGGTTCCGGAGATCATGATCTCCAGCCTTTCTCCAGGCCCCCCTCTAAATCTCCCCCCAGAGGCGGGAGACTTTTTTAGTTCTTCTTCATATTTCTTGATGGCGAATATGGCTGCCTTGGCATTCAGCGTATCGAAAATAGTTTCGATGAGCAAGGCATCTACCCCGCCATCAACTAAACCACGTACCTGCTCATAGTAGGCTTCTACCAGATCGTCGAAGCTAACGGCTCGATAACCGGGGTCGTTCACATCGGGCGAAATGGATGCGGTTCTATTCGTTGGTCCCACGGCACCAGCCACAAAGCGTGGCTTGGCCGGATTTTGTGCGGTAAATTCTTCGGCAACCTCACGAGCTAAACGGGCACCTTCAAAGCTCATCTCGTAAGCCAGAGGCTCCATCTGATAATCGGCCAGCGAAATGCGTTGGGTACTAAAGGTGTTGGTTTCTATAATATCGGCACCGGCCTTTAAATATTCGGCATGTATGGCTTTAACTATATCCGGACGGGTGAGGTTGAGTAAGTCATTGTTGCCCTTTACATCGCAGGGGTGATCCTTAAAACGCTCTCCGCGGAAGTCTTCTTCTTGTAGCTGGTAGCGTTGAATCATGGTACCCATGGCACCATCAATTATCAAAATCCGTTTGTGTAATTCTTCTCTTAAACTCATGTTGATGTAGAAAGGCTTTCGGAGAAGTCAGGTAGAACTGAATCACTTATCTTTTCCGCCATCCGGCGGATAGAATGTAGCACCTTGTTAGCACAGGTTGCTAAGACATCGTTGGGTC
>JBJTNQ010000076.1:0-8551 GCA_046074105.1 Sphingobacteriaceae bacterium | reverse complement strand
CAATCATTCGGGCCAGCCAGTATACCGCCGCATTAGGGTCGCTGCCGCGGATAGATTTAATAAAAGCAGAAATGATATCGTAGTGCTGTTCGCCGGCCTTATCGTAAATGGCCATATTTTGCTGAACCAGTTTCAATACCAAATCGTTGGTAATGGAAATTACCTCGCCGGCAGTAGTTTGAAC
The DNA here is from genome assembly GCA_046074105.1 of Sphingobacteriaceae bacterium. GTDB lineage: Bacteria > Bacteroidota > Bacteroidia > Sphingobacteriales > Sphingobacteriaceae > JAIPAN01. Next base: position 8,367 of record JBJTNQ010000076.1, on the reverse strand, counting down.
CACCAGTTCCAGCACATTTAATAATTTACGAGCATCGCCGCCCGAAAGGCGGAGCAAGGCTTCATATTCTTCAATAATAATTTTCTTTTTGCTCAGAAATTCATCCTTTTTAAGCGCCTCATCTAATAATTTGATCAGCTCATCGGCAGATAAATGCTGCAGCACATAAACCTGACATCGCGATAGCAAAGCGGAAATTACCTCAAAAGAAGGATTTTCTGTGGTGGCGCCAATTAAAGTAAGTAGTCCGTTCTCTACGGCAGCCAAAAGCGAATCTTGCTGCGATTTAGAAAAGCGGTGGATCTCGTCTATAAACAAAATCGGCAGGTTCTCATTCTTAGCTTTTAGTGCGGCTGCCTCATCAATAATGGCCCTGATATCTTTTACTCCGGAGTTGATGGCACTTAAACTGTAAAACGGACGTTCTAATTGATGAGAAATTATAAAGGCAAGGGTAGTTTTGCCCACTCCCGGCGGGCCCCATAACAGCAGAGAAGGGATATTTCCATTTTCAATGGCCTGCCGCAGAATGGCACCCGGCCCAACCAAATGTTGTTGACCGATATAATCATTTAAAGTTGCCGGGCGCATGCGCTCGGCTAAAGGAGGAATAGTAGCCATAAAACGAATACAAGATCAGCAATTTTGTTACGCTCTCGAAATAATATATTATTTTACAAAAATATTGCCGCAAGCTCAGAAAATTCAAAAAAATCCGATCTCGGGCAATAAATATTCAATCGTCATGAAAGCCCATCTATTTAAATCACTCGTGTTTCTTTTACTTTTAAGCACATTTTCTGCAAGCGCAGCCCTATTTCGCTTACCTGCCGATACCACTCAAAAACAAGGCATCAAATCCTATTTCTTATTAAGACTAAACCTCGAAACCGACCCGGTAGATATACAGAATTATGCCAATACCCTGGAATTTAGAGAACAGTTTCAGGCTTTCGCCGGATATTACCAGCCGGAGATTGCAACAATGGATAAAGAAAGATCCTCCTTGCTGAGATGGGCCATTACCGATGCTTTAAATGGAAATTTCGATCATAGTTTAAGCACTTTTAACCGATACCTAAGTCAAGAGCCCGTTCAGGAAAATAAAACCATACAGCCCGGTATTTATCAGTTAATGAGTTTAATCCTGGAAATGAAGGAGAATTATGAGCAGGCCCTGCTGCATCAGCAAAAAGCACTCAATTTAGCTATTGCGGTAAAAAATTCTCCGGCAATTGCTCAATCTTACATCAGACTAGGTAAAATAAAATCATTACAAGGAGAATTTGCCGATGCCGATCGCTATTTAATCAGACTGGCATTGCCGGCCATTACCCGTTTAAAAGACAAGCAAGGAATTGCGGTGTGTTACCGCGAAATAGCCGACAGGTATGTCCGGCAGGATTTGTTTTCTCAGGCCAATTGGTTTTATCTACAATCATTAACCCAATCTAGAAAAAATAATTATTACAATGGGATTATTGCCGCACTCCTAGAACTTGGCGAATTAAAATATGAAATAGGCGATTATGAACCTGCCTTAAAAAACTGGCATGAAGCCGAAATAATAGCCATTGAGCAGCATAATTTACCCGTTTTATTACAATTAAAGCTAAAAATGGCCATGGCTTTTAAGCAAAGCGATAAGCCCCTGCTTTTAGAAAGGTATATTTTAGAGTTCGAGCAGCTAAGAGATATCTTGTTAAATCCGGGTTTATAAGGGTTAAGTTAGGTTTTCAGCTGTTTTTTTGTTAAATTTCTGTTAATTAATAATTGCGGTTAGTAACAAAAAACCACGCTTTTTGTCTGTATATTAAAGGCCCAAATCATAATAGCTTGGTTTTCATCCCATGAAGTTTAAATTTTTTAAAGAGATGCTTAAAAGAATATTTTTAGGATTATTTATAGCGGCTACCCTGGCCTGTTCGGCCGATCCGAGAGTACGTGTAGAAGTTCCCGGATCGTTAAATCTGAAACCAGATGCCCAGCAAGAATTAGTGGCTAAAGAAATTGTGAATCTGATAGAAAACTATCATTACAAAAAAGTAGCGCTTAATGATTCTATCTCTTCGCTTATTTACGACAGCTACCTGAAAGCACTGGATGCCGGGCGAAATTATTTTCTGCAAAGCGATCTGGATGATTTCAGCCAATATCGTTTCTCGTTCGATGATGACCTTAAAGCAGGAGACCTGAGCGTTCCGTTTTATATGTTTAATGTGTATCAGAAAAGATATAACGAGCGTATGAAATTTGCCTTAAGCCAGATTAATCAGCCATTCGATTTTACCTTAGATGAGGCTTATACCTACGATAGGGAGAAATTACCCTGGTTTAAAACAGATGAAGAGGCTAACCGCTTATGGAGTAAAAAAGTAAAATATGATCTATTAAATCTGAAACTGACCGGAAACGATGCGGCCAAAAATATAAAAACCCTGCAATTGCGTTACGAAAACCTGATTACCCAATCGGGCAAAAACAATAACCAGGATGTGTATCAGATATTAATGAATGCCTTTACCGAAAGCATAGATCCGCATACCAATTATTTTGTACCTACCCGTGCTCAGGAGTTTAATGAAGAAATGGCCCGCACGTTTGAAGGTATTGGCGCTCGTTTACAGCTAGACAATGAAGTGGTTAAGGTAGCTGAAATTATTCCGGGCGGACCCGCTCATAAAGCTAAAACGCTTAATGTAAACGACCGTATCATTGCTGTAGCCCAAGGCAAAGAGGGCGAGTTTGTAGATGTGATCGGCTGGCGGATAGATAATACCGTATCTAAAATTAAGGGCCCTAAAGGCACACTGGTTCGTTTAAAGGTAATTCCGGCCGGACAAGAGCTTAGCGCTAAGCCAATAATTGTAGAGCTGATGCGTGATAAGGTGGTTCTGCAAGATCAGTCGGCTAAAAAAACCATTAAAATCATTACATCCGGTAATAAAACCTTTAAGATCGGGCTTATTGAAATACCTGCCTTTTATGCAGATTTTAAAGCCTACCAATCTGGCGATCCTAATTATAAATCAACTACCCGCGATGTGCGCTTACTGCTAGACACCCTGAAGCAGCAAAAGGTAGATGGCGTAATTATAGACTTGCGTGCTAATGGCGGCGGTTCTTTAATGGAAGCCATTGAGCTGACCGGCCTATTCATTAAAACCGGCCCGGTGGTACAAGTAAAAGACAGAAGAGGAGTTGAGGTAGATCAGGATGAAGATCCGGAGATCGCCTATACCGGCCCGTTGGGCGTAATGGTAGATCGTTTCAGTGCTTCGGCTTCCGAAATTTTTGCCGGGGCCATACAAGATTACGGACGTGGAATTTTAATGGGAACCCAAACCTATGGAAAGGGTACGGTACAATCGTCTATTGATGTTTCACGCCTCATTAGCCCAACAGATAGGCTGATGCTGCTCACCAAAAAGCAGGAGGAAGAAACGGCCCAAAATGTAAGTGTATCCAGACCCAATGCTCCTCAATTTGGGCAGATTAACCTTACCATGGCTAAGTTTTACCGTATTAATGGAAGCAGTACGCAGCATAAAGGCGTTTTGCCTGATATACAGTTCCCGATGGTTTTCCCGGCCGATAAATATGGCGAAAGTTCAGAGACATCGGCTTTGCCATGGGATACCATAAAACCCTCTAAGTATGTTCCGGTAGCTAACCTGACCGACATTAAAGCTAAATTGTTAAAGTTACATGAGCAGCGTATGAAAAACGCTGAAGAGTATAAATATTTACTGGAAGACATTAAAGATTTCCGTAAACGGGATGAAGAAACCTCGGTAAGTACTGCCGAAACAAAATTAAAAGCAGACCGTGAACAGCAGGAAATTAAAAACCTGGAACGCGAAAACAAACGCCGTTTGGCCAGAGGGCTTCCGGCTTTGAAAAAGGGTGATCCGAAATCTAAGGATGATTACGATTTTATAGAAGATGAAAGTCTGAAGATTATGGCAGACTTTATTCCGGCAATTAAAGGTTAATTTAAAAGCCTCCGCCAGCTGGCGGAGGCTTTTTTGTGAGCAATCGTCATTTCGATAATATTTTACTGCCTTTAATTTTGCAGGGCGAGAAATCTTTGCTGGTTTTATACAATACTTCGTGTAGGATAATTTGTAATAGAGATTTCTCCTGGCTAACACTCGTTGAAGTGACGGCTTCTATGTAGTGGTGGTTCGACTCTAAGTCGTGCCACCACTATGGCGAGATACTGGAATGATGAGATAGATAAAAGACCTGCTAAGATTACAGACCTAGCAAGGTTTTTAAAACCTTGCTAGGTCTTCTTAACTTAATATCATTTTAGGCCTTAAAAGTATTTAAGCCTCAGCTGAGCTAAATTTTTCGCCAATTTGCTGGCGCCACATGGCGTAGTACAAGCCTTTTTCGTTCAATAGCTCTTCGTGTTTACCCGATTCTACAATATGTCCTTTCTCTAACACAAAAATACGGTCGGCATGCATAATGGTAGATAAACGGTGAGCAATGAGGATGGTAATTTGGTTTTCGAAAACCGACACATCGCGGATAGTTTCGGTAATCTCTTCTTCGGTTATAGAGTCTAATGAAGAGGTGGCCTCATCAAACACCAAAATATTAGGATTTCGTAATAAAGCCCTGGCAATAGATAAGCGCTGTTTCTCGCCACCCGAAACTTTTACCCCGCCTTCGCCTATAACCGTGTCTAAACCCTTATCTGCACGTGCTAAAAGCGATTGGCAGGCCGCTTTCTGTAGCACATCCATACATTCTTCGTCGCTGGCATTAGGGCGAACAAACAACAAGTTTTCACGGATGGTTCCAGAAAACAATTGGGTATCCTGAGTTACAAAGCCAATCTTTTCTCTCAACTCATCCAGATCAATCTGCCCGCTAGGTGTTTGATTGTATAAAATTTCGCCTTGCAGCGGCTGATATAAACCAACTAATAGTTTTACCAGTGTAGTTTTTCCGGACCCCGATGGACCTACAAAGGCAATGGTTTCGCCTAGTTGAGTTTTAAAAGAGATCGTGTTAAGCGCATTACGATTAGCCGTTTGGTGCTTAAACCCTACGTTTTTAAACTCCAAAGATTTAACCTGCCCTAATACGCTGGGCTTAGCAGGCTTCACCTCTTTGGGCATGCTTAATATGCGGTTAAAGTTGCTTAAAGAAACATCGGCCTCCCGCCAGGAAACAATTACGTTTCCTAGCTCCTGCAAAGGGTTGAACAGGAAAAAAGAGTAGAATAAAAAGGTAAAATACTTACCTGCCGAAATTTCCTGGTCGAAAATTAAGATCATTAAGACTACCACCATGGCACTGCGTACAAAATTTACTGTGGTTCCCTGCAGGAACGACATGCTACGCACATATTTGATCTTTTTAAGCTCGAGACCTAAAATTTTGTAAGTGGTATTATTTAGTCGTTCAATCTCCTGTTTAGCCAGGCCTAAGCTTTTTACCAGCTCAATATTTCTTAACGATTCGGTAGTAGAACCGGCCAGCCCGGTGGTTTCTTTAACAATATTTTTCTGTACGGTTTTAATTTTACGGCTCAAGAGCCAGCTCGTTAAAGCAATAATAGGAATGGCGCCAAAATAAACCAGCGTTACCTTATAACTTACGTTTAAAGAGTAAATAACCACAAAAACCATCCCCACTAAACTGGTAAAGAGAATACTGATAAATGAGGTGATGAATTTTTCCGAGTCAGTACGCACCTTCTGTAAAATACCTAAAGTTTCACCGCTCCGCTGATCTTCAAAGGTTTGATAAGGCAGTTCGAGCGAATGCTTTAAGCCATCGGCATACATTTGGGCTCCTAATTTTTGTACAATGATATTGGTATAATAATCCTGCAGATTTTTGGCTATACGCGATACCATGGCGGCGCCCACAGCCAGCCCGATTAGACTTAAAATTCCTTTGATAAACGAAGCCCGGTCAAGCTCCGTTCGTTTTTCAATGAAATTATCTACAATCTTTCCGGTAATGTGCGGATCGAGCAGGGAAAATATCATGTTAATGGCTGCCAAAACAAGGGCTAAAGCCAGTAATCCTTTATAGTTTTTCAGGTAATGGAATAATACTTTCATAATTTCTACAAAAATAGCAAAGGGAACGAGGTATTTACCCGGTTCCCTTTGCTTATGACTTTAAGATTAACTTAAACCGTCATGATATCTTTTTCTTTGTTTTCCGCTTCGCGATCAACCTTTACAATAAAACTGTCGGTTAGTTTCTGAACTTCTCCCTCACCGGTTTTGATCTCATCATCAGAAACGCCTTCAGATTTCAATTTCTTGATCTTTTCGTTGGCATCTTTACGAATGTTACGGATAGCCACACGGCCTTTCTCTGCTTCTTCTTTCACTTTTTTAACCAGGTCTTTACGGCGCTCTTCGGTTAAAGGCGGAATATTTAAACGGATAATGCTTCCATCGTTCTGAGGGTTTAAGCCCAGGTTCGATTCCATAATGGCTTTTTCAATAGCCTGCAGTAAGGTTTTTTCCCAAGGCTGTACCACTAGGGTGCGGGCGTCGGGTGTATTAATGGTGCCAATTTGAGCCAATGGGGTCATGGTTCCATAATAATCAACCATAATACCATCCAGCATAGAAGGCATAGCCTTGCCAGCACGAATTTTGGTCAATTCATTTTCTGTATGTTCAACGGCCTTATCCATATGGATTTTGGCATCGTCTAATTGTTTTTTAACGAGTTCGCTCATAGTATTTTGATTCGAGTAGCAAAAATAGTAAAGCCGGCTGAATTAAGGACGAATAGCGGGATTTTTTTGTGCTTTGTTGTCTTGATGCTACTTATTTAACCAGTGTCCCTATCGGATCTCCGTTCACCAGTTTCATGAAATTGCCCGGCTTATTCATATCGAATACAATGATGGGTAAGTTATTTTCCTGGCAAAGGGTAATGGCGGTCATATCCATTACGTTCAGGTTTTTATCATAAACTTCCTGGAAACTAATTTCATTGAATCGGGTTGCCGAGGTGTCTTTCTCCGGGTCGGCGGTATAAATACCGTCTACACGTGTGCCTTTTAGCACCACATCGGCATTAATTTCTACGGCTCTTAGTGAGGCAGCCGTATCGGTAGTAAAATAAGGGTTACCGGTACCGGCGCCAAAAATTACAATACGTCCTTTTTCTAAATGGCGTACCGCTCTGCGGCGGATAAAAGGTTCGCAGATCTGCTCCATTTTAATGGCCGTAAGCAGGCGGGTTTTACAGCCTACTTTTTCCAACGCATCCTGTAAAGCCATACTGTTGATTACGGTGGCTAACATACCCATGTAATCGGCCTGTACGCGGTCCATACCTGCTTTTTCGGCGCTTAAACCGCGATAAATGTTTCCTCCGCCAATAACAATGGCAATTTCCATTCCTTTTTCGTGTACCGATTTAATATCTTTAGCATACTGGGCTACACGGTCTATATCAATACCGTATTGTTTTTCGCCCATCAGGGCTTCGCCGCTAAGTTTAAGGAGGATACGTTTATATTTCATTCGTCGGGAGGTTTATCAAAAATATATATTTTATTGTTTACTCAAAGGCCGGGTTTATATTTATCTGGTTCAGATGCACAACTTCGTTGGTATAAATACGTTTCATTAGTGTTTAGTATTCTGGCTGATGTCAAAAGACCTTTGGAAAAAGAAAAATCTTTTAAAACCCTCAAAACCCATAGATCGGGGCCGGCTGGTTTTACATCTGGAAAATGGCACCTGGAATCTGAAGATCATTCAAAATGGTGAAAATCTCATCGAGATTTATGAAGAAGATGATTTTCATTTCCCTGGCCCCTTGGTAACAGAAGCAGATATTCCCGCTGCCATCCAATCTTTTATTGCCATTTCAGACCATCTGTTAAATAGGGTTTGAAATTAATGGGCAAAAAAAATCCCGATGTTTCCATCGGGATCAAAATAATTAAGCTCCTAATTGAACTCGCTTAAAGGCGGTAACAGTTAATCCTTTAGATACACTGTCCAGGAATTGTGCGACTGTTTTTGACGAGTCTTTCACAAACTCCTGATTCAATAAGGTTGAATCTTTGTAGAATTTATTCAGTTTACCTGCAGCAATCTTCTCCACCATATCTTCTGGTTTACCTTCTGCACGGATCACTTCTTTAGCAATCTCTAATTCACGCTGAATAGTTTGTGAATCTACGCCGTCTTTATCAATAGCTACCGGATTCATAGCTGCAATTTGCATGGCTACGTCTTTTCCGGCTTCGTCGGCACCAGCTGCATCGGCACTTAAGCCAACTAAAACACCTAAACGGTAGTTTCCGTGGATATAAGCAACAATTTTATCGCCGGTAACGGTTTCGTATTTAGAAACTCCGAT
>JBJTNQ010000075.1:0-5261 GCA_046074105.1 Sphingobacteriaceae bacterium | reverse complement strand
ATTTGGGTTTGTGTATTCTCGATTATCATAATACAAAGATATAGGTATTATTTAGTAATATGCAATACATAGTAGTTGTTTTTACAAATTATTTTATTTTTTGAGTTATTTATTGGTTTGAAAAACCATCAACAATGAAATTATATTATTGATAATCAATGGGTTGTGACTTTAATTTTTTGGTATAGTTTGATGTAAAAAAGGGGCTGAAGAACTTTAGGATACATCTATTTATTTAAAATATATCTATCTATGAAAAAAATCAGGATTACCTTTTTTTTTGCCCTTTTTTTCACCGTAAATGGTGTTTGGGCACAAGAAATAACGGTTAGTGGTACTGTTACAGACCACAAAGATAAGTTGCCCCTCCCTGGGGTGAGCGTATTAATCAGGGGCACAACCATAGGCACACAAACCGATGCCAATGGCCATTATCAGATTAAGGCCCCGTATGAAAATGCAGAACTGGAATTCCGGTTTTTGGGTTATGCCCCCCAACTGCTTAGGGTAGATGGCCGTACAGCCATTAATGTAAGTATGGTAATGGAAGCGCAAACTTTGGGGCCAGTAGTGGTAACAGCTTTGGGTCAGGCCCGAAAACGAAACGAATTACCTTTTGCCGCACAGAACATTACCGGTGAGGAAGTAAACCGCACCCGTGACCCCAATTTTATCGGTTCTTTACATGGAAAAGTTGCCGGTCTGGATATCAGCCAAAATAATAACATGGGCGGTTCTACCCGGATGATTATACGTGGGCCAAAATCGTTTTTTGGAAATAACCAGGCATTGGTGGTTATAGATGGTGTTCCGTTTAATAATAGCAGTTCGAATACTGCTAATCAATCTGAAGGTGGCGGAGGTTACGACTATGGTAATCCTGCAGCAGATCTCAATCCCGATGATATCGAGTCTATCAATGTATTAAAGGGCGCAGCGGCATCTGCCTTATATGGCTCCAGAGCCAGTAACGGCGTTATTATTATTACTACCAAGAAAAGAAAAAGTAAAGATCCCGGCTTTTCCATTGCTTTAAATAGTAGTGTTCAAACGGGTACCATGGATAAGAGCACATTTACCCATTTTCAACAAGAATATGGCGCAGGCTATGGCCCCAACTATGAATCTCCCGATGGTTATTTTTGGTATCGGGATTTGGATGGGGATGGAGAAATGGACCTGATAGTGCCCATGGGTTTTGACGCCTCTTACGGAGCACGGTTCGATCCTAATTTAATGGTCTATGATTGGACCTCTTTTGATCCTACTTCGCCAAACTATAAACAAAAACGACCCTGGCTCCCTGCTAAAAATGGCCCGGAAAGCTTTTTTACTAACCCTCTTACGCTAAACAACAGTATTAATATTTCTGCCGGCGGAGAGCAAGGTTATTTTAAACTGGGGTTTAGCCGAAGCGATGAAAAGGGGATCTTACCGAATAGCAAACTGGGCAAGAACACCCTTAGTTTCTCCGCTTCTCATCAATTAGTTAAAAAGCTAAATATTGAAATCAATTCGAATTTTAGTAAAACAACAGGTTTAGGAAGATATGGTACCGGTTACGATGGCGACAATGGATTAAACCTGGCAACTAACCTCCGAGAATGGTGGCAGACCAATGTGGATATCAAGGAATTAAAGGACGCTTATTTTAGAACCAGGAAGAACATGACCTGGAATTGGTCTGACCCAACAGACCTGACCCCCATTTATTGGGATAATCCGTATTGGACCAGATATGAGAATTATGAGAACGATAATCGTAATCGATTCTGGGGAAATGTGAGTTTAAGTTGGGAGATCAACAGTTGGCTATCTGCTACCGGAAGAATCAGTTTGGACGGTTATGACGAAGTGCAGGAGCAACGCATGGCAGTAGGAAGTAAAGGGGTTTCACAGTATATGCGTTATAACCGAACCTATGCTGAATATAACTACGATCTGCTTTTAAATTTTAAGAGAAAGTTAAATGCCAACCTGAGTATGAATGGCTTAATAGGTACTAACTTTCGAAGAACCCAGTCTGCTACAATCAGAGCAAGGAGTAACGGAGGTTTGCTGGTTCCTCATTTGTATGCTTTGTCTAATTCTATAAACCCAATTAATGCTCCCATTGAATATTTTGGCAGGATTGGGGTAGATGGCGTTTTTGCTAGCGCCACATTAGGCTATAAAGAGTTAGCTTTTTTAGACCTTACCGCCCGAAGAGATGAGTCGACTACTTTGCCCGAAAAGAACAGGGCTTATTATTATCCCTCGGCGGCAGCCAGCTTAATATTTTCTAAACTGATCAAAAATCAGGATTGGCTTTCTTATGGGAAATTTCGTATTAATTATGCTGAAGTGGGAAATAGCGCTCCAGCTCAGAGTCTTTTAGATGTTTATGACCAATTGGACCCATTTGGTAAGGTGTCCCGGTTTTCGGTATCAGAAACGAAGAACAATGCCGAATTGAAGCCGGAGCGTACCAAGAGCATAGAGGGTGGGTTAGAACTGGGTTTTTGGAATGGGCGTTTAGGTTTTGATATCACCTTTTATCGCCAAAATAGTGTAGACCAAATTATACCGATTCCGGTGTCTACTGCTACGGGTTATGATTACAAATACATCAATTCCGGAACCATTAGAAATCAGGGAATAGAATTAAGCCTGAATGGTTCTCCTGTTGCAGAACAGAATTTCTCCTGGAACATTATGACCAATTTTGCAAGTAATAGAAATATGGTTACTGTGCTACCTTCGGGCAGAATAGAGTTGGCCAATTTCCAGGGTGGTGTGAGTAGCAATGCAGATGAAGGCCAACCTTATGGAGTATTAAATGGAACTGATTTTGTATTCCATGAAAATGGACAACCAATGGTGGATGATACCGGACATTATCTAATTACGCCAACTTCAGATAAACCCATAGGAGATGTAAATCCGAAATGGAATGCCGGCATAACCAACTCCTTTACCTGTGGTAATGCCTCATTAAGTTTTTTGGTAGATATGAGTTATGGCGGAAAAGTTTTTTCCCTTGATCAATCGTATGGTTTATCAAGCGGTTTGCCGCAGGAAACTGCCGGACTGAATGATTTGGGAAATCCCTCACGTTTACCTCTAGATCAGGGCGGAGGCATTATTCTCCCCGGTGTTAAAGAAGACGGAACTCCCAATGATATTCGCATAGCGAACATAAACGGCACCTACGGTTACGATACACAACCCAATGCAGCCTTTGTGTACGATGCCACTTATGTAAAACTTCGCGAAGTTTCTTTAGGCTATAAGTTACCCTCAAGGCTAATCAGCAAACTGCCCGGAGTAAAGGGGGTGCATTTCTCCTTAGTTGGCCGAAATTTATGGATCATCCATAAAAACTTACCCTATGCCGATCCAGAGGATGGGCTCAGTGACCCCAATTTAAAAGGTTTTCAGGTGGGAAGCTATCCAACCTACAGAACTTATGGATTTAATGTTCGTGTTAATTTTTAATACTATCGATATGAAAAAAATTCTTTTAATGCTAAGTCTCGTCTTGCTGGTACTGCTATCATGTACTAAAAATCTCGACGATTATAATCTAGATACCAAATCGGCTCAGCAAGGCGAAGCACCGGCAGAGACCCTGGTATCTAACGCTCAAATTGGTTTGGCAAGAATATTGGCCAATCCCAATGTAAATTATAATATTTTTCGTTTATTGGTTCAACACTGGACGGAAACTACGTATACCGATGAAAGCAATTACAATCTGGTTACCCGTACCATTCCAGATAATTTTTGGGCCGTACTTTACCGCGATGTATTGCGTGATTTAAAAGAGGCTAAGGATTTGGTAGAAAAGACCGATCCGAAATTTACCGATCCGGCCGTTATAAAAAATCGCTTGGCCATAATAGACGCTTTGGAGGTATACACCTATGCTACTTTGGTTAACACTTTTGGCAATATTCCGTATGCCGAGGCTTTAGATATTTCTAACCCGACGCCTAAATACGATGATGCCGCCACTATTTATGCCGACCTGTTGAAGCGATTAGATGAAGACTTAGCCAATCTAACTGAAGGGCAGGAAAGCTACGGAAGTGCAGATGTATATTACAAGGGCAATGTGACCCAATGGAAGATGTTTACCAACTCACTAAAACTTAAATTAGGAATAACCCTGGCAGATGCCGATCCGGCCAAAGCCAAAGCTGCAGTTGAGACTGCGGCGCCCAATGTTTTCCAGTCAGAAGCAGACCGTACCACCTTAAAGTTTATGTCTGCCCCACCCAATACCAACCCGATATGGGTAGATCTGATTCAATCTAAACGTAAAGATTTTGTAATTGCGAATACTTTAGTAGATAAAATGAATGAATTGGAAGATCCGCGAAGGCCACAATACTTTACCAAAGTTGGCGACAACTACAAGGGCGGAGTTTATGGGGCACAAAATAATTATGCTTCCTTTTCTAAAGTAAGTGCTAAAATCACCGATCCGGAATTCGAGAGTATGTTAATGGATTATGTTGAAACAGAATTCTATTTGGCAGAAGCTGTAGAAAGAGGTTACCAGGTACCCGGAACAGCAGCAGAGCACTATACGAATGCCATTAGGTCTTCTATTATTTACTGGGGTGCAACTCAGGCAGAGGCAGATGCCTATTTGGCCAAGCCAGAGGTTGCCTATGCTACCGCTGCAGGAGATTTTAAGCAAAGAATAGGCACCCAAAAATGGATCGCCTTATTCAACCGTGGTTTTGAGGCCTGGACCGAATGGCGCAGGCTGGATGCGCCTAAACTAGTTCCGCCACCCACAACCACCAAACCTATTCCCTTACGCTTTAGCTATCCTATTAATGAACAGAAACTTAACAGCAAACAATATGAAGCCGCTGCTATTGCCATTGGGGGCGATAAAACGATAACCCGTTTATTTTGGGATAAGCAATAACCGACAATCATTTTTTACACAACTAATCCCCCGATTTAAGCGGGGGATTAACTCAAATATGCCCGATTTAAAGAATTGTTGATATTTAAGAGCTTATTTGAACTAAAAAGATAAAAAATATTGTTTATAGAACAATAAGGGTTTTTGTACAAAAAATGTTTAGATATATTTTGTTATAACATTTATCATTCAGATATTTAGTTTGATAAATAATCAATAATTAACAAAATCTTAACTAAAAATTGTATGAAAAAACTCTTACAAAGTTTGTTCATCTTGTTATTAGTTGCTTTTACGGCAACAGCACAAGATCGAACTGTAACGGGTACGGTAAGCG
>JBJTNQ010000074.1:0-18406 GCA_046074105.1 Sphingobacteriaceae bacterium | reverse complement strand
TTCTGGATGATTGAGCCAGAAATGGCCTTTTACGATCTGCAAGGCAATATGGATCTGGCAGAAGACCTGTTAAAATACGTGATTCACTATGCTTTGGCTCAATGTCCGGATGAACTGGAGTTCTTAAGCAACCGTTTGCTGGAAGAAGAAAAGCAAAAACCACAGCAAGAGCGCTCAGAACTGGATTTATTGGCCAAACTAAAATTCTGCCTCGATAATGATTTCGAGCGCATTACCTATACCGAAGCCATCGAGATCCTGAAGCAGTCTAAACCAAACCAAAAGAAACAGTTCAAATACCTCATCGAATCATGGGGGGCCGATCTGCAGTCAGAGCACGAACGTTACCTGGTAGAAAAGCATTTCAAAAAACCGGTCATTCTAACCGATTATCCGAAAGAAATTAAAGCCTTTTACATGCGCCAAAACGACGACGATAAAACCGTACGTGCCATGGATATTCTGTTTCCGGGCATTGGCGAAATTGTAGGCGGTTCGCAGCGTGAAGAACGCTTAGATAAACTAGAGCAGCGCATGGCCGAAATGCACATTCCGGCCGAAGAAATGTCCTGGTATCTGGATACCCGCCGTTTCGGTTCAGCACCACACGCCGGATTTGGCCTAGGTTTCGAGCGTTTAGTATTGTTCGTAACCGGTATGACCAATATCCGCGATGTGATTCCTTTCCCGAGAACGCCTAAAAACGCAGAGTTTTAATTTCCAGAATCTTTTGAGGGCACATCAGTACCGCTGGGTGCTTTCTCACAAAGATCAACCTTTTGTCCTTTAGGTGCTACCACTATGGCATATTTCCACCAGTTTTCTGTAGCCAGTTTAATCTGATCGGCCGCATAATACCGGTTTTTACCCATAGGCTGTTTAGTTACCGGGTGTAGTGCTCCTCCAGAGTTAGGATCGTAAACTTCTAAGTACATTTTACCATCTACCATTTTATATCCTTTAATCAGGATGAAGTGCCCCCAACTTTTATGATTGGTAGTATAAAACTTACCGGTTTGTTGTGTTTTATCGGTATTATAATCAATGTAATACATATCCAGGCAAACAATTACCTCATAATTACGATCAATACACTTTTTAATCTTCTCTTCTATATTAGAAAAATAAATAGTCATGGTATTGATACCGGACGTTTTTAAATAACTGATCACATCATTGGTGCTCCAGCCGCCGCCACTGGTTTTAATTTCATTTCTTGCATCAGTAACCGACTTAGAAAATTGAGGATCGGCCCATTTGGCAGCCATAGTACTTACTGTTGGGCCGCAATTTACCGAAGCATATGTTCCGGTAGTACGCTGATCTATATAATAATCTGCAGTACTGCTGATACTTTTAGAGGCATTAAGAAAAGTTCCTAAACCCAAAGCTTCCGTTTCAGTTCTAACATTAACTGTCCAGGTGGTAGCGCTGGTATTATTGTTTGACATTACCTGAATTTGAACAGGCTGCGAATAATCGGCTACCGTTTCCTTGCTGGTTAATGCCAAATGATTAATCATAACCGCTGCCTGGGTGCTGCTGGAATAAAAAGCAGTCAATTTAGTTTTGTCTAATTCTTGCGGAATAACGATATCCAAAGTCTTTTTGGTTTCGTCTTTAATACCGGGATAAATTTGTCCTACTATCCCGAATTCAAAAGTTTTAACTTCTAATTCTACATCATTTTCATTTGCTTTTTGACAAGCCACGGCCATCAAAAAGATAATTATGAAGAATAAATTCTTCAATAAATACCATTTCATAAAATTATTTCGTTTTGGTGTGTATTAGCCGGGGAGACTAATGGTGTAATGTTTCAACAGCTAAATTATGCTTATCAGAAATAAAATGCTGATATACTTTAATATAAGCGTATTTATTAATTATTAAGATATTTATTATCACCATAGGCTCTGTTTTGCCTTAAGGGTATAAGTCCATTTTTTTTTACCTTAGCACAAATGGCAAAACTGATCAATCTTAAACCCTTTCGTGAATTTTTTCAATCCGGACAACTCGGCGGTATTCTGCTGATTTTCTGTGTGATCATATCGCTCATACTCGCCAACTCAACCTGGGGCCCGTCATTCAACAAGCTATTAAACACAGAATGGGGTTTCGAATGGCGGTCTGTACAGCTAATATATTCTAATTCTTTATGGATAAACGATGCCTTAATGGCCGTTTTCTTTCTACTGGTAGGTTTAGAAATTAAAAGAGAGCTGCTGGAAGGTGAGTTATCCTCTATAAAAAAAGCGGCCATGCCTGTTTTTGCCGCCCTTGGCGGGATGCTCATGCCGGCTGCTATTTATACTTTATTTAATTATGGCCGTGAAACGGGACATGGCTGGGGAATTCCTATGGCTACCGATATTGCCTTTGCTTTAGCTATTATTTCTTTATTGGGGAAAAAAGTTCCAGCTTCGCTGAAAATATTTTTGGCAGCTTTAGCCATTGTAGACGATTTAGGAGCCATCCTGGTTATTGCCATTTTCTACACCAGCGAATTACATCTAGATTATCTGGCTTACTCGGCCGGCATTATTGCGCTATTAGCTGCTTTCAACTATTTTGGTGTTAAAAAATTGATATTTTATATCATACCAGGTATCTTTCTTTGGTATTTTGTACACCATTCGGGCATACATGCCACCATTGCCGGCGTTTTACTGGCTTTCTGTATCCCTACCAATCCCGTTAAGGAAACTTCTCCGCTCGAAAAACTAGAGCACATCATACTCAAGCCGGTCAACTTTTTTATTATGCCTTTATTCGCCCTGGCCAATACCAATATACATTTAGAGAGCGAAATGCTGAATGGCTTATTAAGTCCGCTGGGCTTAGGTATTATTACGGGTTTGGTACTGGGCAAGCCTCTGGGCGTTATGCTTTTCTCCTGGATATCGGTTAAACTGGGCTGGAGCACCTTGCCCTCTCAAGCAAATTGGAAACATATTTTAGGCTTAGGCATGCTGGCCGGCATCGGGTTTACCATGTCCATATTTGTTTCTTTACTCTCATTTAAAGAAGCCACATTACAAACAGAAGCCAAGTTCTGCATCCTGGTGGCCTCTATATTAGCCAGCTTCATTGGATATCAATTCTTAAATATGCTGAACAAGCGTAAAACTGCTTAAAACCTTCTGGTCCTTTCTTTGGTTAATCTTTATTTATAGAGATGAAAAAGACCAAAGAAAAACCTAAAAAATTTCCGGCACAAGAACAGGAAAAACAACCTGGCAAAGAGCACCTCATGGTACCCCAACCCGAATTTATTAGAGATAATTATCAGTCATCCGGAAAATTAAGAGGAAAAAAAGCACTCATTTCCGGAGGTGATAGCGGCATTGGCCGGGCGGTAGCCGTTCATTTTGCTCAGGAAGGTGCCGATGTGGCGATTATTTATTTAGCAGAAGATAAGGATGCCGAAGAAACCCAAAAACTGGTAGAAGCTAGCGGACAACGCTGCCTGCTGATAAAAGGCGACGTGAGCGATGTCACGTTCTGCAAGGATGCCGTAAAGAAAACGGTCGATGAGCTTTTTGGCTTAAATATTCTGGTAAATAATGCGGCCAAGCAATTTCCTCAGGAAAGCATTAGGGAAATTAGCGAAGCTCAATTGGAGGAAACTTTTCGGACCAATATCTATCCTTATTTCTTTTTATCGAGCGAAGCGCTTAAGTATTTAAAAGAAGGCGATTGTGTAATCAACACTTCGTCGGTAACGGCTTATCGCGGTAGCGCCCATTTAATAGATTATTCAGCCACCAAAGGGGCTATCATTACGCTTACCCGTTCGCTAAGCCAGAACTTAGCTCCAAAAAAGATCAGGGTGAATGCCGTAGCCCCCGGCCCTATCTGGACCCCGCTTATTCCGGCTAGTTTTTCAGCCCAAGAAGTAGCTGAATTTGGCCAGAAAACACCCATGGGGCGGGCGGGGCAGCCTTCGGAAGTTGCTCCAGCCTATGTGTTTCTGGCTTCAGAAGATGCTTCTTATATCACCGGACAAGTGATACATGTAAATGGCGGGGAAATGGTAAACAGTTAGTTGTTTTTCATAAAATCGATGATCTGCTGATAAAGCGGATTAGCTCCAAATACCATTTGGCTGATCATGGGAACATGCGTCTTTTTAGGAACAACCTGGTATTGAACCGATTTTTTAGCTTCGGTAAGCCTATCGAATAAACGCTTAGATTGTATTTGGATAGCCGGATAAGTTTCTCCTCCTACCAGGATAAGGTAAGGGTGTTTAATCTGATCGAAATAGGTTAATGGCGAGCCTTTCTTCCAATTTTCGGGGTTTTCTGTAAAGGTTTTCAAAAAACTAGGATTATGGCCATCGGTCTTATCGGCCTGGCTTAAATATTCATTCATATCTAAACCAAAACCATCATTTAAGATGACGCCTCGTAAAGGGTTCGCTATTTGCTGTTCGGCAAAAAACCGGGGATCCATATCTATTAGCGCCGATAAGTGACCGCCTGCAGAATGCCCCATGGCAAAAATACGCTCCGGATTACCCCCGTAATTGGCAATGGAGTCTTTTACCCATTTCAATGCGGAGGCAGAAGCTGTAGCCATTTGTTCATACCCGGCATTTGGCGAAAGCGGATAATTGATGATAACGGTCACTACATTTTTATTGGCAAAATTACGGCCCAACCACCAGTAAATATCTTTTTTACCACTGTCCCAGGCACCACCATGAATAAAAACCAGCACATCTTTGGCCTGAGTGATATCTTTTGGATAATAAATATCCAGCACATTACGGTCGGTGCTTACCGAAGTGGGATAAACCACGTCTTTTTTTATTTTAATGGAGACAGCTAGAACGGAAGTTAAGCTGGAAATGTAAAACAGCATCAGCAGGGCTAATTTAAGTTTCATCGAATTAATGGGTCTTTTTCTTTGGTAAAATGATTGTAGACTAATTTATCTAATAAACCGGGCAGCCATTTACTAAGAAACACGGTCAGTTTTCCCTGCCCACTCATAATTAAAGTACGTTTGCGTTTCATTACTCCTTCTACAATAATATCGGCCACTTCTTCAGAGCTCATCATTTTTTCTTCGTTCATACTGGTTTCTCCCTGCGAGGAACCATCTTTTACCAGGGCAACCTTGCGGATATTAGACGCTGTAAATCCTGGCGAAGCCAGCATAACATGTAAGCCGGTCTTCAAATTTTCTACCCTAAGGGCCTCTAAAAAGCCATTCATAGCAAATTTAGAGGAAGAATACCCCGTACGGCCTGGCAGGCCTTTATAACCGGCTATAGAAGACACGCCTACCACCGACCCCTGATTTTTTAGCAATTCGGGCAAGGCGTACTTGGTACAATACACGGTTCCCCAGAAATTTACATCCATTAAATTACGGATAACCACCAGATCCAGATCTTTAAAAAGCGCCCGCATAGAAATACCGGCATTATTAATGAGCACATCAATACGGCCAAATTTAGAAACCGTCTGATCGATCAAATGCTTGCAGTCTTCTTCCTTGGCTACATCGCAGGCTACAGCCAGGGCTTGAATCCCATACTGCTTCTCTAAAGCCTCAGTCAATTCGCACAATACTACATACTGGCGGGCAGCCAACACCAAATTGGCCCCTTGTTTAGCAAAAGATTCCGCACAGGCTTTGCCAATGCCCGAAGAAGCTCCGGTAATGATGACGGTTTTATTTCTCAGATCCATATTTATTTTAAAAGGGAATTTTCATAAGGTATACGGGTGGCAATAGAACGACCCAGGGTAATCTCGTCTACATATTCCAGTTCGCCGCCAAAGGCTATACCGCGGGCAATGGTCGATATTTGTATAGGCAGATCTTTGAGTTTTTTATAAAGGAAGAAAATAGTGGTATCGCCTTCCATGGTGGCACTCAGCGCCAGGATCACTTCTTTTACTTCGCCTGCAGCTACCCGTTCTACCAATTTATCGATATTCAGATCGGATGGACCAATGCCATCCATGGGCGAAATTAATCCGCCCAAAACGTGGTATACACCCTGATATTGGGCGGTATTCTCTACCGCCATCACATCACGGGTATCTTCTACAACACAAACCATGGAATGATCGCGTTTATGGCTGGAACAGATCTCGCAAACCGGCTGATCGGATATATTATGACAGCTTTCGCAAAAGCGGATCTCTTGTTTTAGCTTATTTAAACTTTCGGTGAATTGGCTTACCTCCTCCTCCTGCTGATTTAATAAATGTAAAACCAGTCGCAGGGCGGTGCGTTGGCCTACTCCGGGCAGCTTAGCGAATTCATTTACAGCGTTTTCCAGCAGCTTGGAAGAAAAATTCATGGTACTAATTTAGCTTTTATCAGCGTTTTTATCCGTTTAAAACTTAATTTATTACATTTATCTGGTTAACCAAATAAATCATTCATGGCTCCTGCAGTATTATTAAGTTTCATTATCGGATATTTTGTAGTCTTAATTGCGATCTCTTATTTCACTTCCCGAAACTCCTCAGATAACGACAGCTTTTTTATTGCCAACCGCAATTCTAAATGGTATCTGGTAGCTTTCGGCATGATCGGCACTTCGCTTTCGGGCGTTACCTTTATTTCCGTTCCCGGGAAGGTGGGTGCTTTGGGCGGCGACCAATTCCAGTATTTCCAATTCGTGCTTGGCAACGCCATTGGCTTTATCCTTATTGCTACTATTCTGTTACCGCTGTATTACCGAATGCAATTAACCTCTATTTATGGTTATATTGAAAAAAGGTTGGGTTTTTACAGCTATAAAACTGCTGCGGGAATTTTCCTCATTAGCCGCACTATTGGGTCTGCCTTCCGCCTGTATTTGGTAATTATTGTTTTACAACGATTTATTTTCGATACCTATCAGATTCCGTTTTGGCTTACGGTAATGATCTCGCTACTCCTCATTTGGTCCTATACTTTTAAAGGTGGCTTAAAGACCATCATTATAACCGATACCTTACAAACGGTGTTTCTGGTATTATCGGTTTTCCTAACCATTTATTTTATTTGCGACAGCCTGGATTTTTCTATTCCTCAGGCATTTGAGCAGGTAAAGAACAGCGCCTATTCTAAAATTTTCTTTGTAGAAGATTTTGTGAGCAATAAATTCCACGTAGCTAAACAAATTGTGGGCGGCATTTTCGTAACGCTGGCCATGGTAGGTCTGGATCAGGACCTGATGCAGAAAAACCTGAGCTGCAAGAACATCGGCGAAGCCCAAAAAAACATGTTTACATTTACCGGTATTTTTGTGGTCATCAACATCTTCTTTCTTAGTGTGGGTGCTTTACTGTATATCTACGCTGCTAAAAATGGCATTGCCATACCTACCGATGCCGCAGGCAATGTACGTACCGATTTCTTATTCCCCGAAATTGCTTTGAATCATCTGGCCCTTATTCCGGCCGTTATTTTCATGCTGGGTTTAACGGCCGCCACGTTTGCCACTACCGATTCTGCTTTAACCGCTCTAACTACCTCCTTTTGTGTAGATTTTTTAGGATTGGATAAGGAGGAAAATAAAAATAAGCCTGGAGTTATACAAACCCGCCATTGGGTACATTTAGGTTTTTCTGTGGCTTTATTTCTGGTTATCTTATTGTTCAATTTGGTAAATAATGCAGCTGTGGTCAGCGCTATTTTCACCGTGGCCTCTTATACTTACGGTCCGCTTTTAGGTTTGTATGGATTTGGCTTATTAATGAAAAACAGAGGCCTGCGTGATAAATGGGTCCCTTTTATTTGCCTGCTCTCTCCTGCCATCTGTTATTTTCTGAATTTGAATTCGAAAAGCTTATTAAACGGATATATTTTCGATACCGAGTTAATTCTAATCAACGGATTGCTTACTTTTGCCGGCCTTTGTTTGATTAGTCAGCCTACCGCTAAGCAAACTCAATTTTAATTAGACGAAAAACAAAACGATTATGACGAGTGATGATAAAATAAGAAGTGCCTTTGAAAACAAAGACTGGCAGGAAATTAAAGTAACCGATTCCTGGCAGATCTTTAAGATCATGGCCGAATTTGTAGATGGATTTGAGAAGATGGCCAAAATTGGCCCTTGTGTATCTATTTTCGGTTCTGCCCGGACCAAAGATAGCAACCCTTACTATAAAATGGCCGAAGATTGCGCCCGTTTATTAACCGAACGAGGTTATGGGGTAATTTCTGGCGGCGGCCCGGGTATTATGGAAGCAGCTAATAAAGGCGCTTATGAGGCCGGTGGTAAATCTGTAGGTTTAAATATTGAACTACCTTTCGAGCAATTCCACAATAAATACATCGACCGCGATAAATTGATGGAATTCGACTATTTCTTTGTGCGCAAGGTAATGTTCATGAAATATTCGCAAGGATTTATTGTATTACCCGGCGGTTTTGGAACCCTGGATGAAATGTTTGAGGCCCTAACCTTGATTCAAACCGGTAAGGTGGCCCGTTTCCCCATTGTGTTGGTGGGTACCTCTTATTGGAGCGGACTGATTGACTGGATTAAACAAACCATGCTATTGCAGGAACACAATATTAACGAAGAGGATCTAAACCTATTCCGTTTAGTAGATACCGCTGAAGAAGCCGCAGAGCATATCTTCCGTTTTTACGACAAATATGTATTGAAACCGAATTTCTAATAGTATTTAGTAGTTAGTATTTAGGTAAAAAAATGGACGTATTGTCTAACTACTAAATACTAACTACTTCAAACAAAAATCTCTCCTTTTAGGTATAACACTGCTTTTCCCGACATCAGCACCCGGTCGCCTTTAAGTTCGCACCAGAGTTCTCCGCCACGATCGGAAATTTGAAAAGCATGCAAGGTATTCTTTTGTAATTTTTCTGCCCAATAAGGAATTAGGTTGCTATGTGCCGACCCGGTTACCGGATCTTCATTGATGCCAGCAGAAGGAATAAAGAACCGGGACACAAAATCGCTGCAATCTCCGGGAGCAGTTACAATTACGCCCATGATGGGAATTTTAGCCAAAGCTCCGAAATCGGGCTGAATTGCCGCCACATCGGCTTCGCTCTCAAAAACCAGCATATAATCTCTGGATTTCAATACCTCTAAAGGATATTTACAACCAAGCGCTTCCAGCAATCCCTCATGCATCTCTACTGTGTAGGGAACCCTGGATGGAAAATCTAGCGTATATAGATCACCATTTCGGCTTACCTTCAGTATTCCGGCCTTTTCTGTATGAAAATTAATGGTTTCTCTTTGTTCGCCCAATTGGGTAAAAATAACATGAGCCGTAGCTAAAGTAGCATGTCCGCAAAGGTCTATTTCCAGTTCGGGTGTAAACCAGCGTAAGGCATAATCATCCCCTTTGGAGATAAAAAAAGCCGTTTCGGCCAGGTTATTTTCTTTAGCCAGTTTTTGCATGGTGGCTTCGGGCAACCATTCTTTAAGCGGGCAAACCGCTGCCGGGTTACCGCCAAATAGCTGGTCGGTAAAGGCGTCTACCTGGTAAATAGAAATCGTCATCATGCTTGCAAATTAAGAAAAACAATCAGAATAAGCTGGTTTGAGCATCCGGATTCAAATCCTGAATACGCAATTCATTAACCCATATATGCGCCCGCCGGGTAGGCTCTGGAATACGATATTTGGTGATGCAATTACGCACAATGGCTGTGCTCTGCTCTATGCTGAGCCGATGGCCCGGAGAAATAAATAAGGGCTTACAATTTTTCTTAGACCGAAGCACCACCCCCAGCTGCTCTTCCCTGTCCATTAAGGGAGTTTGGGAGCCGGCCTCCTGATCGGGTTCTTCAAATCGGCCAAATAAACGGCTTTTACCCACACCAATGGTGGGCGTATTAACCAATATGCCAAAGTGAGCAGCTATACCCATTCGGCGGGGATGGGCAATGCCCTGGCCATCTAAAAGTAATACATCGGGCTTTTCCTCCAATAAATCCCAAGCTTTCATTAAGGCCGGAATTTCGCGAAAAGCCAACAAGCCAGAAACATAAGGAAAATGGGTAATGGCTGTGGTGCCCACCTGTCGGATAAACTTTAATTCGGGATAGCTGAATACCACCATGCCGGCGTAAACCTTGGTATCATATTTATTAAAAGAAATATCCGCTCCCGCGATGGTTTTTATATCCCCCGTAAGGGGATGAAGATTGATTTTTTTCTTAAGCTCTTGCTGGTAGGCGATGGCTTCTGCCGGACTGAGCGTGTCGTACTTTGTGAGTTCCATCAAAGTATAACAACCATTTACAGGAAATAGTGTGAAAGTATTTATTGGCCCCGATGCATTATCGGGGCCAGGGATGAATTAATAGTAGGTTAAACGCACCACGCCCGAAACTACCTTAGCCAGGCGAACAACCTGGCGGGTATAGCCGTATTCATTATCATACCAAACATACAATACCACCGATTGTTGATCGGCTGATAAAATAGTAGCCGGACCGTCGACAATGGAGGCATGGCTATTGCCAATAACATCGCTAGAAACGAGCTCATTGGAGATGGAATATTCAATTTGCTCAACCAAATTGCCGTACAGGGAGGCTTCGTTGAGGATGCTGGCAAGTTCTTCTTTAGTAGTGGCTTTATTCAGGGTTAAATTTAAGATAGCCAATGATACATCTGGCGTAGGCACACGAACGGCATTACCGGTAAGTTTTCCGGCTAAATGTGGCAGTACTTTCGATACAGCTTTATCAGCTCCTGTTTCGGTAATTACCATATTTAAAGCTGCTGAACGGCCACGACGGTATTTTTTATGGTAATTATCCAACAAGTTCTGATCGTTGGTATAAGAGTGAACCGTTTCTATATGTCCTTTTTCTATGCCTATGGTATCGGATATTACCTTTAAGACCGGAACAATGGCATTGGTGGTGCAAGAAGCCGCCGAATAAATGTTTTCTGCCTCATTGGCATCGTTATGGTTTATACCATGCACCATATTAGGAATATCACCTTTTGCGGGTGCAGTCAATAACACTTTACTGATCCCTTTGGCCAGTAAATGTTTTCCTAAACCTTCACGATCTCTGAAAACGCCGGTATTATCTATTAACAAAGCATCTTCTATACCGTAAGCCGTGTAATCTACTTCTTCCGGGTTTTTGGCCGCAATAATGTAAACCATCTGTCCGTTAATGATGAGGGCTTTATTTTCAAAATCTTCGATAATGGTGCCCCTGAATGCCCCATGTACCGAGTCGTTTCTTAAAAGATCTGCTCGCTTGGTCAGATCGGCATCGCTATAAGTCCGGGTAACAATGGCCCGAAGTCTTAACTGTTCGCCCTTGCCGGCATTTAAAATTAACTCTCTGGCAGCAATACGGCCGATACGGCCGAATCCGAATAAAACCACGTCTTTAGACTGGAGTTTCATTTTATCTTTGCCCACATATTTAGCCAGTTTAGACAATACAAATTCGTGTGCTGAAGTGAATTTAGCACCTTCGTTTAGCCATTCTACGGCCAAGCGGCCCATATCTATACGAGAGGGGGCTAAATTAGATGCCGCAATGGCTTGTGCCAGTGCTAAAGTTTCGTGTATTGATATTTCTTTCTGCGTTAATTGGCGGGCATAATGATGGTGAGCCAGAATTTCGCTGCTACCCACATCAAATAGGGGCTTTCTGAATAATACTAATTCGATAGAACGATCGAACCAGAGTTTACCGACAATATTAATTAACTCAATGGCTTTTTTTTCTTTTTCTACCCAGTGTTTAAACTCGGTTTCGTACTGCTTATTCATAAAATTTGGTAAATGCTTGTATAAATGGTTAACCGATGTACATGAAGTGTATTTAATACAATATGGTACTAACAAAAAAGACCGGGCGTTAACCCGGTCTCATTAATTATCCTAGATATGATTTTAAGATCTTGCTTCGCGAGGTATGTCTTAATCGCTGTAAAGCTTTATCCTTAATTTGGCGAACCCTTTCGCGGGTAAGGTTGAACTTTTCACCAATCTCTTCCAGAGATAATGGCTGGCTGGTGCTTAGGCCAAAGAACAATACCACTATTTCTCGCTCTCTATCTGTTAAGGTTGATAATGATCTTCTGATCTCTTCAGAAAGCGACTCGTTAATTAAACTGCTATCGGTTTCCGGATCTTTATTTTCTAATACATCTAATAAAGTATTTTCTTCACCTTGTACGAAAGGTGCATCCATAGAAACATGACGGCCTGAATTACTTAGGGTATCTGAGATCTTCTCGACCGTAGTTTCTAACATAACCGCTAATTCTTCTGGTGATGGCTCACGTTCGAATTCCTGTTCTAATTTAGAAAACGCCTTACTGATTTTACTTAAAGAACCTACCTGGTTTAATGGTAAACGTACAATACGACTTTGTTCGGCAATGGCCTGCAAAATAGACTGACGGATCCACCAAACGGCGTAAGAGATGAATTTAAATCCTTTGGTTTCATCAAAACGTTTGGCCGCTTTGATCAAACCTAAATTACCCTCGTTAATTAAATCGCCCAGGGTTAATCCTTGATTCTGGTATTGCTTGGCAACCGAAACCACGAAACGTAAATTAGTTTTGGTTAAACGCTCTAATGCTGCCTGATCTCCTTCTCTGATTTTCTGCGCCAGAATTACTTCTTCTTCGGCAGTGATCAGATCAACTTTACCAATTTCGTGCAGGTACTTGTCTAACGACTGCGACTCACGGTTGGTAATGGATTGCGTTATTTTGAGTTGTCTCATTTAAAAAATTGAAATACTATATAAATCTGCGAAAGCGCAAAGTTAATATTAAACCCGAAAAAACCGTGATTAGTTTGACGATTTTAGTAAAAGATTGGTTATAATTTGGGAATTTAATTGACAGCAAAAATCGTTCCAAATCAATGAATTAAGCTCATTTATTTGCAGAATAAGACAAAAGGATCAGGTTAGGTTTCTGTCTTTAAACCAAACTTCATCGGGTTCTACATCAAAAGCTTCCATTTGGATTAACAGAGCAGGCACTTCAAATGCATTTAGAACAAGGTTGCGATTTATTGGTTTTAGGAATTTGCGATCAACCATCATATCCATTTGTGCCAACAGGGGGTCGTAAAACCCACCCACATTCAATAAGCCTATGGGTTTATGATGCAATCCTAATTGGAGCCAGGTTAATACTTCAAAAAACTCTTCCATGGTACCATAACCGCCGGGCAGTGTGATAAAACCATCGCATAGGTCGGCCATCTTTTGCTTTCGCTGATGCATGTTTTCGGTAATAATTAACTCTGTTAAGCCTTTATGACCCACTTCTTTATTCATCAGGAATTCAGGAATTACCCCAATAGCTTTACCTCCATTGGCCAATATCTTATCGGCCAATAGGCCCATTACTCCTACCCGTCCGCCGCCGAAAACCAGGGTAATTTCTTTTTTTACCATTAAGTCGGCCAGATCTTCTACTGCTTTTAACAGTTGCGGATCTCCATTAAAATTGGAACCGCAGAAAACGCAGATACTTTTCATATTTATCGACTGTAATTGGGTGCTTCTTTGGTAATGGCAATATCGTGCGGGTGACTTTCGCGTATTCCGGAAGCAGTAATCCTTACAAATTTAGCTTCTTGTAGTTTTTCGATAGTGGCTGCACCACAGTAACCCATACTGGCTTTTAAGCCTCCAATAAATTGGTAAGTAACTTCTGCGAGGGTTCCTTTAAAGGGTACACGACCCACAATTCCTTCGGGTACTAGTTTTTTAATATCGTCTTCTACATCCTGGAAATAACGGTCTTTAGAGCCTTGCTCCATGGCCTCGATTGAACCCATACCCCGGTAAGACTTAAACTTACGCCCCTCATAAATAATGGTTTCGCCCGGCGATTCTTCTACTCCGGCAAATAATGATCCGGCCATGATAGAACTGGCACCAGCCGCAATGGCCTTGGCAATATCTCCGGTATGTTTAATTCCGCCATCGGCTATAACCGGCACTCCGGTACCTTTTAAGGCTTTTGCGCACTCATAAACGGCATAAAGCTGAGGGACGCCTACTCCGGCAATGATGCGGGTGGTGCAAATAGAACCCGGACCAATACCTACTTTAACGGCATCGGCACCTGCTTCGGCCAGGGCTTTTGCGGCCTCGCCGGTAGCAATATTGCCTGCAATAACCTGCAGGTTAGGATATTTTGCTTTAACTTCTCTCAATTGGGTAATTACTCCTTTAGAATGGCCATGGGCAGTATCTATGGCAATTACATCTACTCCGGCCTTTACCAGAGCAGCTACCCGCTCCATGGTATCTGGTGTAACGCCCACCGCAGCGCCTACACGTAAACGGCCATGCTCGTCTTTACAGGCCTGTGGGTAATTTTTAAACTTTTGGATGTCTTTAAAGGTGATTAAGCCAACTAAACAGCCTTGTTTATCTACGATAGGTAATTTTTCTATCTTATAATTTTGAAGTATTTCTTCGGCTTTCAGTAAATCGGTTCCTAACGGCGCTGTAACCAGATTTTCTTTGGTCATTACTTCGCTAATGGATTTAGACATGTCTTTCTGAAAGCGCAGATCGCGGTTGGTGATGATGCCTAATAATTTGTTTTCGGCATTAATAACCGGGATACCGCCAATTTTATGCTCTTTCATGATCTGAAAGGCTTCTTTTACCAAAGAATGCTCATGCAGGGTAACCGGGTCCTGGATCATGCCGCTTTCCGAACGTTTTACTTTTCGTACTTCTTCGGCTTGCGCCTGGATGCTCATATTTTTATGCAGCATACCTAAGCCGCCGGCCTGTGCTATGGCAATAGCCAAACCCGATTCGGTTACGGTATCCATAGCGGCAGAAACCAAGGGAATGTTAAGGCGAATTTTGCGGGTTAACCAGGTAGAGGTATCCACATTTCGCGGCAAAACGTCAGAATAAGCAGGGATTAAAAGTACGTCGTCGTAAGTGAGTCCTTCGGCAACAAATTTTTGAGGGTCTAGCTCCATAGCAAACAATAGTTTAGAATTATTATTTGCCAGGCAAAGCTATCGTTTTTTTCTCAAAATGAAGAATTTACTTGTTGCCTACTATCACTTTTTCGAACTGATCGAAATTTAAATACTGATTGGCCAGGTTCAGGATATCTTCCGGCTTAATGTTTTTAAGGGTTTGCACATAGCGGTCGTAATAATCGTAGCCTAAGCCAAAGAAGTAGATATTCTTGAATTTATCGGCATGCGAGAAGGCATTTTCGAGGCCGCCCAGCATGGATCCCATCATGTAATTGCGAACCAGGCTTAACTCTTCGGGCGAAACCAACTCAGTTTGCAATCTTTTAATTTCTTTTTCTACTTCGGCTATGGCTGCTCCGCATACCTCGGCACCTACTTCGGAGGCTATAAAGAAATATCCGGCATTTTGCAGCGACACCAAGGCTGAACCAATGCCATAGGTATAGCCTTTATCTTCGCGAATATTAGCCATCAGGCGTGAGCCAAAATAACCTCCTAAAACTGTATTAAGCACCTGAAATGCAGGAAAATCGGGATGACTGCGGTTAATAGACAGCTGCCCGATGCGTATGGCCGACTGTAAAGCCTCGGGCTTATGAATATAGTGCTCCTGCCCACGTCCGGGCAGAAAGCTGAATTCATTTTTATGGGGGTGGATGCCTACATCCCAGGAATTACCAAATTCTTTATTTAATAATTGATGGGCCTGCGGAGTAACTAAACCAGAAACTACCAAGGTACAGTTAGATGGCTGATAAGCCATTTGATAATATTGCAGCAAATCTTCCCGTTTCAGCTGATCATATTCTTCGGGCTGGGATGCATGTCCATATAAAGTATCCCGAAAAAGTGTCTGACTAAATAAACGGCGGCTCAGAAAATCATTTTTTTCCAGGTTTACACTCAGCCTTTGCTTTTGGTTGCGCACAAAAGTGTCTATCTCATGCTGCGGAAAAATAGCATCGGTAAGCATAGATTTTACCAGCGGCAAAACTGTAGCCAGGTGCTTATTCAGGGTGTAGAGTACCACACTCGAATGATCGAACGAGAAATCTTTTTGCAAAAAAGCACCATAATAATCCAGTTTCTCTGCCAATTCTGCGGCGGTATAGGCCGAAGTTCCCTCTTGTAGCAATGAATTGGTTGCATAGGCCTGCAAGGGTTTTTCCGGATTCCAGCCCACATTCTCAAATATGAACTCAATCCGAACCAGCTCTTGTGTGCCAGCACTGATCTCAAATACCGGAACTCCGTTATCCAACTTGGTCGGGTTGGCTCGAAGAATCTCTACGTGTTCAACTTGCCTGAAGGTGGGGGCTATCGTTCTGTTTATCATTTATTTTTTGCTAAATAATATAAAGTAGAGGCATTCTCCGGACAGAAAATTTTTCTGGCTTGCTGCCTGATCTCTTCTGCACTTACCTTGAGGTATTTCGCCACTTCCTTATTTAATTCTTCGGCATCGCCCAATAGTTCGAAATAAGCCAAGTTCATGGCCTTATCCAGCAAGCTCATCTCCGAAAAAACCATGGTCGACTCCATTTTGTTCTTCACCTTATTTAATTCCTCCTCGCTCACTAAATCTGTTTTTATTTTATCCAGTTCAGCCCAAATGGCCTCTTCAGCCTGCTCCATACTTACTTTAGGCGAAGGTTTTCCTTCTATGACCATTAATCCGGGATCTATACTTCCTAAATGGTAAGCATTAATATCGGAGAACAGCTGCTGTTCTTTTAGTAAATTCCTGTTCAGGCGAGAGGAATCTCCCCTGGACAAAATATCAGACAACAGATCGGCGGCATAATAGGCTTCATCATTACGGGCCGGCATATGAAACGCTTTGTATAAGGCATTTAATGGCACATTAGCCTCTACCGTTAACTGCCTGGCTTCTTGCTGTACAGGTTCTGCAGGCAAATTCCTTTTAGGCTTTGCTCCTCCGGGGATGGGACCGAACCAGCGTTCGGCTAGTTGTTTTACTTCGGATGTTTTTACCGCTCCGCCTACTACCATAATGGCGTTAGAGGGTAAATAATATTGCTGAAAAAATGCTTTTACATCTTCTATTCGAGCATTTTCAATATGTGATAGTTCTTTGCCAATGGTTGCCCATTGATAAGGGTGTTTTTTATAAGCCAGCGGACGCAATTTTAACCAAACATCGCCGTAAGGCTGATTTAAATAACGCTGCTTAAACTCTTCGCAAACCACATTGCGCTGTACATCTAAACTCTTTTCAGAAAATGCCAGTCCTAGCATGCGGTCGCTCTCCAGCCAGAATGCGGTTTCTAAATTAACTGCCGGAAGGGTGATGTAGTAATTGGTGATGTCGTTGCTGGTAAACGCGTTATTTTCTCCGCCAACCCGCTGCAAAGGTTCATCGTAAAATGGAATATTGACCGATCCGCCAAACATAAGATGTTCGAACAAATGGGCAAAACCCGTTTGATTGGGGTTTTCATCGCGGGCACCCACATCATACAAAATATTTAAAACCGCCATGGGCGTGGTAGGGTCTTCGTGTACCAATACCCGCAAGCCATTGGCTAATGTAAAACGTTCGAAAGAAACCATGTTAGTGGACTAGATGTTGCAAAGTTAGTGATTTAAACAGGCTCTTGCCTTGACTAAACAATTGAGAAAGGAAAAGTTTATCGTTTACACAATAATTATTAGCGCTTTACGTCTTTTTAAAACCATTTGATTTAAATCCGAACCAACGTATCTACTCCAAAAATCGAAGCAAAGAAAATGACAAAAATTAAAGTAAAACAAACGGAGGTTTCCATTCTTAAAATAAATAATGAGGATTATATTTCATTAACTGATATCGCAAAACATAAAGCGAATGAACCATTCATTGTAATATGCAACTGGATGCGGAACCGGAATACCATTGAATATTTAGGAATTTGGGAAAGTTTATATAACCCGAGTTTTAAACCTATCGAATTCGATAGGTTTAAAACTGAAGCAGGCCTAAATGCTTTTACCATGTCTGCTCAAAAATGGATTAATGCTACAGATGCACTAGGTTTAATTTCTAGGGCCGGCAGGTACGGAGGCACCTTTGCTCATAAAGATATTGCCTTCAAGTTTGCATCCTGGATTTCAACTGAGTTTGAACTTTACTTTATCAAAGAATTTCAAAGGTTAAAGGAAAATGAACAAAAACAACTAGGGTGGTCGGCCAAAAGAGAATTAGCAAAGGTAAATTACCATATCCATACCGATGCGATCAAGGAGCATTTAATACCGAAAGCAATCACAACACAACAAAGTTCTATTATTTATGCCAATGAGGCAGATGTGCTGAATATGGCTTTATTTGGCCAAACGGCTAAAACATGGCGTGAAGAAAACCCCGACTTAAAAGGAAATATTAGAGATTATGCTAACATCAATGAATTAATCTGTTTAACCAACTTAGAAAACATTAATGC
>JBJTNQ010000073.1:0-7923 GCA_046074105.1 Sphingobacteriaceae bacterium | reverse complement strand
GTATAGCTACAGTCACTACAGGTTTACGATTAAGATTTACTGGCATGGAAGAACTTCAAGAATTAAGAGAAATGAAACTCGAATTTGAAAAAGTAAAAGAGGAGAATGAATACCTGAAAGAGTTATTACTAAATGTAGGGGTAGTTACTTTTTATGAAGACTAAATCCGAACTATTCAAAGAACTCAAAGGATTAATCAGAATGAACGCTGATACTATCTGTGACATGAATGAAGGTAAAATCAGCTTTGGTAAAATGTGTGAAATTATCGCTAAAGATATTGAAAAACATTTGGAAGAAGAGTATTATTATACTAAGAAACCTTGGAATGAAAAGGATGAAAAATGACTTATTTAAACTTTTGCACAAAATGTAACGATTATTTAGGTATTAATAATACCAAGTGTAATTGTAAGAAATTTGAAGTATTTGATGAAGAAAATCGTGGAGATGAACCTAAAGTTATGTACGGAAAATCAGAACTTGAAGTTATTGAACGATATGCTGAAGATAATTTCTATTCTGATCCTTGTGAACCAGACGATTTTGTATTGAATTTATCAGTAAATGGTGTAGAATATAAAGTGAAAGCGCAAGCTGAAATATCATTTTGGATTGATGAAACATGAATAAATTTAGAAGAACTTTAAAATGTAAATACTATTCTATAAAATTTAAACTTGGTAAAATTCTATGTTATTTCCTCGGACATAAGAAAGAAATCGGATATAATATGACAGATGATAAAGTTACATTAGTTTGTATTTGTCCTCGATGTTCAGTAATTTTGATGAAAAATACAACACTGTTAACTTAAGGAAAAAAATGTTTACTATCCAGATAATTAATATAACAATGGGTAAAATTGAATCTATACAGGGAAATATTGTTAAGATAAAGTCTGATACTTGGTCACCCGGACTTTGGTGTGGTTGTGAGGGTGCTACCATGAAGGTAGATAATTTCAAATTTATAGTTAATAGCATTAATCTTAAATATAAATATATTCATACTAATGAAGTTTTGGATCAAAGTTTAGTTGGAAAAGATATACGCTTCGGTTCAGAAATTAAATAGGAGTAGAAATGACTTCCAATCTTTATTATAGGTTATGCGTGGGACTTACTGATGTTGGCCAACTATATCCAATAGAGAAGTCACCATATGAAATAGTCAAAAATCTTGATCAAGAAGTATTTCGCTCAGTTTTTCTTTATACTGAAGAACAATATAAAGAAGCTTCTCGATTGGTTGATGTAGTAAACAAGAATGCTGGTGAAATAGTTAAGCGTCCTCGTGGTGTCGGTATTCTTACTTTAGCCGACGGTTCTCGTCTTGAAACTCTTCCTGGTATAACTAATCAGCTAATTTTCGACTTTGACTGTAAAGATAACTTAGATAAGGCAAAATCTGATACCATTGAAGTTATTTCGAGACTTAAGAAATGGGGTATCCCTGAGTCGGCCATTGATACCTATTACTCAGGCCTGAAAGGCTTCGCTCTTAAAGTATATCTTAACCAGTTCTTAACTTCTTCAGAATTACACTCAATTTGTATTAATTTAATCGATGGGTTAGAAACTGCCGATACTGTAGTGTATAATGATTCCAGAATCGTCAGATTGCCATATAGCAAGCACGGGAAGTCTGGACTATACTGTACTCCTATTTCATTAGAAGAACTCGTAAACCTTAAAATTGACGATATTAAAGCTATAGCTAAGAATAAGTATTCTCCTGAAGAGTTTACTACAAGAATTGATATTCCTGAAGAATTATTGAAACTTAAAGACCTGAAACCTACCGAAAAGAAGAAAACTGAAACTAAGATAGTCGGGGCTTCCTTTGAAGAGATGAAAGATAAAATATCAAAGTTAGACTTTTCAAAGAAAATGCCGTTAATGTCTGCAGCTAAATGGGTACTCCAACAAGGGTTTATCCCTTCTGGCCATGGTCAAGAAGCAAGAATGATACTCGCTGCAACATATAAAGCTATGGGGATGGATGAAGGTGAAGCTTATTATCAATTAAAAGCTACATCACAGAAAAGAGTTAAACTATTAGGTAAAGCTTATGAATTCGATAAGTATGAGTTATACAATAATGTAATTGCTACGGTATATTCAGATTCATGGCAAGGTGGAACATATTCGTCAGAACATCCTTTGTTAGCGACTATCGAACAGTATATTCCTAGTTTTTTAAGAAGTCCGAAAGAAAGTCAAAGTAATATCACAACTAAGGATGAAGCTTTTGCTGAGTTTGTTGATTATTCTAAAGAAATTGATGATAATACTATTTTGTTCGGAATACCAAGTCTGGATAGAAATTTAAGAATACTTACTAAGAATGTGTATTCTCTCTTAGGAAGTCCTGGTTGTCTTGATGAAAACACATTCGTCCCGTTTGAAGTAAGAAAAAAGTCTGGTAAAAGACAATCAAATAAAGGTGGAACAATTAAAAGATTGTATGAAAGATTTCATGGGGGTGATATTCCTTATATAGGAGGTGAGCGCAGAGCTAAAACAATGAATTCTGATTATTTTATAACATCAATGAGGGATGATGGTTATTTTATAAAAAATAAAATAGTTGATGTTTTATATTCAGGAAAGAAAGAATGTTTTAAATTAAAAACTACTAAAGGTTTGGTAATAGACGCAACAGCAGATCATTTATTTTTTACAACAGATAAATATGTCAGATTAGGGGACTTGCGAGTTGGGGATTCAGTTAGTGTACATTTAAATACTCAAAAAATAGGAGAAGGTAGGAAAAAACAAAATAGATATAAGGATATAAGTGTAAAGTTTCATCCTAAAAGTTCTCCGCATTATACAACGTGTAATAATATAACATATACATACTATAGAATTAGAAAAAATAGAGCAGTATATGAAGCATATCTCAATAATATGAGTTTTGATGATTATATTAATGTGTTAAATACTAAAGATCCTGACTATATTAAACAGAATTTAATTTTAATTCCTGAAGGTTATGATATACACCATTTAAACGAAATTCATACAGACGATAGGATTGAAAATTTAATAGCGATTGATTCAAGAGAACATTCAAAACATCATGTAAGACCTGAAAATTTAATGTTTCATTCAACATTAGATACTATAGTATCAATCGAGTCTGTCGGTATTAGAGAAACTTATGATATAAAATGTCAAACACCATATCATAATTTCGTAGCGAATAAGTTCGTTGTGCATAATTCGGGCAAGACAACATGGTTACTTCAAGTATTGGAGAATACTTCAACCAATGATAATAAATCTATTTATTTTTCATTTGATATGGCAAACTCAGATACAATTAGTAAGATTCTAACAAGACACACGGGAGTATCTGATGAAGTAATTATGGAAAACATCAAGACAAATAAAGCGGAAGATATTGAAAAATATAAAAAGATTTTGTCTGAGAAATATAAAAATGTAGATTTTGTATTCAAGCCTGGACTAAACATTGAAGACATGGAGAATACTATACGATTATCTGATAGAATGTCTGGTAAACAAACTAAATTAATAGCAGTAGACTACCTTTCGTTAATTAAAAGTTCAGCTCAAGAAGCTAATGCTAAAGCTATTGAAGCAATTCAAGGACTAAGATATTTATCACATTCATTAAATATAGCAGTTATTGTATTATTACAACCCAATAAACTTAACTCTAATCCTTCTGAAGCAGTCACTACATATTCAGCGATTAAGGGTAGTTCTGAAATTGCTGAAGCTTGTACAGCAATTATGACTATGTATAGAGAAGGTTACGATCCGAAAACTTATGAAAATGACAATAGTTGTACTATTCTTTGTGTGAAAAACCGTAAAGGTAAACTTTTTAATCTTGACTTTCATTGGGACGGTATGAGAGGATTAATTAGAGAGCAGACACTAACAGAAAAAGAGCAACTTAAAAAATATAGAGCAGACAAGGAAGCAAAGAAAGCTGAAGAAAAAGCAAATAGAAATGGAGGTTGGTAATGAGATATATACTACTTAAATTTTGTAATTTTCTGAAAATAATATCACAACTTTTAGAAGTTATTTCAACTCATTTATATTTTAAATACTGTATAGAATCTTGTCCAGCTTGTAATGGTTCAGGCCTTCAATTAAAATTTAATAATGATATCACAGATTGTTCCGAATGTAAAGGTGATGGATATAACGAGGTTAGTTGGTAATGAAAACTATATTCACATTCGATTTAGAACGTGGTTATCAAACAAACTATATAAACAATTATCGTAAGATTATCCAAAGATTAGCTTCAACTTATCCTTGGAATCACGAAATTAGACAAGAAACCGATGATAATAGTCACGATAAATGGATTACGATACAGGGAGAAGATTATCAAGAGTATTTTGATTATTACTACATTCCTGTAAAAAGTAATAGGTATCTCGTCGTGTACGCTTTACTAAGCTGAAATAATGAAAAAAGAAGTTGAATTCTTGAATGAAAAGGAATATATTAGAAAAGGGAAGATGATCTGGTGGGATCAAATTAACGAAGATTTTTGGAAAAGGATTAGGGTACAAGTATGAAACAGAGATATATTTTAGGTATTTATGAGTATGATAAAAGTGGATTCTATACTAATTTTTCAATACATGAAATAGATAAAATTATATGTTCTGATATTGCACAACATGCATTTTTTATCTATAATATAACAACTAAAGAATTAATTAAAAATAAATCGTATGATAACATAGATACACAGTATTTTAGGGATATAATCAGTCTTATTATTAGCTAAACTTTAAAGGGGTAAATATGGCACAATTTAGTTTTATTGAATTTATTGGTGTTGCTCTTTTGTGTTTCTTTTTTGGTATTTTAACTGGTGGAATTAGTATATCTCACGATTATGATATTGATGTTAGTAAAGGTAATATAATTAAAATTAATGAAAAAATTTATACTTGTTCGCAAAGGGAGTTGAAATGAGATGCTATGATTGTTTTAAAGAAATTGTAGGTAAATCTATTAAATTAACCAGAATTGTTGGTTCATTAGAAGATAACTGTCTTCTATGTGTTGAATGTGCTGAGAAGTTTAATTCTTACAAGAATCACAATGCCAATCTTTCACACTGTATGAAATGTTGTGGAAAGTTCTTAAATTCCGAATTAGTAGAGATTACAATTAAAAAAGAAAAACTTACCGTATGTGGTTATTGTAAAGATGGAATGGATAGATAATGGAAGAATTAAATTGTCCAATTTGCAACACAAAATCTTCTGGGATATTTAAGAAATCTGGAATTAGTTACGATATTTGCCCTAAATGTAATTGTTGTTATACTTTAGATTACATTGATCCAGAAACTGATAATGAAGGCGATAAAGCGAGAAATCTTGACAACATAAATAAACTCAGGATGGAAAGGATTATTTTCTATGGACCAGATAACAATTCTTTGGTTGATTTTGGTTGTGGTAATGGACAATTCGTAGATTTTGCTGGTATATTTTTTAATGAAGTATATGGTATTGACAAAAATACAGATATGCAATTATTGAAACTTACTTCTAATAGTATTGATGTAATTAATTGTGTTGAAGTAATCGAACATTTAATTAAACCTCGAGAAATAGTTGAAGAGTTTTATCGTATACTCAGACCTGATGGAATTGTATATTTAGAGTCAAGTTTTACTGATAATTTAGTGGATTTATCGAAATCAAGTTATGTTGATCCTAATATCGGACATGTATTGATTCATTCGAAAAAAAGTATTGAGATACTGTTTGATAAATTTGAAGTTAGATGGCTTAATAATAATGTAGTTATTTTTAAGAAGGTGTAAATGCATATTTTAATAAATACAGATTTCAATAATGTAAAATTTGTTGATAAAAGTAT
The DNA here is from genome assembly GCA_046074105.1 of Sphingobacteriaceae bacterium. GTDB lineage: Bacteria > Bacteroidota > Bacteroidia > Sphingobacteriales > Sphingobacteriaceae > JAIPAN01. The sequence continues at coordinate 2,026 of JBJTNQ010000073.1, read as the reverse complement.
TGATGCAATCATAACAGATCCCCCTTATGGAATTACGTCAAATTCATGGGACTCTTTACCTGTAGATTTTATTGATATTCTTGTTCCAAAATTGAAAGATGGATTTAGTATTGTTTCGTGTGCTGATATAAGATATGCATCTTTTTTAATTAATCGATATCCCGATTTATTTTCACACGATTTAGTTTGGAAAAAAACAGTAGGTTCTGGTCAGCTAAATATAAACAGACAACCGTTGCGACTACATGAACTAATATTGATATTTAGAAAAAAAGGTTATACATATAATCGAATAAAAAAAGAGGGTAGTCCATATACAATAAACAGAAATATTGAATCTGAACAATGTTACGGAAAACAAAATGGTCACATAGCAGAAAACGATGGACATCGTGATATGACTTCAGTTCTTGAAATAAAAAATAGAAGATATAAAGGAGGACATCCTACACAAAAACCTATAGAACTTTTTACAACCTTATCAGAAATTTATTCAATAAAAGATCAAATAATTCTTGACCCATTTTCAGGTTCTGGTGTAATATTAGATATACCAAATAGAATTACAATTGGTATAGAAATAAGTAAGGAGTATTATGAACTTGCAAGAAGTAATAGAAAAGATCGAATACTTAAAAATGAATCTCCAGAAAGAAATGAATTTCAAAAATTTATATCAAATTTGTCAGATTTTGAGTACACAATTTTTAGCCCCTAGAGTTAAAAAACTTTTCAAAGATTATTATAGCGATGAAGATATTTTCATTTATTCGTGTTCAGTAGATCCAAATATTTGTCAGATTTCATTGCATAAAAATTGGAATATGTTAGTTTTTGCATGGATTCGTCCTGATGGTATATTTATTTTCAGAATACCCAAACATTCAGTTGAGTCACTAGGCGTTTGTATCAATCATGCTGATTCTGATATGCAAAAATCCAATATTTTGTTTAAACACAGTATTAGATTGTCAGAAGAACAGATTCATAATTTAACTAATTTTTTAGTTGAAATTTTGTAGAGGTAAAAAATTGATGAATAATATAGAAGAAATTTGGAAAGATATAGAAGAAACTGATTATCATGAGATTAGTACGTTAGGTCGTCTTCGAAATAAAAGAAATGGTAACATTTTAACTGGTAGGCATGATAAAGATGGATATATAGAGTATTGTTTATGTTTTAATAAAAAAACTATTTATCGAAGAGGACATAGATTAGTAATGAATGCTTTTAGTAATCCTATTGTTGGTAAAGATCAAGTAAATCATATTAATGGTATTAAAGATGATAACCGATTTGTAAATCTTGAATGGGTTAATTGTTCTGAAAATATAGAACACGCTTTTAAGATTGGATTAAAAACCCAAAGGGGTGTTCATAATAATTGTTCTAAATTAACTGAATCTGACATTCACGAAATACGAAGAATGTTAAAAGCAGGAATTACTCATAAAGTTATTGCTGAAAAATTCGGATTACATCATTTATATATTTCTCTTATAAAAAATAAACGTAGATGGGGCTGGTTGGAGGAAGAACATGTATAGATATTCTTTACCTAAACAAGAAATATACTTATGTCAAGATACTAACGGATTAGGGGATGATATAGCAAATCTTCCTGTAGTTAAATTTATTCTTGATAAACATCCTCATGTTTATATAACATTGTGGGTAAAATCCTATTTTAAAACTTTAGCTAAAAAATCACTACCAAATACAGAGCGTTTAGTAATCCGAACTTTTGCTGAAAAGGAATATGCTTTAGATGGGATTCCTGTAAAGAAAATGTCAGGAATTCCTTATACAACACTAGGGACTCATCCAACAAAACATTGTTATGATATTTGGGCCAATACTCAACCAGATGATGATAATTACTACAATTATCTTCCTATAAATCTAAAAGGTGTATACATCAACCGTTTTAACTTACCGGAGAAGTATGTCGTAGTTCCTGTTGGTTATACAGCTAAAGTCCGTGAATTTAAACCAGAAATAGTTAACAATATCGTGGATTAT
>JBJTNQ010000072.1:0-2603 GCA_046074105.1 Sphingobacteriaceae bacterium | reverse complement strand
ATTCATCATTCTTTCCTTTCTGCGCATTCAAAAGCCTTTTAATTCCTTTTAAATTATTTGCCATTCTTTAAGTTGATTTTAAATCTGCATTATATACTATAAGTTTATTTCAAAGAAGCATTAACAACTGAATTCCAATCATTATCAAAATCAGAAATTGTTTTTTCAATATATTGAAAACAAATGTTTTTTTTGGATAATCATTTGTATTTGAATTGACATTAAATAATCTTCAAGACTACGCATGACAGTCAGTTCCTTTTTGATTTTTTCTTCTTGATTTTTCATAAATAATTATTTGATATTTAATTTAAGTTACGCCAAGGTCTTATTTTAGGTTTTTCATAAAGTACCCTGCAAAGCTGAGGATATTTATGATTTAATATATGATTCATTTTGATCTTACCGTTATAGATAATATTCCTGACATTAGGATATCCGTATTTTTCGGAAATTTCATCAATATGCATTCCGTTAAGATATTTCTCCCGCAAGCAGATGGCCATTTTCTTATCCGATAACTGGTCCATTTCATACAATGATGCATTGAACAATTCATTGAAGGCATGTTCTTTATCCATTGAATTAACTGCAAAAAGTCCGTTCTGATCAAGTCCGATAAATCCTGATATATCATCTTCTTCGATAAAATCAGATGCCCCGCTACATCCTATTACAGTCTGATGAATATTTGATATATCATTATCCACACAACTTATATTTTTCTGGCTGGTAAGCATCTCCAAAGCCTCATTGATGCATATCTTGTAAACCCATGTTGAAAACTCGCCTTTGCGCTTTGAATAAGTTTTAACATTCTTGACCATTTTCTCAAATGTCCGCATAACGGCTTCATCTGTCAGTTTATTGGAACGTAAAATACCAAAAGCCTTCTTATATAATCCGAATCTTAACCTCAGAAATACTTTTCCGAAATTTTCAGATGTCGGATTGGCAACATATTCATCGCACACATCCTTGAGCGTCCTTCTTTGAACCGCTTTTCCCTTTTTCATAGTTTTTTCCATCATTTATTTGAATTTAAAAAAATGTTAACTTGCTTATTATATTTTAGCATTGTATAATGTTTAGGATGCAAATATAGTATATTTTAATTATTCAAACAAATTTTTAACATATTTTAATAGTGAACTACCCCGAAACTAAAGATTTCGGGGCTTCGTGGACTGACCAGAGCAACCTCCAGTCATATCTCCACACGCTTTAATTTCCGCCGTACCAGCGGTATTTAATTTGTTGAACGCGAAACGTTTGATGTTGTTCGCAGCGAGTAAGTCCCTATCGTGGACGGCACCGCAAACAGGGCACTTCCAGCGACGCATAGAAAGAGTTAGATTATGATTGATATAGCCACAAGTACACATCTTAGAGGACGGTTCAAAACGACCTATCCTAAGAATATTGACGCCATGCTCCTTTGCTTTGTATTCCAACAAGGTGTTGAAGCGGTTGATGGCAATGTCCTCCAACGCTTGTGCAAGATGATGGTTTTTAATCATGTTGCTTGCAGAAAGTGTTTCAAGACAGATAGTGTCGTAGTTAGCGACCAATCTGTATGTGACTTGGTGGAGAAAATCATTCCTCTGATTGCAAACCCTCTCATGCGCTCTTGCAAGTCTGAGCCTTGCCTTCTCCCTATTCTTAGAGCCTTTGGTCTTCTTGGAAAGGGAACGTTGCAGACGCTTGACTTTCTTGATAGAGCGTTTCAAGTATTTATGATTCTGTATCTCCGTACCGTCAGAAAGAACGGAAAACGTCTTGATACCCAAGTCTATTCCTACAGCTTTGTTTTCGCTAATTGGCTTAGGCGCGGCATCAACCTCGTTTACCTCAACGAGTATGGAAATATAGTATTTACCAGTGGATGTCCGTGTGATAACGGATGTCTTGACAAGACCCTCAAACTTTCTATGGAAGCGAGCCTTAATTCCTTGTCTGAACTTTGGAATATAGACACTGCCTTCATCGAATTTCACCCTCGTGTTTTGCGGTATGGAAAAACTCTGCTTGCTTGCCTTCTTGGATTTGAAATTCGGGAAGCCTTTCTTCTCACGGAAGAACTTGACGAAAGCGGAATCCAAATTAGCGAGTGCGGCTTGCAACGAAAGAGAGTTGACCTCGGAAAGCCAATGATATTCCTCAGACTTCTTCATCTTGGGCAAATCTGCCTGAATGTCGAAACGGGAAAGATTAGTCTTGTCTTTCTGATAAGCCTTGATTTTCTTGTCGATAGCATAGTTATAGATAAACCGACAACATCCGAAGTGCTTAGCCAAAAGCACTTCCTGTTGCTTGTTAGGGTACAACCTATATTTGTATGCTCTATATTTCATACCACAAAGATAATAATAATTTTAGAAACTACAAAAGAAAATTCTAAAAAGATTAGTGACAATTCATCCACCGAGGCTAAAGACCTCGGGGATTTCTTGCCGATTTCATTTAAAAAGGGAGTGAATCAGAGCCACAACACATCTGAAACACTCCCATAAGACTTAAGTCAAATATCTTTTTGTCAGTTGTGGTTGACAACTGCAAAGATAGACAATTATCATTCAATATGCAAGTAAAAATAGAAATAT
>JBJTNQ010000071.1:0-4965 GCA_046074105.1 Sphingobacteriaceae bacterium | reverse complement strand
CGGAAAGTAATAGCCATACCCTGAAAAATTGCCGGAAGGTATAAACGCTCCCAGAAATTCATCGGTTTCTGCTCTAAAACTTTCTTTCTGTTACTTAATGATTCCATGTTAGAATTTATTCACTAGTGCAACCACAACTCCGGTTATCACAATATTCGCGATAGCCAAAGGAATTAATACTTTCCAACCCAGGTTCATTAACTGGTCGTAGCGGAAACGCGGAATGGTCCAGCGTACCCACATGAAAAAGAAAATGAACATTAAAACTTTCAGCACCAATACGCCCATACCTAATAATGGACCCCAGGTTGGGCCAAGCAAACTGTTTACATAATCCATTCCCGGATAGTTATAGCCGCCAAAATATAAGGTGGCCATTACTGCCGATGAAATAAACATGTTGATGTATTCGGCGAAAAGGAAAAAGCCCAGTTTCATAGACGAATACTCGGTATGATAGCCGCCTACCAGTTCGGTCTCACACTCCGGTAAGTCGAAAGGCGTACGGTTAGTTTCTGCGAAAGCGCAAACTAAAAAGATTAAGAAGCCTAGCGGCTGATAAAACACATTCCAGTGAAACCCATGTTGCTGCTCGGCAATCTCTTTTAAACTCAGCGTATTAGTTACCAGCAATAAAGCGATGATAGACAAGCCCATTGGGATCTCGTAGCTGATATTTTGCGATGCAGCACGAATAGCTCCCATTAATGAGAATTTATTATTCGAAGCCCAACCACCGATCATAATACCGTAAACACCCAAAGAAACTACACCGAAAATATACAGGATACCCACGTTGATATCGGTAGCCTGCAAAGCGATGGTTCTGCCAAAAAGTTGAATATCCTGACCCCAGGGCAATACCGCAGAACCAATACATGCGGTTAAAATAGCCAATGATGGGCCTGCAATGAATAAGAATTTGCTCGACTGGGTCGGGATGATCTCCTCTTTCATGAACATCTTTACCCCATCGGCCAAGGGCTGAAACATACCGCCCGGTCCGGCACGGTTAGGGCCTACACGATCTTGCAAAAAGGCAGCAATTTTACGTTCGGCCAGGGTAGAATACATAGCCACCACCAGGCTGAGGGCAAAAATTGCCGTAATGAGTGCAAATTTTTCTATAACGAATGCAATTTCCATTAGCTTTTCTTGGTCCTTTCGAATTCTTCTTGATTAGCCGCCATTAATGCCGGGTTCTGCTGAATAACTGGCAGTGGTTTAAGGGTTTCGTAATGGTTGGCAGAAATTACCGAATCGTGGCGAATGGCTGTTGGCCCTTCGATCACCCAGTCGCTGGTATTTTTCTTATCAAAACGGCAGGTATTGCAAATGAATTCTTCTACCTCGTTATTCTGATCTTTACGAGCCGTTACCCGGATTACCTCTTCGCCCTTATACCACAGATTCACTTTACCAGAACATGTCGGGCAATCGCGATGGGCATCTACCGGCTTGGTAAACCAAACCCGGTTTTTAAAACGGAAGGTTTTATCGGTTAATGCACCTACCGGACATACATCAATTACATTTCCGGAGAAATCGTTATCAATGGCTTTTTCAATATAGGTAGAGATCTCGGCATGATCGCCACGGCCTAAAACACCATGACAACGGCCATCGGTGATCTGATCGGCCACGTACGTACAACGGTAGCACAGAATACAACGATTCATGTGCAGCTGAATCTTATCGCCAATATCAATACGCTCAAAAGTACGACGATCGAACTCGTAACGGGTTTGGGCAGCACCGTGCTCAAAGCCCAGATCCTGCAGACTGCATTCTCCGGCCTGATCACATACCGGGCAATCCAGCGGGTGGTTGATCAATAACATTTCCACCACATGTTTGCGGGCATCTACCACTTCTGGCGAGGTAATATTTTCCACTTCCATACCATCCATTACCGTAGTACGGCAGCTGGCTACCAGTTTAGGCATAGGACGGGGATCTTTTTCAGAACCCTTACTCACCTTTACCAAACAGGTACGGCATTTACCACCGCTACCTTCCAATTTAGAATAGTAGCACATGGCCGGCGGAACGATCTCGCCACCGATCTGCCTTGCGGCATTCAGAATGGTGGTTCCCGGCTCTACTTCTACCGAAATTCCGTCTATCGTTACTTTAACTTTCTCTGACATCTTTGATTTAAAATCAAAAGTAAAAATTCAAAATTCTAAAGGTTATTTGTTCAAATTGATGATTATCGTAGCGATGATTTTTGAAATTTCATCTGCTTCTTTTAACAATTTGTTCAATGTGTCCTTCTCTACTTTTAAAATATGGGTATCTCTAATTAAACAGATCCAATATTTAGTTTCATTTGCTGATTTCAGCGCTATGTTATAAAAGTTCTTAAAATCACGTCTAGAGCTCCCTGCCCTTCCTTCAACTACATTTGCTCCGATAGAAGTTGCACTTCTGATCAATTGATCAATGATAGAAAAGTGCAGTCGTTCTATTTTTTCGTCTTTAATGAGTGTGATAACATCTTTTGAAAATTGGAAACATCTGTGTCTGATTTCAAAAGGTTTCTCATGGCTCATTTTTGACTTTTTACTTTTTAATTATCTACCGTTTCTGCAATAAAAGGCGGCAGCGGATCAGCATAATGCGCCAAGCCGTAATTGCCTTTTAATGCTTTTTCAGGATGATTAACATGCCATTCGAACTCCTCGCGGAAATGACGAATAGCTGCGGCAACCGGCCAGGCAGCGGCATCTCCCAATGGGCAAATGGTGTTTCCTTCTATATTTTTAGCTACATCAACCAATAGATCGATATCGCTCATTTTGCCATGCCCGTTCTCTAAACGGTGCAGTACTTTTTCCATCCAGCCGGTTCCTTCGCGGCAAGGCGAACACTGTCCGCAGCTTTCGTGATGGTAAAAACGGCTATAATTCCAGGTATTGCGCACAATGCAGGCATCTTCATCAAATGCTACAAAACCGCCCGAACCTAACATGGTACCGGTAGCAAAACCGCCATCAGCTAAAGATTCATAACTCATCAGTCGGCTTTCGCCGTTTACGGTTTTTAAGATGAGGTTGGCCGGCAAAATAGGCACCGATGAACCTCCTGCTACTACGGCTTTAAGGCGTTTGCCATTGGCTATACCACCGCAATATTCTTCCGAATAAATAAATTCTTCTACCGGCAGGCCTAATTCAATTTCGTAAACGCCCGGTTTGGCCAGATTACCCGAAGCTGAAATCAGTTTGGTTCCGGTACTACGGCCAATCCCTACTTTGGCATATTCATCGCCGCCATCGTTAATGATGGGTACTACGGCAGCAATAGATTCTACGTTGTTTACCACGGTTGGGCAACCCCAAACACCGGAAATAGCCGGGAATGGCGGTTTAATTCGTGGATTTCCGCGTTTACCTTCTAATGATTCTATTAAAGCGGTTTCTTCGCCGCAAATGTAGGCCCCGCCGCCCGGCTGTACGTACAGCTCTAGGTCGTAGCCTGAACCTAAAATATTTTTTCCTAAAAATCCGGCTGCTTTAGCTTCCGCGATGGCTTTTTCGAGGATGCGGATCTGCGGCATCATCTCGCCACGAACATAGATATAAGAAGTGTTGGCTCCCAAAGCGTAGCTCGATACGATCATTCCCTCAATTAATAAATGAGGAATATGCGTCATCAGGTAACGGTCTTTGAAAGTTCCGGGCTCCGATTCGTCGCCGTTGCATACCAAATAACGCGGCACACCTTCTGGCTTAGCCAAAAAGCTCCACTTCATCCCGGTAGGGAAACCTGCGCCTCCACGACCCCGAAGACCTGATTTTTTGACTTCTTCTACCACATCATCGGGCGAAAGGCTTTTCAGCGCCTTTTCTACCGCACGGTATCCTCCCTGCTTACGATATACATCGAAAGTGTTGATGCCGGGTACGTTAATGTGTTCTAATAATAGTTTGCGAGCCATTTCTCAATTTGTCAATTCGACGATTTGTTTATTTGTCGATGTATTTTGTTTTTTCGTCATTTCGAATTCCGCTTTGCGGGATGAGAAATGACGTTATTTTTTGTTTTTTTCATCCTGTCCGAGGGACTCCTTTGGAGAGCTTGTCGAAGGATATTTTTCACCTTTCGACAGGCTCAAGGTGACGATATTATTTTTTCTTTAATTCTTCAATCAAACCATCCACGCTTTCGGGGGTCAGGTTTTCATAATAGGTATAATCCGGACCAATTTGTAAAACCGGGGCCATACCGCAGGCAGCTAAACATTCTACGCCTCTCCAGCTAAATAAACCGTCTTGGGTTACTTCGCCTTCTTTTACGCCCAGTTTGTTCTCCAGGTGATCCATGATCTTTTCGGCACCCACCAATTGGCAAGGACCGGTACGGCAAACTTCCAATACATATTTTCCCTGCGGCTGCAAGAAGAACATGGTATAGAAAGTAGCTACTTCGTACACTTCAATTGACTTAATTTTTAAGTATTCGGCCACTTTATCCATGGCAGCAGGGCTTACCCAGCCGTATTCTGCCTGCACCAAATGCAAAACAGGCAATAAAGCTGATTTTTGTTTCCCGGCAGGATAACGTGTCACAATTTCATCGAACTGAGCGATCAACGCTTTCGAGAAATTGATTTCCTGAGTTTCGGTTACCTTAAGCATCTAATTCTCCCGCTATAACGTTTAAACTACTCATATTTAAAATGGCATCAGAAAGTAACATACCGCTGCTCATAGGTGCATACATTTGGTAATTGAGGAAGCTCGGATGGCGGAGATGCAAACGGTACGGAGAACGTCCGCCATCGTTTACCAGGTAAAAGCCTAGTTCGCCATTACCGCCTTCTACAGCGTGGTATACTTCTGTTTTTGGCGTTTCAATTTCGCCCATCACAATTTTGAAATGGTAAATCAACGCTTCCATATTATTGTAAACCTCTTCTTTGGCCGGCAAGTAGAATTCCGGCACATCGGCATGGAAAAT
>JBJTNQ010000070.1:0-3027 GCA_046074105.1 Sphingobacteriaceae bacterium | reverse complement strand
GGTTTTTAGTATTCATGGGATGCCTTTAAAGAAATTTGGATCGCAGGGCCAGCAAAAATCATTTTTAATTGCGCTGAAACTCGCCCAGTACACTTACCTGAAAAAGCAAAATGGATTTGAGCCTTTATTATTATTGGATGATATTTTTGATAAACTGGATGATTTACGCACCCGTAAATTGATGCAGAAGGTTTCCGACCATGATTTTGGTCAGATCTTCATTACCGATACCAGCAGTACCCGAATTCAGGCCATTTTTGATGAAATTGGCGAAAAAGTAGCTATTTTTAATGTAGAACAAGGGAAGATTCTTTAATCATGATTCGCAAGGCCAACGATAAAAGCATAAAGGAAGCGCTTGAGCAGTTGCTGCAGGTATATAAGCTGCGGCGGCGGTTCGATGAAACTTCTTTGATTGCTGCCTGGCCCGAACTGATGGGCAGCGCCATTGCCAACCGCACCAAGGAGATCTATATTCGAGATAAAAAGCTCTTTTTAAGATTAGAATCGTCGGTTATTAAGAATGAACTGGTGATGATGCGTTCACAGATCGTAGAGAAAATGAATGAGCGGGCGGGTTCGAGGGTAGTAGAAGAAATAATTTTACTCTAAGCTTGTTATTTTTTGCTTAGTTTATAGCCAATTGCTTTTTTGGGTTTAGGATGCTCTTTTTTCTCTACTAATTCGTCCAAATAGCGAAATACCACTTCCATATTTTTTTCCTGATTATCCAATTTCTTTTTAATTTTTTCTATTTCTAATCGGAATTCAGCGTTGTCGCTTAGCATTTGCCTTATTCGGGTAAATATCCGCATAATCTGGATGTTGACGTTTATGGCTCTATCGCTGTTTAGAAGGCCCGACAACATGGCTACGCCCTGTTCTGTAAATGCGTAAGGTAATTTACGTGTTCCACCCCAACTTGAAGTTCCAATTTGGAACATCAAGTTCCTGAATTCAGTTTCCTGGAGTTGAAACATAAAATCTTTCGGGAAACGTTTGATGTTTCGTTGGACCGCTTTATTAAGATAGCTGGTAGATACCTCATAAAGTTCTGCTAAATCTCTGTCTAGCATTACTTTTTGATCTCTGATCACATAAATTTTGTTAAGCACGGCCTCATCGGCAGGTGCCGGGGCGATAAGGTTTTTGGACATAGTTTGCTACTAAAACGAAAACAATGCCTAGGTTCTTATAAACAGGATTGAATAAACTTGATGTTCCAAATTGGAACATCAAGAATGGAATATTTTGTTAAACTGCATTTCTGTTTTTACTAAAAAAGGCTCCCCGGTTTACCCGGAAAGCCTTTAAAGATGTTTCTGAAAAACAGATTAGAATCTTTCGAAAGCAGAGAAGAAGAAATTACCTTCAATAGCTGCATTTTCGTCAGAATCTGAACCGTGAATAGCATTGGCATCGATAGATTTTGCGTATTTATTACGGATGGTACCGGCTTCGGCTTTTGCCGGATCGGTATTACCAATTAAAGTACGGAAGTCTTCAATGGCATTGTCTTTTTCTAAAATAGCTGTCACAATTGGACCTGAAGACATAAAGTCTACCAGCTCTCCATAAAAAGGACGCTCTTTGTGTACTGCATAGAATTCACCTGCTTTTTCTGCACTTAAGCGGGTGTATTTCATCGCTACGATCTTAAATCCGCCAGCGGTAATATCATTTAAAATTGCACCGATATGTCCGTTTTTAACGGCATCGGGCTTAATCATAGTAAAAGTTCTGTTTGTTGCCATTTCGTAAATTTTGTGCAAAAATAGGGCTTTTGCTCTTATTTTACCATTAAATCTCTAAAATATACTTGCTTAATAAGCCTTGCGTTCTATTATAGCATATTTTATGCTACAGCTTGCGGTATGCTTGTTGGTTTTTGATAGATTTGCATGTTATTCAAAAAAGCAGATGTTAACCTTACCTGAACTAAAAGAATTATTATCTGAGCATCAAAAGATCGTGATCACTACGCATCACAAACCCGATGGCGATGCGATGGGTTCTTCTTTGGGTTTATATAACTATCTGATCCAGAAAGGGCACCATGCTCAGGTTATTACCCCTACCGATTATCCTATTTTTTTACATTGGCTGCCCAATAATAGTGAAGTGCTGGTGTATACCGAGCAGCAAGAACAATCGAAAGAGCTCATTGCCAATGCCGATCTTATTTTCTGTTTAGATTTTAATTCGCTTTCACGGATTAATGAGATGGGCGAACTGGTTGGTGCTGCAAAGGCGCAAAAAGTGATGATTGACCATCACCTGGATCCGGAAGATTTTGACGATTTTAGACATTGGACGGTGAATGCCTGTTCGGCTGCCCAATTGGTTTATGAGTTTATTGTAGACTTGATGGAAGAGCCTGAATTGATTAATAAAGATGTTGCCAATTGCCTGTATACGGGCATCATGACCGATTCTGGCTCATTTAAATATCCAACCACTACTGCGGGGGTACACCTTATTGTAGCCGATTTAATTAGCAAGGGGGCAGAAAATTACCGCATCCATCAATTGGTTTACGATAATTCTTCAGAAAATAGCCTTCGGTTTTTAGGCTTTTGCCTCAGTAACCGTATGGAAGTTTTCAGGGAGTTTAACGCTGCATTAATTGCGGTATCTAAAGCCGATTTGCAGCAGTTTAATATTACCACCGGCGACACCGAAGGTTTGGTAAATTATGCCTTATCTATAAACGGTATTCGTTTGGCTGCTTTAATTATAGAGCGTCCGGACAGGGTGAAATTATCGCTCCGTTCTACCGGCGATTTCCCGGCAAATGAGATCTGTAAAAAATATTTTAACGGGGGCGGACATCGTAATGCTGCCGGCGGAGCTTCAGACGATACTTTCGAAAATGTAGTGCAACAATTTAAAAATCTCTTACCAATTTATAAAAGCTTATTATTGCAATAATTTATTATCACAAAAACAAATGAAAAAAAATCTGATCATTTTAGGCCTAGCGGCATTAACATTAAGTAGCTGTAGTCGTTTTAAATCTGCCGATGG
>JBJTNQ010000069.1:0-9585 GCA_046074105.1 Sphingobacteriaceae bacterium | reverse complement strand
GATCTATCAATCTGGAAGACCGTATTCAACGACTAGAAACTGCAGTGTTTAAAGCCAGTTAATTAAAACCTTTTATATATACATGAAAATCCAATCTTTCCGCTTAAGCGCAGTTCTATTTCTTTTTACCATTTTAAGTGCCTGCAAAAATTCTGATGTTGCTGATCTAAAAAATGGCGTTTGGCGGGCCACATTAAAAACCGAAACTGGCGTAGAAATCCCTTTTAATTTTGAACTGGCAGATTCTGCCGGAATAAAGTACCTGGATATCATCAACGGCAAAGAACGCTTTCGCGTAAACGAAATTACTCAGGCAGACGATACCATCCTTATCCAAATGCCCCTGTTCGACTCTGAAATTAAAGCCGTTTTATCAGGCAATAAACTGACAGGTAAATGGGTAAAACACCTGGCCACCAAGAACGTAGGTATGGAATTTCAGGCAGAACCCAATGCAAACTGGCGTTTTTTTAAAGCCAATGAAAGCCCGGCCAAAGTTAATTTAACCGGCAAATGGTCAACAACTTTTATTACTGCCGACGAAGATAAAGACACTACCCTGGCTATTGGTCAGTTTACGCAAGAGGGATCTAAGCTATACGGAACCTTTTTAACCAGCACCGGCGATTATCGCTTTTTAGAAGGAACCGTTTCCGGAGATAAATTTTATTTATCCTGCTTTGATGGCTGCCATGCCTTTTTGTTTAGCGGCAAGGTAAGCGGCGACATGATTACCGAGGGTAAAATGTACTCGGGATATTCAGGAGTAGAAAACTGGACAGCCAAAAAAGACGAAAATGCGGTTCTGCCCGATGCTTATAGCTTAGTAAGCTTAAAACCAGGCCTTAAAAGTATCGACTTTACCTTTAATGACTTAACAGGAAAACCGGTTTCCCTAAAAGACCAACAGTTTAAAAACAAGGTCACCGTTATTCAGTTTTTTGGATCATGGTGCCCCAATTGTATGGATGAAACCGCCTTTATGGTTCCATTCTATAACAAATACAAAGACAAAGGCTTTGCCGTTATTGGCTTGGGTTACGAACGATCTACAGATGTAGAACGTGCACGCACCAATATTGGTCGCTTAAAAGATCGTTTCCAGGTACCTTATCCGCTGTTAATTACCGGCTATATCAACAAACCCGAAGAAGTAATTAAAAGCATACCGATGCTCAACGCATTTATGGCTTTCCCAACCACCATCATTATTGATAAAAAAGGAGAAGTTCGTAAAATTCATACCGGTTTCTCCGGCCCCGGAACCGGTAAATATTACACCGAATTTGCCGAAGAATTTGAAAAACTGATACAAGAGCTTTTAGCCGAAAAATAAAAACCTATTTTCGTATCCCGTGGTTTAAACCACGGGATACGAAAATCTCTAATCATCTTCTTCTGGACTAAATACGCCGAAAACCATTTTAATAATGGCCAGCACAATGGCAAATACCATGGCCGAAAAGAAGCCGCTGGTATTAAACCCGCTAAGTAGTCGGTCTACCAAAAGCACCATCAAAACGGTAATTAAAAAAGACATCAGCCCCAGCGTTAAAAAATTGATGGGAAATGTAAGGATGCGCAATAGCAAACCAATAGTAGCATTGGCAAAAGCAAGCAGCAGGCCCGCTACAATAGCCGTTAAATAGCCGTCTACCCAAACGCCCGGAATAAGATAAGCAGCAATAACCACAGCCAGTCCCGTAAGTAGAATTTCGATAATAAATTTCATACCTTAAATTTAGTTTAAAAATATAACGATGCGGCCAAGCTTTCTATTTTATTCCCTACTGGTTTTAATATTTTCGGCTTGTCTAAATCCTTCAAATTCCAATAATAAACTGGCTTTAACTATTCGGCTTTCGCCGGATAGCAACACTGTGCTAATTAAGCAGTTACCTGCCGAATTATTGGCCAATCTGCATACCAATGCTTCCGACACCTTAATTTGGAAGCAGTTTTTTGCGGTTTACGCCGAGCCGAAAGATCCCGATCTGCGAGATTTTCAGCAGCCCTTGGCGGGCAGTTATCAGGTGTTAGAGGATGGTGTTTCTTTTAAGCCTCAAACTCCTTTTAAAAAAGGGCAGACTTATTTTGTGTTAGTTTATGCCCTAAACCTCGAATTAAATTTGCTAGATATGTTTCAAAAAAACGGAATAAAAAGCCGCAAAAAGCCCCTGGAATACAAATTCCGCTATTAAAGGCTTGAGAAATGAATATTTTGTCTTATATTTGCAATAGATTGAAAGAGGGGACTGTGTCCCCTCTTTTTAGTTTCAGTACCTGAGCATGAAAATAGAGCAACGCGTAATCCAACTGGTAGAAGAAAAAATTGCCGACCGGCCCGACTTGTTCCTGGTGGAAGCCAAAATGCATGCAAATGGAAAACTGATCATTTTAATTGATGGAGATCAGGGCGTAGTCATTCAAGATTGTGTGGCCGTTAGCCGACATGTTGGCTTTCATTTGGAAGAAGAGAACGTGATAGAACAAGCTTATAACCTGGAGGTTTCTTCGCCCGGAATTGATTTCCCCATTAAACTCTGGAGACAATACGTTAAAAACATTGGCCGGAACTTAGACATTAAAATGAAAGATGGGAGCCGTTTAGAAGCTAAATTAATTAAAGCAGAAGCCGGTTTACTCAGCATTCAGGAAGTAAAAAAAGAAAAGGGCAAAAAAGCCCAAACCATTGAACGCGAATTGGCATTCGATGACATAACAGAAAGCAAAGTTTTAATTTCATTTAAGTAAAATGAGCAGCAACATTAATTTAATTGATTCCTTCCAGGAATTTAAAGATTTCAAAAACATAGATCGCCCAACGGTTATTAGTGTATTGGAAGAAGTTTTTCGCAGTATGCTGCGTAAGCGTTTCGGAACAGATGAAAACTGCGACGTAATTGTAAACCCCGATAACGGGGATTTAGAAATATGGCGTACCCGTATGGTGATGGAAGATGGTTTTTCTGAAGATGACGACCTAGAAATTGAATTAGCTGAAGTAAAGAAAATTGATCCCGATTTGGAAGTAGGCGATGAGTTTATCGAACAAATTACTTTAGAAAGCTTTGGTCGCCGGGCTATTTTAGCAGCCCGCCAAACCCTGGTTTCTAAAATTTTAGAATTAGAGAAAGACGAGATCTTTAAAAAATACAAAGATCGAGTAGGCGAGATCGTAACCGGCGAAGTTTATCAAGTTTGGAAAAAAGAAACTTTGGTATTAGATGATGAAGGCAATGAGCTGATCTTACCTAAAACTGAGCAAATTCCGGCAGATTATTTCAAAAAAGGCGATTCGGTTCGTGCCGTAATTGCAGAAGTAGAAATGCTGAACAGCAATCCACGAATTATTATTTCACGTACCGCACCCGAATTTTTACAACGTTTATTCGAAATGGAAGTTCCGGAAATTTTCGACGGTTTAATTACCATCAAGAAAATTGTAAGAGAACCGGGCGAACGTGCTAAAGTAGCCGTAGAATCTTACGATGACCGCATAGATCCGGTAGGAGCTTGTGTGGGTATGAAAGGTTCCCGCATTCACGGAATTGTTAGAGAGTTAAAAAACGAGAACATCGACGTAATTAACTACACCAATAACTTATCACTATACATTCAGCGTGCTTTAAGCCCGGCCAAAATTACCAGCATTAAGCTAGATGAAGCCGATAAAAGAGCTGCGGTTTACTTAAAACCCGATCAGGTTTCTTTAGCTATTGGCCGTGGCGGACACAACATTAAACTAGCCGGAAAATTAACCGGTTATGAAATAGATGTATATCGCGAAAGTGCCGATGAGGACGAAGAAGATGTGGATCTGGAAGAATTTTCTGATGAGATAGAAGGTTGGATCATCGATGAGTTAAAACGCATCGGTTTAGACACCGCCAAGTCTGTTTTGGCTTTATCAGCCGATGAATTGGTAAAACGTACCGACTTAGAAGAAGACACCGTAAACGATGTGCTCAGCGTACTGCGTACTGAGTTTGAATAAACGAAAAACGAGCAAATCTGTCAGAATATAGATAGATGCTGCCCAAAAAAGTTATTTTTGTAATTATAATATAAAGCTTAAGCTTAAATTTTTTAAATGTCAGAAGGTAAAAACATCAACTTACTTAAAGCCGCAAAAGAGCTAAACATTGGTTTATCTACCGCTGCCGAGTTTTTGTCAAAAAAGGGCTTTGCTGTAGAGGCAAAACCCATGTTTAAACTCGAGCCAGCGATGTACGATGCGCTAATGAAGGAGTTTCAGGGCGATAAGATCGTGAAAGAAGAGGCCAAGCAAATTGCTATTGGCAAAATTCGTCGCGATGATGTGGTAGAACAACCTGCAGAGAAGCCGGCGGCACCTAAAAATGCCGACAATTTTGAATCGGAAGAAATTCTGATCAAAAATGCGGGCACCTTTGCACCGGCCGAAAAGCCTAAACCTGCTGACGACAAACCTGCCGCCGAAGAAGTAAAACCTGAAACAACAAAAGGCGTTAAAGTAATTGGAAAGATCAACCTAGACGAGCTGAACACCAAAACCCGACCTGAGAAAAAAGCAGAGCCGGTAGTAGAGGTAAAACCAGAGCCTAAAGTTGAAGAAAAACCAATTACCCCTCCTGTTGTACCGCCGGCCACACCGCCAGCAGCAAAACCTGCCGATGAGCTTTTCAGAGCTAAAGCAACCAAATTAAGCGGACCCAATATTATTGGTAAAATAGAGCTGCCAGAAACCAGACGCCCCAGTAATCCGGTGGCTTCTTCCTCGAATGCAGCCGGCGATCAAAAGCGCAAGCGTAAACGTAAAGACTTTACGCCAGGGCAAGCAGGTGGCGACACCAGACCCGGAGGAGCAGGGAATCGTCCGGATAACCGCAACCGCCCTAATACGGCACCAGGAGTTAGAAAAGAAGAACCATCTGACAAAGAAATACAAGACCAGATTAAAGCTACGCTTGCTCGCTTAAGCGGTGCAGGAAAATCGGGCAAATTTGCTCAAAGAGCAAAACTACGTCGTCAGAAACGCGATGATGTGGCCCAATCTGCAGAAGAAGCAGCTTTAGAACGCGAACTAAAATCTAAAGTATTAAAAGTAACAGAATTTGTTACGGCCAATGAATTGGCCAATATGATGGATGTACAAGTAACCCAAATCATTTCTACCTGTATGTCTTTGGGTATGTTCGTATCTATTAATCAACGTTTAGATGCAGAAACTTTAACCATTGTTGCCGACGAGTTTGGCTACGAGGTAGAGTTTGTTAAACCAGAAGACGAAGAGAATTTTTCACTGGAAGAAGAAGATGCACCGGAAGATCTGTTACCACGTGCTCCTATCGTTACGGTAATGGGTCACGTAGATCACGGTAAAACTTCCCTGCTCGATTTTGTACGCAAAACCAACGTAATAGCCGGTGAGGCTGGTGGTATTACCCAGCACATTGGGGCTTATGAAGTAACCCTGGAGAACGGAAATAAAATTACCTTCTTAGATACACCGGGTCACGAGGCGTTTACCGCTATGCGTGCCCGTGGTGCCCAGGTTACTGATATTGCCATTATCGTAATTGCAGCAGACGACAGCGTGATGCCGCAGACCAGAGAAGCCATTAACCATGCCCAGGCAGCCGGTGTGCCTATTGTTTTCGCTTTTAGTAAAGTAGATAAACCGGGTGCCAATGCCGATAAGATCCGCGAACAATTATCTACCATGAATATTTTAGTAGAAGATTGGGGTGGTAAATACCAAAGTCAGGAAATTTCGGGTAAAACCGGAATGGGTATCGATTCCCTATTAGAAAAAGTATTATTAGAAGCCGAATTATTAGACCTTAAAGCCAATCCGAACAAACGGGCGGCAGGTACGGTAATTGAAGCTGCATTAGATAAAGGCCGGGGTATTGTTACCACGGTATTAATCCAGTCGGGTACCCTGAAAGTAGGAGATCCAATTTTGGCCGGCTGTTACAGCGGACGTGTAAAAGCATTGACTAATGAGCGTGGGCAGAAAGTAGAAAAAGCAGGACCAAGCACACCGGTACAAGTACTGGGTATGCAGGGCGCCCCTACCTCTGGCGATAAATTTAATGCCTTAGAAAGCGAAGTAGAAGCACGCGAAATTGCCAACAAGCGTTTGCAGTTGCAGCGTGAACAAGGTTTACGTAGTCAGAAACACATTACGCTCGATGAAATTGGTCGTCGTTTAGCTATCGGAAACTTTAAGGAGCTGAATATCATTGTAAAAGGTGATGTGGATGGTTCTATCGAAGCATTATCCGATTCCTTATTAAAACTATCTACCGAAGAAATTCAGGTAAATATTATCCATAAATCGGTAGGCCAGATCTCAGAATCAGACGTATTATTAGCTTCTGCATCCGATGCAATCATTATCGGTTTCCAGGTACGTCCGTCGCAAAATGCACGTAAACTTGCCGAGCAGGAACAAATTGACATTCGTTTATATTCTATTATTTACGATGCCATTAATGAGGTGAAAGCTGCAATGGAAGGTATGCTTGCTCCTGAGTTTGAAGAAAAAATTACTGCTAACGTAGAAATTCGCGAAGTATTCAAGATCAGTAAAGTGGGTACCATTGCCGGTTGTATGGTACTAGATGGAAAAATTAACCGCAATAGTAAAGTTCGCATCATCCGCGACGGCGTAGTGATTTATTCGGGCGAGTTAGCTTCGTTAAAACGCTTTAAAGAAGACGTAAAAGAAGTATCGACCAATTACGAGTGCGGTCTGAATATCCAAAACTTTAATAATATTGAGGTGGGCGATATTGTAGAAGCTTACGAACAAGTAGAAGTGAAGCGAAAGCTTTAATTCGAAAAAATAGGCAATATCAAAAAGCCCCGATCATCATCGGGGCTTTTTTGTACCCTCCATTACACCCTAACAAGAGCAAACTCTTGTTGGCAGGCCTTTAGGGCCGATGCAATTACCTGATGCATATCGTAATAACGATATTCTGCCAAACGGCCACCAAAAATAACCCCTTCTTCGGCCAGTGCCAAAGCTTTATATTGGTTAAATAAGCGGGTGTTTTCTTCATTATTAATCGGATAATACGGCTCATTTTTTTTAGCCGCTAAAAGCGGGAATTCTTTGGTAATTACCGTTTTTTCCTGAGTGCCAAATTCGAAATGCTTATGCTCAATAATACGTGTAAAAGGCGTTTCGGCATCGGTATAATTTACTACCGCATTGCCCTGATAGTTGGGTATATCCAGGGTGCTGTGCTCAAACCTCAATCCACGATAGGCCAATGCTCCAAAGCGGTAATTATAATACTCATCAATTTTGCCGGTATACACTATTTTTTCTGCTATAGATTCGAAATAATCGCGATCTGCAAAAAAATCGGTATCGGTTCTCACTTCTATATCGGCCAAAAGGCCTGCTATAATTTTATTATACCCCCCTATCGGGATACCCTGATAAAGGTCATTAAAGTAATTATTATCGAAAGTAAATCTTACCGGCAAACGTTTGATGATAAAAGCAGGAAGTTCCCGTGCACACATTCCCCATTGTTTTTCGGTATAATGCTTAATCAGTTTTTCATAAATATCTGGGCCAACCAGCAATAAGGCCTGCTCCTCTAAATTAGTGGCCTTACTAAAGGGAAGGTTCCGAATTTGTTCATCAATTTTAGCTGCTGCTTCGGCCGGGGTTTTAAGGCCCCACAATTGATAAAAAGTATTCATATTAAAAGGCAAATTGTATAAAGTGCCCCGGTAATTGGCCACCGGCGAATTGGTGTACCGATTAAATTCGGCAAAACGGTTTACATACTCCCAGATGGCTTTATCGTTGGTGTGAAAAATATGGGCGCCGTACGAATGAACGTTGATACCCTCGATCTCTTTACAAAAGATATTGCCTCCGGCATGATTTCTTTTGTCAATAACCAGGCATTTTCTACCTCGCTTGTTGGCTTCGTAAGCAAAAACAGATCCGTAGATACCAGATCCTACAATTAAATAATCATACATATAGCTTTTAAAAATTGTTAGCTCATGCATAACAATTAAAAAGCATTTAGTTTTTACAAGGGGCGTAAAAATTTAAAGGAAAAGGAGTATTAATCGTTAAAAACCTGCATATCAATCAGCTTTTTATATAAGCCCTTATGCTTAATTAACTCCTGGTGCGTACCCGATTCAATAATTTTTCCAGCATCCAGAACCACAATCTTATCTGCATTCTGTATGGTGCTTAAGCGGTGAGCAATAACCAGCGAAGTGCGGTTTTCCATCAATTTATTTAAGGCTTCCTGAACCAGTTTTTCCGATTCGGTATCTAAAGCCGAGGTAGCCTCATCTAAAAGCATAATTGGCGGATTAGCCAAAACAGCACGAGCAATACATAAACGCTGTTTTTGTCCGCCAGAAAGTTTTAAACCGCGGTCGCCCACATTGGTCTGATAACCAAATTCTGTTTTTAAAATAAATTCGTGCGCATTGGCAATTTTAGCGGCATTAATAATTTCTTCTTCGGTAGCCGAAGGCATACCAAAAGCGATATTATTATAAATGGTATCATTGAAAAGAATAGATTCCTGATTTACAATGCCCATTTGCAAGCGAATAGAGTCCATGGTTAAGTTGCGAATATCTTTCCCGTCAAATAAAATCTGACCCGAATCAGGTTCAATAAACCGCGGAATCAGATCCATTAGGGTAGACTTTCCGCCACCCGAAGGGCCCACCAAAGCAACCGTCTGCCCTGCTTCAATATTTAAATTCACTTCTTGCAAAATTTTACGCTTACCGTATGCAAACGATACTTCTTTTAACTCAATACGGTTTTTAAATTTCGGGGCCGATTGTGCATTGGGAGCATCTACAATCTGCGATTTCATATCTATTAGCTCCAACACCCGCTCGCCGGCAGCAATGCCCGAATGAATATTACTGAACGAATCGGTTATGGCCTTTGCCGGACGCATAACCTGCGAAAAAATAGTAATATAGGCAATAAATGCAGGGGCCTCTAAACCAGAGTTTCCTTTTAGAATGAGCGAACCACCATATAAAACTATGGCACAAACCACCGCAACGCCTAAAAATTCAGAAACCGGCGAAGCCAGCTGCTGGCGTCGTGCCATCGATTTTAAAATACCGGTATACTTTCTGTTTTCTTGATCGAATTTGTCTTTTACCTGCGTATTGGCATTAAATGCTTTAATGATTTTTATCCCCGAAAGGGCTTCATCTAAAAAGCTGATCATTAAACCCAAGGATTCTTGTGCCTCTATAGCCTGCGACCGCAAACGTTTTACAATGCGGCCAATAATTAAACCCGAAACCGGGATAATTAGTAAGGCAAACAAGGTAAGCTGCGTAGAAATATTGAACAACATAATTACATAAGCAATTAATTGTAGCGGCTCTTTAAAAACCACCTGCAAAGTGCTGGTTACTGAATACTGCACCACTTGCACATCAGACGATACTTTAGAAATAATATCGCCTTTACGCTCGTTATTAAAATAGCCCATGTGCAGATTCATTACATTATTAAAAACCGACTTGCGAAGATTTAATAAGGTATGCGCCCGCAAATTCTCCATAATGCGC
>JBJTNQ010000068.1:0-11852 GCA_046074105.1 Sphingobacteriaceae bacterium | reverse complement strand
TTCTGCAACCGGTAAAGACGGAATTGCAGGTGCTGCTTTCGCTTCCAAAAATATCACAGAAGATTCGGTAAACGATCTGCCCGCTGTACAGGTAGGAGATCCTTTCCAAGAAAAGTTATTACTAGAAGCATCATTAGAAGTAATTAAAACCGGGGCAGTTATTGGCATGCAAGATATGGGTGCAGCCGGAATAATCTGTTCTAATTCAGAAATGTCGGCCAAAGGCGAGCATGGAATGCGTATCCACTTAGACAAAGTACCTATGCGCCAGCAAAACATGCAACCATTCGAGATTTTATTGTCCGAATCGCAGGAACGCATGCTGATTGTAGTAGAAAAAGGAAGAGAAAAAGAAGTAGAAGCAGTTTTTGATAAATGGGATTTAAACTGTGCCATTATTGGCGAAGTAACCGATACCAAACGATTAGAATATTACATGAATGGACAATTGGTTGCCGATGTACCTGCCGAAGACTTGGTTTTAGGCGGCGGGGCACCAGTTTATAAACGCGAGTACCGCGAACCAGCCTATTATCAAGAAAATTTAAAATTTAACATCAATCAGGTTCCCGAACCTAAAGATCTTAAAGCAGTAGCCGATCATTTAGTTTCGCACCCTAATATTGCATCTAAGCGCTGGGTAACTAACCAATACGATTCTATGGTGGGCACAGCTAACATGACCACTAATCGCCCCAGTGATGCCGCAGTGGTAGCTGTTAAAAACACCAATAAAGCCATTGCCCTAACGGTAGATTGTAATTCACGCTATGTATATGCCGATCCGCAAAAAGGTTGTGCCATCGCGGTAGCTGAAGCAGCCCGTAATATTACCTGTGCCGGTGGCGAACCCGTAGCCATAACCAATTGTCTCAACTTCGGAAATCCTTATGTGCCCGAAGTATATTGGCAGTTTGTAGGCGCTATTAAAGGCATGAGCGAAGCCTGCACCAAATTCGAAACCCCTGTAACCGGTGGAAACGTAAGTTTTTATAACCAATCGTCAGATGAAGGCCCCGTATTTCCCACGCCAACCATTGGTATGTTAGGCGTATTAGATGATACTAAAACCTTAATGACCTCCAATTTTAAGCAGGCAGGCGATCTGATCTACCTCATTGGCGAAAGTGTAAACGATATCGCATCTTCTCAATATTTAGCTTCTTTCCATAATATATCGGCTGCCCCTGCACCACATTTCAATCTCGAAAAGGAATATGACATGCACCAGGTCATCAAACAACTCATTCGCGAAAAACTCATTCAATCTGCCCACGACGTTTCCGATGGCGGCTTGTACATTGCCCTGTTAGAATCGGCCATGCCAAATCAACTCGGCTTTGCTATCGAAACCGAATACGGTATTCGTAAAGATGCTTTCCTCTTTGGCGAAGCACAAGGCAGGGTAGTGGTATCGGTGAAACCGGAGCAACAAGAAGCCTTTGTAGAGTTAATGGCCACATCCGAAACCGAATTCGGTTTGCTGGGTACCGTAACTTCTGGCGATTTGTTGGTAGACGAAGAAAAATTTGGCGCCTCTGCAACCGTTCAACCGGTTTACGATAATGTATTGCATCAGATCTTAGGCGAATAGAGCCCGATATATTCTATTTATGGTGAACGGCTTAAATTAGCAATCTAAATAAGTCTTTTGAGTACTTTATTTCAGTTTAAACAATTCGCCGTAGACCAAGCCTATTGCGCCATGAAGGTAAATACCGATGGGGTATTGCTCGGTGCATGTGCCACCAATAATATATTAGGTGATGACACTGAGAAAACTACTGATATTTCAGGAAATGCTACCACTCATTTTTTAGATATTGGTACCGGAACGGGTGTAATTGCCCTTATGCTGGCTCAGCGCTTTCCTCAGGCACAAATAGATGGAGTAGAAATAGATAAGTTAGCGGCTACCACTGCTGCGGTCAATTTTCAGGCTAGCCCATTTGCCCACAGGCTAAAGGCATTTCCCTTAAACATCGAACATTATTTTATGGTTTACCCCGATAAAAAGTTCGATCTCGTGGTCACTAACCCACCTTTCTTTATAGATAGTTTAAAATCTGCCGAAAAGGCAAAAGAAACCGCAAGACATACCGATCTTTCTTTTTTTAAAAATCTTTGCCACTCTGTAGCCAGCCAACTTACCCCAACGGGACGGTTTTATATCATCCTGCCATTAGATACAGCGCTGTTGATTCAACAAATTGCAGAACTCGAAGGGTTATTTGTCCACGAAATATTAAATATATATTCCTATAAACATTCAAATCCACATCGGCAGATCATTAGTTTTGGCTTATGGGAAAAGGAGATAGACTACAACGATTTAGTAATTTATGAGTCAGAAAAGGTCTATACTGCAGCCTATAAATCTCTCTTGAAAAACTTTTTAACTATCTTTTAGTGCTTATTTAATTACATGAAAAGAATTGGTTTAATATCTGATACCCATGGCTATCTGGACGAATCGGTTTTCGGCTATTTTGCCGAATGCGATGAAATATGGCATGCCGGCGATTTCGGAACCATCGAACTCGCTGATCAGTTGGCAGCATTTAAACCAATGCGTGGAGTTTACGGAAATATAGATGGACAGGAGGTGAGGATTGTTTATCCGGAGCATATTTTTTTTATGTGCGAGAATATAAAAGTATGGATAACGCATATTGGCGGTTATCCAGGCAGGTATCCGGCAAAAATTAAGGAAACCTTACTGCGTCAAAAGCCCGATCTGTTTATTTGCGGCCATTCTCATATTTTAAAAGTAATGCACGACCCCAAAATGCATTTATTACACTTAAACCCGGGAGCGGCCGGTAAACATGGTTGGCATAAAATGCGCACATTGCTCAGATTTAGTGTTTCTGACAAAAAAATTCATAACTTAGAAGCCATAGAACTAGGCATTAGATAACGTAAAAAATACACTAAGTATATGTTAGGAGTTACTACATTAGGTCAATTTATTATCGAAAAACAAAGCGATTTTCCTTATGCCAAAGGAGAGCTTTCCAGGTTGCTTCGCGATATTGGTATTGCAGCTAAAATTGTGAATCGCGAAGTTAATAAAGCAGGCTTAGTAAATGTATTGGGCGATGCCGGCTCAATGAACATACAAGGCGAAGATCAGAAGAAGTTAGATGTATATGCCAATGAGCAATTTATTTCTGCCTTGGCAAGTGGGGGAGAATGTTGTATTGTGGCTTCTGAAGAAAATGACGAAATGGTTAGGATAGATTCTGTGGTATCTAAAAATGCCAAATATATTGTGGCCATCGATCCCTTAGACGGTTCATCAAATATAGATTGCAATGTAGCTGTTGGAACTATTTTTTCTATATACCGCCGTAAATCTACAGACGGACCGGGCGAACTATCAGATGTATTGCAAAAAGGTACTGAGCAAATTGCAGCCGGCTACATTGTTTATGGTTCATCTACCATGCTGGTTTATACCACCGGTAAAGGGGTTAACGGCTTTACGTTAGATCCTTCTATTGGAGAGTTCTGTTTATCGCATCCTAATTTAAAAATCCCTAAAGACGGCACTATTTACTCTATAAACGAAGGTAATTATGTTCATTTTCCTGATGGGGTAAAGCAATATATTAAGTATGCACAAATAGAAGATAAAGCTTCCTCACGCCCTTATACTTCCCGATATATTGGTTCAATGGTAGCCGATGTGCATCGCAGTATTATAAAAGGTGGTATTTTTATTTATCCAACCACATCTAGTGCGCCAACCGGTAAATTGCGTTTGGTTTATGAATGTAACCCCATGGCTTTTATCATAGAGCAGGCGGGTGGCAGAGCAACTAACGGATATGACCGTATTTTAGACCTAGATGTAAATTCGTTGCACCAGCGTTCGGCCATTTTTATCGGATCAGAAAATATGGTATTAAAGGCAGAAGAGTTTATGGAAAAATACTCACAACGGCCCGAAACAAAAGATAAAAAGAAAATTTCTGTAGCCTAAAGCAGGGTATTAGTTTGGCTTTCCACTTCGAAAACCGAATCAATTAATAGGTCTTTTTGCTTGGCAGCCATAACTGCCAGCTCATCACAGCGTTCGTTCTCGGGGTGCCCGTTATGCCCTTTAACCCAAACGAAACTAACTCGGTGTAAACTTAACAAAGGCAGCATTCGCAGCCATAGGTCTTTATTCTTTTTTCCGGCAAAGCCTTTTTTATACCAGCCATAAAGCCATTTTTTCTCTATAGCATCAATCACATATTTAGAATCAGAAAATACTGTTACGTGCTGTGCAGGCTTTTTAATGGCTTCTAGTCCGGTAATTACGGCCAGTAACTCCATTCTATTGTTGGTGGTTTTCCGATAGCCAGCTGAAATTTCTTTGTAATTGGCACCAGAACGCAAAATGACACCAAAGCCGCCGGGCCCAGGATTACCGCTAGAAGCTCCGTCTGTAAAAAGTTCTATCATCAAATTTCTAATACCAAACAATGATAAGGAAATGTTTTTATTCCATTTTGTTTATTTAAAAAATTTGTAAAATGACGTAGAATGTCTATTTTTGAGGCCTCGAAACATGGTGGTTGTAGCTCAGTTGGTTAGAGCATCGGTTTGTGGTACCGAGGGTCGTGGGTTCGAGCCCCATCATCCACCCCAAAATAACCGTCCTATTTAGTTAGGGCGGTTTTTTTATTCTTAATACTACTGATAAAGTTCCACTTCTTTTAAAAAATACTCATTAGTACTGTACACAGAAATAAAGCGTTTTATTTTTGTTTCGGCTATTTTCGAATGATGGTTACTTTGCAATTCAGGGTCAAAGTGTTCGAATTTCTTTTTTAACTCCGCCAGTTTAAGGTTTTTGTAATCAACAAATTTTTTGGCTGTTCTTTTGCATGCAAAGGCTTTAACTATTTGCTGGCGGATTTCTCCCATAACGCCAATGCTTTCATGCACAATATAAATTTTATGCTTCATTTGGACTTATACGTAATAAGCCCAGGGCGGGTTACAAAAAAGAATTATTTTTTTTGTTTGATGTTCCTAACCCTGCATAATTCTGCTAAAAAGCCAGTAAATAGTTCATCGGGATAATCTGCATCAAAAATTATTTGTTCAAATACTTCGCGGATATGATCATGCGCATATATTTTCTCAATCCAAAAAAACATTTTTTCAGGACTGTCTAATAAGGGTATACAATGAGCTTCGAACTCTGCACCAATAAAATTATAGAGGGTTAAGCTGGTTGGTTTATCCTCGCGGTCTAACCTGACAAACCATTTGCTGTTTTGGGGTTCGGTAGATGTTTTATACATAGTCTAAGGCGATTAGATTTAATCTAAACTGTGAAATGATTGTTGATTAGGCAATCATTTTCCGACCAAAGGCAGATTATGGAGGATGGATGAATGAATTACAAGAATAAATGGTTTAAAAACAAATAGCTCAATCAGAACGTGCGACTGTTTATCAGACCTTAAAACGTTGTTGCAGATCTCGGTGAAAACAGAAAAATAAAAACCAGTCAGTTGAATAGCCCGATTTATTATAAGGAAGATAATGTAGACCCCAACAGAGGAGTAAATTATATTTATTCTTGATTTTCTTTCGCTTTCATTTGAATTTCAGGTCATTTCCGGCAAAATAAAGTCAGTTTGCAATTGCTTTTGTTAAAATCTTAATCAGATCATGAAAAAGCAGGTGTTTTTTTGCGGTTTAATCGCTAGTTAATTCGACTTATTGTATCAATAACACTAGATATTTTGTAAATCATTGTAAACCAAATACTTATTTATGCATGTTTTAACATTTTTTTTTGGAAAAAATTTGCATCTCCGCTTTTTAATTAGCTATATTTGTTATGCCCTCCAAAGGGGCATGTTTTTCATAGGTAGATGTAGGGTCGAATACAAGTTATTCGGCCCTTTTTTCTTGATACTCTGCTTACATTTCCTACTCATTACATCAGTATATTTGTTGCCACGATGAAAAAACGAAAAATTGCCATTTCTGTCAGCGGTGCCAGTGGCGCCATCTACGCTAAAGTATTGTTCGATACTTTAAAAAAGCTGCAAAGCCAGATAGATAGTATTGGCGTAGTTTTTTCTGATAATGCCAAAATGATATGGGAGCAGGAATTAGGAAACCAGGATTATAAAAATTATAGATTCACTTTTTATAATACCCACGATTTTATGGCACCTTTCGCTTCAGGCTCGGCACAATACGACACCTTAATTATATGTCCTTGTTCTATGGGAACCTTGGGCCGAATAGCCAGCGGAGTTTCAAACGATTTAACCACCCGTGCTGCCGATGTAATTTTAAAGGAACGTCGCAAACTCATCTTAGTAGTTAGAGATACTCCTTACAGCCTCATTCATATTAATAATATGAAAACTGTTACCGAGGCTGGTGGAATTATCTGCCCGGCAACACCATCTTTCTATAATTTACCCAAAACAATAGAAGAAGTAGCAGCCACCGTAGTGAATCGGGTAATTGATTTGGCCGGGTTCGAAAACGAATCCTACCGCTGGGGAGAGAAATAATACTTTAAATCCGTATTTTTACAGCGATTATGAATAAAAAGGTCGCATTTTATACCCTGGGTTGTAAGCTCAACTATTCCGAGACCTCAACCATAAGCCGCCAGTTTGCACAGGCAGGTTTCGATACGGTAAACTTTACCGATGCGGCCGATGTATACGTAATCAATACCTGCTCGGTTACTGACCACGCCGATAAGAAATGCCGGAAGGTAGTTAAAGAAGCCCTTAAACATTCGCCCAATGCCTATATCACCATTGTGGGATGTTATGCACAATTAAAACCGCAGGAAATTGCCGAAATACCGGGCGTAGATATGGTTTTAGGTGCCGCCGAAAAATTCCAGTTAGTAGAATATATTAGCGACCTAACCAAGAACAAAAAAGCCCTGGTTTATAATAAGCCGGTAGCAGAGGCCAATACGTTTATTGGTTCTTATTCTTTTGGCGACCGCACCCGTACTTTCCTAAAAGTGCAAGACGGCTGCGATTATTCCTGCACCTTCTGCACCATTCCTTTAGCCCGTGGCGCCAGCAGAAGCAATACCATCCCCGAAGTGGTACAGCAAGCCAAAGAGATTGCCGCATCAGGAGTAAAGGAAATTGTATTGACCGGGGTTAATTTGGGAGATTTCGGTATTCGCGAAGGCAAACGCCAAGACCGTTTTTTCGATCTGGTAAAAGCCCTCGATGAAGTAGAAGGCATAGACCGTATTCGTATTTCCTCCATCGAACCCAATTTGTTAAGCAATGAAATTATTGAATTTGTAGCCCAGTCTAAGCGCTTTGTGCCTCATTTTCATATTCCCCTGCAATCTGGTTCCGATAAAGTATTAGGACTCATGCGTCGGCGTTACCGCCGCGATTTATACCAAGATCGCGTAAAGCAAATAAAAACACTGATGCCCGATTGCTGTATCGGGGTAGATGTGATTGTGGGCTTCCCCGGCGAAACCCGCCAAGATTTTATCGATACTTATAATTTTCTCAACGAATTAGATATTTCCTATCTACACGTTTTTACCTATTCGGAAAGAGAAAATACGCCAGCGGCCGAGATGCCAGGTACCGTACCGGGATCAGAACGTGCCGACCGCAGTAAAATGCTCCACATCTTATCAGAGAAAAAGCGGAGGGCTTTCTACGAAAGCCAGCTGGGAAAATCTTATGAAGTGCTTTTCGAGGCCGATCATAAAGAAGGCTACATGCACGGTTTTACCAGAAACTACGTTAAAGTAAAAACCCCTTACGATCCGCTTTTGGTAAATGAGCTTCGCACCGCAGAATTAAAGGCCATTGCAGCCGATGGCGATGTAGAAATTCTGGAAAAGCAAGAGGTGCTAAGCCATTAGGTCTGAATAACCATACAAAATCTTATATTTAGCTATGTTTCCAACACTAACCCATCTGATAGAATACCTTACCGGAATTCATATCCCATTGCCTGTACAAACCTTCGGATTCTTTGTAGCCATAGCCTTTGCGGCAGGTTATTGGGCCTTTACCCAAGAAGCCAAGCGGAAAGAAGCACAGGGTCTCATTAAGCCCATTACCCGTAGCGTTAAAATAGGCGAGCCGGCAAGTATTTCCGAAATAGGGTTAAATGCTGTTTTTGGTTTCCTTATAGGTTATAAACTACTAGATGCAATTTTAAATTATGCCGAGTTTACCGCCAATCCGCAAGACTTTCTCCTGTCGGCCCGGGGGAGTGTGTTAGGCGGTATTTTGCTGGGCGCTTTATTTGGCTATTGGATCTATACCGAGAAACAAAAGCAGGTATTAGCTAAACCTAAATTGGTAAGCGAAACCATCAGGCCATATGAAATAATGGGTACCGTGTTGGTTTGGGCCGCTGTCGCGGGATTTGCAGGCGCCAAGATCTTTCATAACCTCGAATATATCAGCGATTTTATGAAAGACCCCATTGAGGGTTTACTTTCTTTTAGCGGTTTAACTTTTTATGGCGGGTTAATCTGTGGCGGAGCCGCAGTACTATACATTGCCAATAAAAATGGAATTAAACCCCTGCACATGCTCGATATTGGCGGCCCCGGTATGATGCTGGCCTATGCAGTGGGCCGTATTGGCTGCCATCTCTCGGGCGACGGCGATTGGGGAATAAATAACCTGGCAACTAAACCAAACTGGTTAAGCTGGGCACCCGATTGGGTTTGGGCTACTAAATATCCGCATAACGTTATTAATGAAGGGGTGCCTATAAAAGATTGTGTAGGCAAGTTCTGCTACGAGCTGCCTTTTCCGGTTTATCCAACCGCTTTTTATGAAGTGGTCATGTGTTTTATACTTTTCCTCTTTTTATGGTCTATCCGTAAATCTTTCAACATTCCGGGTTTAATGTTCTCTATTTACTTAATACTTAACGGACTAGAACGTTTTACCATAGAACTAATCAGGGTAAATTCTAAATATCATGTAGGAGGTTTAGACTTCACGCAGGCAGAGCTCATTTCTTCCATTTTAATGTTAATTGGAATTTTGGGAGTTTTCTGGACCATAAACCGGGCCAAAAAGCATCCGGAAACACTAGCTGCCTCATGATAGATCTGGTTTCTTTAAATGGCAAAGTGGTGCAGTTGGCCAGGCAGGTTGGCGAATTCATCAGGCAGGAGCGTTTAACCTTTACGCATCATCAAATAGAATATAAGGGCCTTAACGATTTGGTTTCGTATGTTGATAAAACAGCCGAAGTGCAATTGGTTAAGGGTTTATCCGAAATATTGCCCGAAGCCGGGTTTATTACCGAAGAAAAAACAGCTACAACCGTAGGCGAAGTTTATCAGTGGATTATTGATCCTTTAGATGGTACCACCAATTTCATTCATGGTATTCCGACCTATTCGGTAAGTATTGCTTTGCAACAGCATGATGAATTGGTTTTAGGCGTAGTATATGAAGTTTGCCGCGATGAATGCTTTTACGCCTGGAAAGATGGCGGGGCCTGGTTAAATGGCGAGCCAATCCAAGTTTCTAAAGCACCTAAATTGCAGAATACGCTCTTGGCTACCGGTTTTCCTTATTACGATTTTAAAAAGAAGGAACCCTATTTGCAGGTTTTTCAGGAAATGATGGAGAAATGTCACGGCTTACGCCGGATAGGTTCAGCAGCAGTAGACCTGGCCTATGTAGCTTGCGGTCGGTTTGATGGTTATTTCGAATACAATTTAAACGCCTATGACGTAGCCGGCGGCGCTGTTTTAGTCAAAGAAGCAGGTGGCGAGATATTTAATTTTTCTGGCGGAGCCGATTTCTTAAGTACTCGTGAACTGGTAGCTACTAATAGCTTGATTTCTAAAGAAATGTTGAGTATTATTACTAAACACTTTTAAAACTTCATCTTGATGAAAATTTTCAGTCGTATCCTGTTAGCCTTATTGGCCATTCTGCTGCTTGCGCAATTTGTAAAACCCGAAAAGAATATCGCATCCGGTGAGCAGCCGAATGATATTTTTATACATTATCCGGCTACGCCCCAAGTGCAGGCTTTGGTAAAGAAAGCTTGCTACGACTGCCATTCCAATAATACCAACTATCCATGGTATGCTGAAATTCAGCCTTTAGCCTGGTGGATAAATGACCATGTAAAAGATGGTAAACGCCATTTGAACTTCTCAGAATTCGCCGGTTATAAGCCCAAAAAAGCCAATCATAAATTAGAAGAAACCTTTGAGCAGGTAGAAGAGCATGAAATGCCGCTGGGCTCATACACCTTAATTCACAAAGAAGCTCGCCTTACGGCTGAGGAGCAGCAATTGCTTATTGATTGGGCTAAAAGCACCAGAGCCAAAATTGTGGTTCCTGTTGAATTGAATGAAAAATAATCTGGTGTAATCCTGTTCGGAGATGTCCTTTGGACAAAAGTGACCTTAACAAAAAGCCCCGATACTTATCGGGGCTTTTTTGTTTTTTATTCGTCGTCATCTCGAGTTCGATTTATCGAAGGAGAGGCCTCTTGCGAGAGATTTCTCATCCGCCTAACGGAGAAATCGAAATGACGAATAGTTAGTATTATAATGCTTCAGAAACCACTTCAGTCACTTCAGGAACCATTCGTTTTAATAGATTCTCTATTCCTGCTTTCAGGGTAATGGTAGAAGAAGGACATCCGCTGCAAGCGCCACGTAGCTCAACGGTTACCACCCCTTCATTGAAGGAGCGATAAGCAATGGCGCCGCCATCCTGCTCTACTGCCGGGCGAACATAATCATATAACACCTGTTGTATTTTCTTTTCTACATCGTTTCCCTCAAAAGCAACTTCTTCTGCTATTTCTTTAATCTTTAACTCACTTTCTACTGCACCTTTTACAAACTCCTTTAAAATGGCTTCAATATCTGCCCAATCGCTATCCTCGCTTTTGGTTATGGTCACAAAGTTGCTGGCAAAAAACACGCCTTTTACAAAATTGAACTTATATAATTCCTTAGCAAAAGGAGAACTCTCTGCACTTTCTTTGGTCGGGAAATCTACACTGCCATTTACCAGCAATTTGTTCACGAGGAACTTCATGGTTGCCGGATTAGGGGTGCTTTCGGTAAAAACGTTGATGGTGGTACTCATAGCCTTAATTTAAAATACAAAATTAGCTTTTTTAAGCTACCGTTAAGCTGCCGCTGCTTAAGTTTTACAAGCGGGTGACGGCCTTAAATTCCGGTATAATTTCCAGGTGTGATATTTCTGATCTCTTCTTTAACCGAATCGGCAATGTTTAAGCCCGAAACAAAATGGGTAATGGTCTCTGCAGTTATTTGCTGATTGGTACGGGTAAGGTCTTTCAAAGCTTCGTAAGGGTTAGGGTAGCCTTCGCGGCGTAAAATAGTCTGAATGGCTTCGGCCACTACTGCCCAGTTGTCTTCCAGATCTTTTTGGATAGCGGGTTCATTCAATACCAATTTATTCAAACCTTTTATGGTCGATTTAATCGCGATAAGCGTATGTGCCACCGGCACACCGATATTGCGTAGAACGGTAGAGTCGGTGAGGTCGCGTTGTAAACGTGAAATGGGCAGTTTAGCTGCCAGGTGCTCAAACATCGCGTTAGCTAAGCCTAAATTGCCTTCCGAGTTTTCAAAATCAATGGGATTTACTTTATGTGGCATGGCCGATGAACCTACTTCTCCGGCTTTAATTTGTTGTTTAAAGTAATTCATCGAAATATAAGTCCAGATATCGCGATCCAGATCGATGAGGATAGTATTGATGCGTTTTAAGGCATCGCATTGGGCTGCAAAATTATCGTAATGTTCTATTTGGGTGGTGTATTGAGATCGATTTAAGCCCAATTGTTTATTCACAAAA
>JBJTNQ010000067.1:0-5997 GCA_046074105.1 Sphingobacteriaceae bacterium | reverse complement strand
TGCAGCAGCGGCCTGGCCTCTAATGTAATGGCTTATATTGCCAAAGGGAACCTGGTATTATCGGTATCGGTTACGGCCATCTCTACTTTAATGGCACCTATTATGACTCCATTTTTAATGAAAATGCTGGCCGGCACGCTGGTAGAAGTGAAGTTCTTTAACATGATGATGGAGATCATTAAAATTGTGCTGATCCCTTTATTGGCGGCCATGATTCACGATGTACTGAAGACCTATGGCCCCGGCGTACAGAAAAAAATAATTTACCTGGGTATTTTGGCAGCCACCTGGCTGGGTGGCACCTTCTTCTTCGATTCTTCGCTGCACTTAGCTGCCGATAGCTCGCTGGTTCATGTACTGGAGATTGCGAACTTTTTATGTGGGGCCGTACTAATTGGCCTGGCTTATCATGCTTTATTTAAAATTTATCCTAAGATTGATCAAATGATGCCTTACTTTTCTATGTCCGGCATTATTTACTTTACACTGGTTACCACCGCAGCAGGCCGTGATAATTTAATTCAGATTGGATTTTTACTCTTTATTGCTTCTGTTTTACACAACGGAGCCGGCTACTTTTTTGGGTATTGGTTTAGCCGCTTAAGCGGTTTAACTAAAACCGACAGCCGTACCATTGCTTTTGAGGTGGGCTTACAAAATGGCGGAATGGCTTCGGGCCTGGCCGGTGCTATGGGTAAATTGGCCACCCTGGGTCTGGCTTCGGCGGTGTTTAGCCCCTGGATGAATGTTTCGGGTTCTTTGCTGGCCAATTACTGGCGCAAAAAGACCGATAAGGAAGAACCTACAGCCTAAGCGTGCTTAATAGCGGCGTTAAGGATTGAAGCGGCATCCTTTTTGGCCTGGGCCAAAAAGATACAGCGGAAAGCCTGTTTAAACGCCCAAATGAATTTTACGGGAAACAAAAAACCCTCCGATGGCTCGGAGGGTTTTTTATTATTTACTTAGCGGCAGCCAAACTGACATTTCTTCGGTATGCCCCCGGTTGCCCCAGGCATAGTAAGGCAGCAGGCGGATATTGGTTTGGGTTTGATTGGCCCCCACCTGACGGTATAACTGATTGCCCCAGCCGGTTTGCGTTAAACGGGCGGTACCATTAAGCACCAGCATGCGTGCTCCGTTTATGGTTTGCATTTCGGGCTTAAACTGGATATCGGCAGGGATGGTGAGATCGAATACCTTCTGGCCATTGTCTACAGATTCTGCACAGTAAACCACCGGGCCATATTTAATAGCTACCTGGTTGCGGGTTTCTTCTACCAATGGGTTGGCTTCCATCAGTTTGGCTTCCATAGGCATTTGCAGTTCTATCACATCACCTTTTTTCCATTTGGCAGTTACCGCCACATATTGTCCGCCGTTTAGGTTTTGATGGCTTAATTTACCATTCACCAAAATTTTTGCACCCTGGCACCAGCCCGGTATTCTGAAATTGATGGCATTGCTGGTCTTTAAACTGTTTTGCAGGGTTATTTTAACCTGTCCGTTCCAGGGGTAGTCTGTGCTTTGCACCAATGAAATGGTCTCGCCGTTCGGCAATGTGGTGTTTAGGTTATTGCTTCCATACAGGTTAATGAATAAACCTTTTTCGGATATATTATAAGCGTAATTGCTTACTTCGGCAATGGTTCTGACCACGTTTGGCGGGCAGCAGTTAGACTTAGAGATATAAGGCACCCGATCTTTAGACCAACGCTGCTCAAAAGGCAGCTGATCTGAGTAACTGAGCGGGTTGGTGTATAAAAATTTATTGCCATCGAGGCTGATGCCGGAAAGTACGCTGTTGTACAAAGCCAGCTCCATAATATCGGCGTATTTGGCATCGCCAGAAAGTTGCAGCATTCTCCAGTTCCAGAGTACGTTGCCTATGTTGGCACAGGTTTCGTTATGGGCGGTAAAATTTGGCAGCTGATAGTCGCGGCCATAAGCCTGGTGTATTTTCTGCACATCGTCCGGGCGGTAGGAAGTGCCATCGGGCGAAACGCCATCGTATAGCGAACCGCAGCCGCCGGTTATGTACATTTTATGCTGGGTTACGTCGTCCCACATGGTGTTTAGGCTTTTAAGCAAAGTGGCATCGCCGGTTTCTGTGTACAGATCGGCTACGCCGGCATATAAATAGTTTGCCCTAACGGCATGCCCGGTTACTTTTGTTTGCTTAAGGAAAGGGATACGGTCCTGATTATCATCTGTTCCATCTTCAATATCGCCTTTAATGGCAATTAAATGTTTAGCTAATTCTAAGTACCGGGGATCTTTAGTAGTACGGTACATTTCTATTACCCCCATATAGTGCGAAGGGCAGATGGCATTTCGGGCCAAGGTTGGCGAGGCCTTTTGGTAAAAACCATACAAATAGTCGGTCGCTTTTTTAGCCACGGCCAAAAGGCTGGTTTTGCCGGTTACCCGATAATGAACGCAGGCGGCGGTCATTAAGTGGCCAATATTGTACGACTCGAAGCTTAAACGGTCCTGAAATTGATCTTGCACTCCGGTTTTACGCTGTTCTATCATGGCTTTACTAAAGATATAGCCGTCGGCTCGTTGCGATTTCGCAATTACAGCAATCGCTTTATCCATCATCTCATCGAGCTTTTTGTCTCTGGTTGCGCCATACATACTGGCCACTCCTTCTAACACTTTATAAAAATCGCCATCGTGAAAGGAGGGGCCCTTGTAACGGCCGGTATCCAGGCCTGCTGCAATTTCAAAGTTCTTAAATGCATGACTTACCTTGGGATCCATATAGGTTTCCCAGATATGGGGGATCATAGAAGTGCGGCAAACTTCGAAACGTTCGCCCCAGAAACCACCGGTCCAGTGCACATCTTCCATATTAGGACTCTGAAACACGGCATATTTACTGGTTGAGGTATTGGTTAATGCTTTTTGCTGTGCTTTAAGGCCATAAGCGGCAGGCATTAGCAGTGTAAAACATAATATGCTTTTAATTTTCATAGCTGTTTCTATTTTTCTTCTTTTTCAATAATTACAGGGCCTATTAAACCGGCAGGCAATAAGGGGCTGCCTTCCAGGCGATAAGGAGCCGTGGTTTGGGTGATCCGTTTTTCTGCAGGTAAATTATGGTCGCCTATTAAACGGTTTGCCCAGGTATTGCTCACCGCGATCTCTAATTTATTTTTACCGGCCTTTATGCCTGAGCTAATATTTATGCGATGAGGAGCAGTCCAAATAACGCCTTGTTCTTTTCCGTTGAGTTTAACAGATGCCAGGTCGTGTAGCTCACCTAAATTTAGCCAAAGAGTATTTTTAAGGGCTTCTTTTTTCAGTTTAAATACTTTGGTGTAGCGCACGGTACCCGAATAGTATTTAACGGCCGAATCTGGTGAGGCGGTCCAGCTGCTTAATTTTTGCATATGGAGGAGTGCTGCAGGGCCTCCAAAATCAGTATCGAATTTTAAACTCCAGTCTTCGCTAATGTCCTGCTGTTTATTAAAAACCGACCAGTTATCGGCCTTCACATTCTCGTTTATTCCATCTTTTCTAAAAACGATGAAGAAAGATTGTGCAGGTTCCACCATTAAAGTACAGTTTAACCTCCCTCCTTTGTTTTGCCAAGATTTCAATTGGGTCCAGGTATTGTTTACCGGATCGAACAACTCGGGTATTTTTCCAACCAGGCGGAAAGAGAAATTTAATATTTTGCCGTAATCGTGCTGGTTGCTAATAAAATAGATGTGCTGATCGTTAACCGTACGGTGGTTCCAGGCTATACCACCTACCTGATTACCATAATAATCGGACACAATGAGGTCTTTGCTTAAACCGAATTCGGTAAAATCAGTTTTTAAATAAGGACGGTCTTTAATAACGGTAATTCCCTGTGCTTCTAATTGCTTGATCTTGTTCAGACTGGCCTCACTAATGATGTCATTAGGGTTCATGGGATTGTCTATGGGCAGCACCAATAGCTTGTAGGCAGCTCCGTTGGGGCTAAACCTGACCCTGCCATTATGCACTTCGGCATGCTGCAGTGCATCGGGGTTAAATGAATCGTAAGCATATCCTTTCAGGGGATCTACCCAATTCTCAGGATCGGCCATGTTTGCGGAATGTTTTACCTCTTTAGGCTGTTTACGCTGAGGCTGACCTACATTGGCCAGGCGCTTGGCTTCTGCCTGCAAACGCTCTTCGCCAAAAATACCGGGCAAGGTGTTTACCAAACGGTCGGGCAATACCGATCGGCGGGGAACTTCTTCGCCGGTAAAAACGGCAACATCCACCACCGGATTACCCATTTGTAATAATTCCTGACATCTGGCAGCATAATCTACCCAGGCCTTGCCGGGTTTCCACCAGGTTTGGTCTCGCTGAAAGTATAAACCTACGCCGTCGAGGGTCATTCCGGGTTTTCGGTCGGTCCAGGGATTATGGGTATATACATGGTAAACCATCTTGTTGATTCCCAAGGCATAATTTCTGTCCTGCAGGGTTTTCAGCATGGCCGGATGTTCACTCCAATCCATCATAACGGTGGTAAATGCTTCGGCCTGAACAATGTTTTTACCATAAATATGGGCGGCCGAAATGGCATCGAGCATATCGTTGGGTTTATCGTGTGTAGGGCTTCTGGACCAAAATTCGCCCATCGGGATAGTTACATTTTTATAGTGCAAAAGCCCGTCGCTCACCATGGTTGGCGCCACACTCTCGGCAGTAAACTGGAGTCCGTTCTGTTTGGTCAGATCAGAGAGGGTCTTAAAAAAAACATCATTCAACAGATCGGCAATGGTGGTTCTTACATCGTATAGCACCTGTTCAGATCTGGCTGCACTCTCTATAGGGAAGCCGGCCATTACCGGTAAGTAGTTCAGCAGGCTATAGCCCCTGCGTTTTTGAAACTCTGAGGCAAAATTATCTGACCAATTTTGACTACCGCATTCCCAACTATCTACATGGAAAACATTTAACACGTCCGGATATTTTTGGGTGGCTAAGGCCAGGGCCTTGCCATACCAATTGTTAAACTGCAGCTGAATGGCTTCGGGATTAAATTTATCGCATTCTAATCCGGCTGCAGCACCACCTGTGGCATTGGTGTATCCGGTAGAAGTATGTCCAATGCGGAGCAAGGTCCAGTTGCCGGCGGGGGCCTGCCAATTCAATTCGCCCTGCGCATTCAGCTGGCTAGTCAGATCCAGGATCTGCTTCGGGTCGATGCATAATTTATCCTCGATCTCCTGGGCTGTTGTTCTGTCGCTGATGCGCCAAACTTGTCCGTTTTTGCTTTCAAACTGGTTTAATTTGGGCTCGGCAAAGAGTTCTAAGGCGGTTAATTTGATAGATGGTTTCCATTTGGCATACTCCAGATCTTCGGCACCGGGTAATGAGCCTTCTTTTTTGAATAAGAACCTGAAATATTTAGCACTTACCGGCACCATGCTGTAGGTATGCTCCGCCCGGTCGTCCTGCCAGCCATGGCGTGGCGCTTCCAGCTGTTGGTGGTCTTTAAAGTTCAGCCCATCATCGCTCACCTGAACCAAGAGCCTTTGTGCCTGATAGTTATTGCCATTACTTGCTACATAAATGCTTCTGCAGGTAAAAGGTTCTTTAAACTGATAGGTAATGGTGGCATCTTCTGACGATCGGAAAGCCTGCTTCCCA
The DNA here is from genome assembly GCA_046074105.1 of Sphingobacteriaceae bacterium. GTDB lineage: Bacteria > Bacteroidota > Bacteroidia > Sphingobacteriales > Sphingobacteriaceae > JAIPAN01. The sequence goes on along the minus strand of JBJTNQ010000067.1, from coordinate 354 downwards.
TCCGGATTGATGAGGAAACTGAGATCCTCGCCGGTACTGGAAGTTATTTTAGGTTTGATATTTTGGGTATTCGCTTTTGATCCCGTTAGGGATGGAAAAGCAATAAGCCGGATATCACGGTAGTAATCTTTAACCTTTTCGGGATCGGGCAATTGCAATTTTAAAGATCGCCCTCCGCTTACATCGAGCCGGCTGAAAACCACTTTCTGCATAGATAGCTCCGGTGTGATCCAGGGGCCGCCGCCTAAGGCAAAGCCATCGCTAAAGTGCATACCTAATTTCAGGTTCAGCCTTTTGGCTTCGGCCATGGCAAAACCAAGCATGTCCCACCATTGCGGGCTGAGCTGTTCTGCC
>JBJTNQ010000066.1:0-6743 GCA_046074105.1 Sphingobacteriaceae bacterium | reverse complement strand
CTGGCTAATGAACGCCGTTATGTGGAAGAGATCTTAGCTTTAATGTAAAGGCTAAGCCAGTAGGAACCAATAAAAACCAGTCCCGCTTTACATTTCAAGTCCTCATTTCATTCCGGGCTTTCCATTCCAATCGGGTTTATTTTACCTAAGCCTTTGCTTTTCAACAAGTGGAGGCACGACTTAAAGTCCTGCCTCCACTAATAGAAATATCGTCATGTTGAGCTTGTCTAAACATGGCCATTAGACACCCTTCGGCACGCTCAGGGTACCCATTTGTTTATTTTTCTTTCGGAAAAAGTAAAGAAGCCACTACGCTAACGGTTAAAATAGCGAGAATAATAAGCAGCGAATGCAGGGTGGTAAAGCCCCATCTCGTAAGGTAATGGTGCGCCAGCATTTTAACACCAATAAACACTAATAAAACAGCCAATCCAGTTTTTAAATAGTGGAATTTATGGATAATGTTAACCAGCAGGAAGAACATAGACCGTAAACCTAGTATGGCAAAAATATTGGAAAAGAATACGATATAAGGATCTTTGGTTACCGCAAAAATGGCCGGAATAGAATCGACTGCAAAGATCAGGTCGGTGAATTCGACTACCAGTAAAACCACGAACAAGGGAGTAACCAATCGTTTGGTATTTCGTTTTATAAAGAAATTCCGTCCCTCATAATCGGATGCCACCGGAAAATATCTAGCAGCGAATTTAACCACCTTGTGATTTTCGGTATCAATTTCATCTTCCTCATCTCTATTCCAAAACATGGAAATTCCGGTGTAAACCAAAAAGCCTCCAAAAATATAAATGATCCACCCGAACTCATTAATTAATGAAGAACCCAGGAAAATAAACAGGAAGCGCATAATTACCGCACCTACAATACCCCAGAACAACACCCGGTGATAATATTTTTCATTAACGCTAAATGCACTGAAAATTAATACCATCACAAATATATTATCTACCGATAGGGCATATTCTACCACATAACCGGTAATAAATTCGAGAGCCAGGTTTTGCCGATAAATACTCAAACTGGCCTGAAAATTATCGGGAATTAAAACGATGTTATGCAGGTAATTTTTAGTGATCTGCTCTAACTGGGTATAGTTCTGAATACCATGCAAAAAATCGCCTTCGGTAAGCAAGAGCACATAAAACCCCAGGGCAAAAGATACCCAAATGGCACTCATAATGGCGGCTTCTTTAAGAGAAACTACATGATCTTTCTTATTAAAAACGCCGAGATCTATGGCGAGCATTAAAGTAATGAATAAAAGGAAGCAGGTAAAAAACAGGGATTCGTTACTCATTTTATTTTTTTCTTTCGGTGGTAAAACGAACCAGATCTTCTAAATGGGCACGAGCAGCTGCGTTAGGGAAATCTGCAATTAAAGCAAAGGCCTCCTCCTGGTATTGATTCATTTTAGACAGGGCATAATCAAGTCCGCCGCTTTGCTTTACAAAAGCAATTACCTCGGTAACTTTTGCCATATCCTGACTATGGTTTTTAACCAAATTCATGATGCGGTGCTTTTCTGATTTTGTAGCCTGGCTGAGGGCATAAATTAAAGGCAGGGTGAGTTTCTTTTCTTTAATATCGTTACCCAAGGGTTTGCCTACATCATCAATACCAAAGTCGAACAGGTCATCTTTTATCTGAAAGGCAATACCGATTTTTTCACCGAATAAGCGCATACGTTCTACCGTAGACTCGTCGGCTCCGGCCGAAGCAGCACCACAAGCACAACAGGATGCAATGAGAGAGGCTGTTTTTTTTCTTATCACTTCGAAATAAATGGCCTCGTTAATATCTAAACGACGGGCTTTTTCCATTTGCAGCAATTCGCCTTCGCTCATTTGCTCTACCGCTTCAGAAACAATTTTCAACAAACCATAATCGTTATGCTTTACCGATAGCAGCAGGCCTTTTGCTAACAAAAAATCGCCCACTAAAACAGCGATCTTATTTTTCCATAAAGCGTTGATGGAGAAAAAGCCCCGGCGCTGATAGGCATTATCTACCACATCATCGTGTACCAATGAGGCCGTGTGTAACAACTCTACCAAAGCCGCCCCCCGATAACTGGCTTCCGTAATTCCTCCACAAAGATTTGCGGCAGAAAAAACAAACATCGGACGTATTTGTTTTCCTTTTCTTTTTACGATGTAATGGGTAATACGATCGATGAGAGGCGTAGCACTTTTCATTGCCGCTTTGAACTTGTCTTCAAAAGCATCTAGTTCAATGGCAATGGGTTTTCTAATGTCTTCCAGTTTACGCATTTCAGGTTTATAGAGCTGCAATGCAGCCATACAAACCTAAGCATTTAGTCGCTAAATTTGGGGTCTGGTGTACGATTAAATTAGTTTTTAGCTCTTAAAATCATTTGCAATCTGTTTCTCAAAAATAAATCGGGGAAGTTCGCGTTTTATGATAATCAACATGCTTCATGAAACTGCGTTTTATTTTCATTTTAGGATTCCTGCTATTTTTCCAATCCGTCTTCAGTCAAACCTTAAATCCTAATTCTTGGAACGACTATGCTGGCAATCTGGGCAGTTATCCTATTCGCTTATCGCTCTATTTGTTAACAGATGGAACGGTTAAGGGCACTTACTGTTATGAAAAAACGGGATTAAGAATTACCCTTAGCGGGATCCTGAAAAATGATCGGCTTGAACTAACGGAGTGGGTAAACGGAAAAATGAACGGTCATCTTAAGGGAGTTCTCTATACGGTTAATGCTGATGGTTTTGAAGGCAAATGGACCAATGCAGACCGCACTAAAACTTATGACTTTAACCTCATTTTAGCTGCCATTACGTATGGGAGTTTAACGCATAGATACAAAGATTTTAAGTCGGGCGATTTGATGGTAGAACAATATGCCCGACAAATCAGATCTGCTATTCTTGCGGAAAATAAAGCCTGGCTGGCTGAGCAAATCAATTATCCGCTAAAGACTAGCTTTGGAGACAAGGAACTGCACGTTATCAAATCTAAAGCCGATTTTATGGCTAATTATTCCCGTATTTTTCATCCTGAATTTATCATCCAGATTAGAAGTGCCTGCACTTGTAATCTTTTTTATGATCAGGATGGGGCGATGCTGGGTAACGGAGCTATTTGGATTGATGAATATGTGCATCCGCCGAAAGGCAAAAAAGCTTTATTTATTTTAGGGATCAATAATTAAAAAATCCCGGCCTTACGACCGGGATCATGCTTCGCGGAGAAGGCGGGATTGCCTTCGGCGATCCCTGAATGGTGGGGCATCAAGCCTTATCATTTCGCTACGCTTCAATTATTTTTTGTTTTTTAATCCTTCATCGAATACATTCGATTCGGATGTAAACAAAAAATCCCGGCCTTACGACCGGGATCATGCTTTGCGGAGAAGGCGGGATTCGAACCCGCGATACCCTTACGAGTATACCAGCTTTCCAAGCTGGCTCATTCGACCACTCTGACACCTCTCCGTGTTTTTTAAATAATTTTATTCAATTTCAGGTATTTATAGCCATCGGGGGATTTATAAAAAAATTCTCTTTTAAAAGCCTCACTTCTGGTTTTAAATTGCTCATAATAATGAAGTATAAGCGGTCTTCTGTATTTGGTTGCTTTAACATCACCCTTATTATGTTTAAACAACCGATTAGTTATATCTGAAGTGCTGCCATAATAATAACGTCCATCCTTCAAACTTTTTAATATATAACTATAAAACATTTTACCCTTACGAGTACACCAACTTTCTCCGAAGGAGTCCTACGGACCAAGCTGGCTCATTCGACCACTCTGACACCTCTCCTGAGGGAGGACAAAAGTATCAATTTTCTGTTAATTCGCCACGTAAATTTAAGGCCAGCATTCTGGCAACCACATCCATAGGTTTACCAGAACCTAAAAGGAACATTAATTTGGTTACAGCGGCTTCGAAGGTCATATCGAAACCACTCACTACACCCATTTCTTTTAGCTGAATACTGGTTTCGTATCGGCCCAGTTCTACTGAACCACCGCGGCACTGTGAAATATCTAAAATAATCTTACCCTGATTAATGGTATTTCTTAAAGATTGTAAAAATATAGGATCGGTGGTAGTATTGCCGGCACCGTATGTTTCCATAACAATGGCTTTACAGTCAGATTGGAGTACCGCATCTACCACCCGCTGATTAATACCCGGATAAAGTTTCAATACGGCCACACTGGTCTCGAAATCTTTGTGAACCTTTAAGGGTTTATTAGGCATTTTGGCAATGGCATTTTCGAAATATTCCATGTGCACGCCGGCTTCGGCAAGCAGCGGATAATTGGGAGATTGAAAGGCTTCGAATTTAGCGGAGTTGTATTTGGTAGCCCGATTACCTCTTAATAATTGATAATCGAAATAAATACTAACTTCGGGAACAAGGGCCTGACCGTCTGTTTTGCTAGAAGCAATCATGATGGCGGTGATCAAATTTTCGCGGGCATCATTTCTGATCTGATCTATAGGCAATTGCGATCCGGTAAATACCACCGGTTTAGCTAACCCCTCGAGCATAAAGCTTAATGCAGAGGTGGTAAAGGCCATGGTATCTGAGCCATGCAGTACTACGAAACCATCGTATTGGTGATAGTTTTTTTCAATTAAACTGGCGATATCAACCCAAATGGTTGGGTTCATATCCGATGAATCGATGATGGGATCGAAGGGATGGATGGTTAACACATGATCCATTCGCTTTAACTCCGGTGCATTGCGTTCTATCTGCTCAAAATCGAGCGGCAAAAGCACGCCGGTTTTGGGATCACGTACCATACCAATGGTACCGCCGGTATATATAATCAGGATATTTGCCATAGGGATGGTGTAAATATCGGAACTATATCCCAAATATTTTTTGAGAATTTTGGGTGGTAATTTGCGCTAGTTGGGCTAGGGGAACTTGATGCAGATCGGCTATTTTCTGTGCAATGTGAACCAAATAACTACTCTCATTAGGCTTGCCTCTAAAAGGCACAGGAGTTAAATAGGGCGAATCGGTTTCTAAAACCAGGTGTTCCAATGGGATTTGGGCAACCACGGCATCTAATCCCGAATTTTTATAAGTAACCACTCCTCCTATTCCTAAATAAAAATCCAGCTCTATAATTTTTTGTGCTTGTTCTAAAGTACCCGAAAAGCAATGGAATATACCTCTTAACTGATCGTCTTTTTCGGACAATAATACTTTATAAACCTCCTCAAAGGCATCACGGCAGTGTATAACTATGGGTAAGTTCAGCGATTTTGCCCAGGCAATCTGGGTTTTAAAAGCCGCTATCTGCTCATTTAAGGTGGTCTTGTCCCAATACAGGTCAATACCTATTTCGCCTATGGCATAAATGCTTTGCTGCGAAATGTAGTCTTTAATTTGCTGTAATTCTTCTTTATAGTTTTCTTTTACATCGCAGGGATGCAAACCCAGCATCGGGAAACAATTTTCCGGATAGCGCCTAGCCAGGTTCATGACCAATGGAATTGATGCCGTGTCTACATTGGGCAAAAACAAACGACTAACCCCCTGGCTCAAAGCTCTTTCCATTAATGCAGCTAAGGCAGTTGCATCGGTTTCGTAATATAAATGGGTATGGGTATCGGTCAGCATCATTTACCAAAATTAAACAAAAAAGTCCCGCCCCAATGAATGAGGGGCGGGACTAAAAATTTAAAACCTAAAGCTTATTATTTTACTGGAGCGGCTGGTGCTGCCGGAGCTGCAGGAACTCCTTTTCCGGGAATTATATTCACTACTTCAACTTCGAACACTAGTGGAGTGTAAGGAGGAATGCCCTGATTTCCTTGCTCACCATAAGCAATAACTGAAGGTAAAATTAAGGTTGCTTTGGTACCTTTTGGCAATAACATTAATCCTTCGTCGAAACCAGGAATACTCTGACCTAAGCCAACAGCCATTTTTAATGGTGCATAAGGACGTTGTGCGTTAAACGTACCTGCTTTCTTGGCCACATCCGGATAACTGGTATCAAAAATTTTGCCTCCTAAAAACATACCGGTATAATTTACCTCTACGGTATCGCCGGCGTTAGCTTTAACACCTGCACCTTGCTTAGTAATTACATAATTTAAGCCCGAAGCGGTTGCGGTTGGCTTCAATTCTTTAGACTTAATGTAAGACTGAATTTTTCCGCCTTCGGCTTTTTTAGCTGCTTCGGTATCAGACTTAATGAACTCATTAATTTTATCGCCGAATGTTTTATCATCCTGCTTTCCTTTCGGGATTACTTTTACCACTTTTACTTTAAAGATCATATAGGTGTCTTTACCTGCAAAAGCTGGTTTAGGTTGACCTGTTTTTGCAGCCAGTGTATCTAAATTAATTTTAAAGGTTGCACTATCGCCTTCGCTTAACAGCGCTAAGCCAGAGTACAAATCGCCTTTAAACTGAGGTTTTTGGCAAACCAAAAATGTAGGACGGTCGGTATCGTAAGTACTAAAAACAACAGAGTCTTTCTCTGTGGTTTGCATACCTCTAATTACGATAAAATCGCCTTCCTGAATGTTTTGTCCATCCTCATCGTTATGAATATTATACTTTAAGCCGCCATCGGCAGATTTAAAACGACTACAGCTACTTAATGTTAATGCCGCTAGGCCTAAAATGATCAGATTTTTTTTCATTTGTTTTTGTGATAATAAATTATTGCAATAATAAGCTTTTATAAATTGGTAAGAGATTTTTAAA
>JBJTNQ010000065.1:0-10766 GCA_046074105.1 Sphingobacteriaceae bacterium | reverse complement strand
GGATTGGGTTTTAATAAGATGCGAATACCGTTTGCTAAGGTATATATCTGATGATCCATGAAATGCAAAAATAAGCTTTTATCGTCAGATCATCTTTGGGCTTAAAACAACAAAAATCGGCTTATTTGCTTTTTTTAGGGCCATAGGCTTTTTTAAAGCGTTCGAACCGAGGCATAGATACCGCTTTGATATAACCCTGATTGGGGTTCTTTTTCGCAAAATCCTGATGGTATTCTTCGGCCCTCCAAAAGTTATTCAGTGGTTGTAGTTCGGTAACAATTGGTTTTCTGAACTGCCCAGAGCGGCTCAATTCTTTGATGGCCATTTCTGCCCTTGTTTTTTCATCGGCGTTCCGGTAAAAAATTACACTCCGGTAAGACGAGCCAAAATCTGGTCCCTGCTGGTCTTTGGTGGTTGGATCGTGAGAGGTGAAAAACACTTTTAATAATTCGCGATAGCTAATTTTCTGAGGGTTATAATAAATTAAAACCGCTTCGGCATGGCCCGTAGTTTCCGAGCTTACCTCTTCGTAAGTGGGGTAAGCCTTGGTGCCGCCCGCATACCCGGAAACAACAGAATCTATTCCGGCTACCGATTCGAAAATATGTTCAGAACACCAAAAGCAGCCTTCGGCAAAGGCGGCTATAGCTTTGCCTTTCGGCGGAGTCAGATTTACTCTTTGATCAACTTTCCCCGATTTTTTAGTTTGCGCATTGCAGGAACTGAATCCCCAAAGAAGGCAAAAAGCCAGAAAACATAAATTTTTCATCTTATTTTATTTACTGAATCAACTTATTCAACAGAAAAAGACACTTTTCTACCTAAGCCAATTTCCAGCAATTTAAATAAGGTCGAAAGCTGAATATCGCTGTGTCCGTTCTCTATTCTTGAAATAAAACTCTTTTTCGTGCCCGTCTTTTCTGCCAATTGTTCCTGAGTCAAATTTGCAGAAAGTCTTTCTGCTTTAATTAACTCTCCAATAGCAAAAGCCTTGGCCTTAATTTCAAATTCGGTACGTTTTACAGAACCAGATTTGCCGTACTGTTTTTCAAGATGCTCTTCAAATGTGCTAACGGTTTTATTATTACCCATGATTTTTTTCTTTAAAATATTCTTCCTTTAATCTTTCGGCTCTCTCCAACTCATTTGCGGGCGTCTTCTGAGATTTCTTTTGAAATCCATTAAACAATACTACCAGATACCCCTCATCAAAACAGCAGAAAACTCTAAAAATATTACTGCCCAAGCCAATCCTTATTTCATACAGTCCATCAGTTCCTGCTAAATGCTGTAAGAATTTAGAAGGAACCCGTTCAATGATCGTAATCATAAACAAGACCTCATCGATCTTATCTTTTACTTTTCTGTTTTGTGCATGATAGAATGCTTCAAAATGATTACCGTAAAAGATGATTTCTCTGACTGTCTTCACAAAGTTAACTAATAATGGAACAAAATGTTTGATTTATTTTCACCCCGCCCAACCTTCCCGGTCTAAACTTCGGTAATGGATGGCTTCTGCTAAATGTTCAATAGCTATATTTTCACTCCCGGCCAGGTCGGCAATGGTGCGGGCCACTTTCAGAATACGGTCGTAAGCCCTGGCAGACAAACCGAGTTTTTCCATGGCCTGTTTCAGCAGGGTTTGGCCAGCGCTATCTATTTTGCAGAGTGCCCTTACCGTTTGGGGGCTCATCTGGGCATTGCAATACACTTCTGCTTTTTCTTTGAAACGTTCCTGCTGCAGTTCTCTGGCCCGGATAACCCGTTCGCGAATGAGCTCGCTTTTTTCGGTCAGCCGTTCAGAAGAAAGTTCACTGAAATTAACCGGCGTTACTTCTACATGCAGGTCAATGCGGTCTAACAGAGGGCCCGAAATTCGGCTTAGGTATTTCTGTACCATTCCTGGTCCGCAAATACAATCCTTTTCGGGATGATTATAAAATCCGCAAGGGCAGGGATTCATAGAAGCCACCAGCATAAAGCTGGCCGGATAATCGACCGAAAATCGGGCCCTGGAAATGGTTACGCATCGTTCTTCCAGAGGCTGACGCATAACCTCCAATACCGACCGCTTAAATTCGGGTAACTCATCAAGGAATAGCACCCCGTTGTGCGCCAAAGATATTTCTCCGGGTTGCGGGTTTACACCCCCGCCAACCAGGGCTACATCACTCACGGTATGGTGCGGCGATCGGAATGGCCGGGCCGTCATGAGCGAATCGGTGGCCGCCAGTTTTCCGGCAACAGAATGAATTTTGGTAGTTTCCAATGCCTCTTGTAAGTTTAGTGGAGGCAAAATGGTGGGTAGGCGTTTAGCCAGCATGGTTTTTCCGGCTCCGGGCGGACCAATTAATATGACATTATGCCCGCCCGCCGCCGCTATTTCTAAAGCCCGTTTAATATTTTCCTGACCCTTAACATCCGAAAAATCACTTTCATAAGCATTAATATTTCTCAGAAACTCTTCTCTTGTATTAACCTCTATGCGCTTCGGCTGGCCAATGCCATTAAAGAAATCGGCCAGCTCTTTTAAGCTGCTTATGCCGTATACCTCTAATCCGGAAACAATGGCTGCCTCACGGGCATTTTGTTGAGGTAGGAATAAACCTTTATATTTTTCTTTTTTGCCCTGAATGGCAATGGGTAAGGCACCTTTTATAGGCTGCAAGCTGCCATCTAGAGAAAGCTCGCCCATAATCAGGTAGTGGTTTAGTTGCTCTTCTGCCAATTGACCCGAAGCGGCCAAAATGCCTATCGCGATAGCCAGATCGTAAGCCGAACCTTCTTTGCGAATATCGGCAGGAGCCAGGTTAACTACTATTTTTTGGCGTGGCATGCGGTAGCCAGAACTTTGTATAGCACTTTCTACCCGGTGCAGGCTTTCTTTTACGGCATTGTCGGGTAAACCAACAATATAATATTTTACGCCGGGGCTGATGTTCACCTCAATAGTAATACCGGTTGCCTCTATTCCATACACAGCACTGCTGTATGTTTTTACGAGCATAAAACACAATAGATTAAATTATTTTACTATATTAATAAATTAATTTAATGAAACGATATTTTGATTTACTACAGCCCGATACTCTTTACCATGTTTTTAGCAGGGCAAATGGTGGTGAGAAGCTATTTAAGCATGCAGGGAATTACTCCTTTTTCTTGCAAAAAATGCTACAACATACAGATCCTGTGGTAAATGTTTACGCTTATAGCCTTTTACCCAATCATTTTCATTTTTTAATTAGAATTAAATCCTTGCCAGCAATTAAAGCACATTATTTTGTGACAAAGAAAAAGGATTTGACAGACGAGTCTCTCCTTTCGAATTTTTTGATGGAGCGGTTTTCTAATGGTCTAAATGCTTACGCTAAGGCGTTCAACAAAATGTATGATAGAAAAGGCAGCTTATTTATGGATTTTTTGCGAAGGGTTGAAATTAAGGACAATTTACAATTGATGGGTACTGTTTTTTATATTCATAAAAATCCGGTACATCATGGATTTTGTAAACAAATATCAGATTGGCCATGGTCTTCATATCACCTATACGGTGAACGAACAAACACTTGGGTAAAAACAGAAGAAATTCTGTCAATTTGTGGAGGGTTGGAAGCTTTTAACGAGATTCATCAGCAACCAATTTATTTAAAAAACGCAGTTATACTAGAATGAAGAAAGACCTATAAGGTTTCGAAAACCTTATAGGTCTTATTAGGTCTTATGGGTGTAGTTCGGGTTTCGAAAACCTTATAGGTCTTATTTTGTACCAAACTATTTACCGAAAGGCATTTTGGGCATTCCCCGCATCATTTTAGCTGCTGCCGCAGGATTAGAGAATTGTTTCATCACCTTGCGCATATCGTCGAACTGCTTGATGAGTTTATTCACCTCTACCACCGTATTTCCGGAACCTTTGGCAATGCGGTTTCGGCGGCTGGTAGTAATTACCTCGGGGTTCTCACGCTCATAAGGCGTCATGGAGCGAATAATGGCTTCGACCGGTTTAAAGGCATCATTATCAATTTCTACGTCTTTAATGGCTTTGCCAACGCCGGGAATCATACCCATTAAATCCTTCACATTTCCCATTTTCTTAATCTGCTGTATCTGGTTCAGGAAATCGTTGAAATCGAATTTATTCTTGCGGATTTTCTTTTGAAGTTCGGCGGCTTCTTTTTCATCGAACTGCATTTGGGCACGTTCTACTAAAGAGATCACATCGCCCATTCCCAAAATACGGGAAGCCATACGATCTGGGTAGAATACATCCAGTGCTTCCATTTTTTCGCCGGTACCAATAAACTTGATTGGTTTATTCACCACCGATTTAATAGACAAGGCCGCACCGCCACGGGTATCGCCATCCAGTTTGGTCAGCACTACGCCGGTAAAATCCAATCGGTCGTTAAAAGCCTTGGCGGTATTCACCGCATCCTGACCGGTCATGGCATCAACCACAAATAAAATCTCATGAGGCTGAGTAGCCGCTTTTACACCGGCAATCTCATTCATCATTTCTTCATCTATGGCTAAACGTCCGGCAGTATCCACAATCACCACATTCTGACCACTCTTTTTAGCTTCCGCGATACCGGCTTGTGCAATCCCGATAGGATCTTTAGAATTCAGATCGGCAAAAACCGGCACTTCAATCTGTTTGCCCAGTACCTGCAATTGGTCAATAGCGGCAGGGCGGTAAATATCGCCAGCCACCAATAAGGGTTTTTTACCCTTTTGAGTTTTCAGGAAATTAGCCAGCTTGGCAGAAAAAGTGGTTTTACCTGCACCATTCAATCCGGCAATTAAAATAATGGTCGGATTGGTGCTTAAGTTCAGATCGGCAGCTTGCCCGCCCATCAGGCTGGCCAGCTCATCGTTCATGATCTTGGTTAATAACTGACCCGGAGAAATGGCCGTTAATACATTTTGACCCAAAGCCTTTTCTTTCACTTCATCGGTAAAAGTCTTGGCGGTTTTATAGTTTACGTCGGCATCTAAAAGAGCTTTACGGATCTCTTTCATGGTTTCTGCCACGTTAATTTCGGTAATGGTACCCTGTCCTTTCAGTACCTTAAAGGCCCTGTCGAGTTTATCTTGTAAATTTTGAAACATCTTATAAAATGGTCTTATTACATTAAAAATGCATACAAAGGTATCATTTCTATAGCAAATTACAGTCCAGACAATTTAGCTATATCAATTTCGTTTTTTATTAATCGAATAAAATGCATCGATAAAGGAAACTATTTTCAAATCAGTGCAACTTTTTTACCAAACACACGTCCAATACAAGAAACCAATTTAATTGTTCATGAAAACTTTATTTTATACCCTGGTCTGTATGGCATTTTTGGGTGGGGCAGCAGCTCAAACCATCAAAAAAACGACTGCAGTTCGTACAGACAAAGCACCCAAAATAGATGGTATGATCAATGATGCGGTATGGAAGAATACTTCGGTTTTAACCGGTTTTACAGAAATTAAGCCGGTTCCGGGAAGGACAGAGCGGGAAGACCAGAGAACAGAGGTGAAAATTTTATATGATGACGTGGCTATTTATGTGGCTGCCCGCATGTTTGAAGCTAATACGGATAGTATTGCCAGAGAATTGGCTGCCCGAGATCAGGTGGGTAATGCAGACTTTTTAGGAATTTCTTTTGATACTTATTTGGATAGAATTAATGCCAATGGTTTTTTTGTGACCGCTGCCGGCTCTCAGTTTGATGCCAAATATTCGCAGTCGGGAAATGAGGACCCTAATTGGAATGCCGTTTGGGAAAGTGCAGTAAGAACGGATGAACATGGCTGGACCGCTGAATTTAAAATTCCTTATTCGGCACTTCGTTTTTCAAACAAATCGGTGCAGACCTGGGGGTTGAACATTATTCGCAAGCGCCAAAATGCTAATCAGCAATTATCGTGGAACCCCATTAACCCCAATGTAAATGGCTTTATCAATCAGGAGGGCGAGTTGGAAAATCTGCAAAACATTAAAGCTCCTTTGCGGCTATCTTTTTCACCTTATGTATCAACCTATGTTAACCATTACCCCTATAACCAGGCCGGCATACCCAATACCAGCGGTTCCTTTAATGGCGGAATGGATGTGAAATATGGCATTAACCAGAGTTTTACTTTAGATATGACCCTGGTGCCCGATTTTGGTCAGGTTCAATCGGATAAGCAGGTATTAAATCTCTCGCCTTTTGAGGTGAAATTTGATGAAAACCGACAGTTTTTTACCGAAGGAACGGAACTGTTTAGCAAGGGAGATCTGTTTTATTCGCGTCGTATAGGGAGCCGTCCGCTGAATTTTTATTCGGTGGCTGATCAGTTGGAAGCTAACGAACATATTGTTGATAATCCGGCGGAAAGTCGCCTGATTAATGCCTCTAAAATATCGGGCAGAACCGCCAAAGGATTGGGTATCGGTTTTTTTAATGCCATTACCAAAAACATGTATGCTACCGTAGAGAATGACCTGGGCCAGAAAAGATTGATCGAAACACAGCCCTTAACAAATTATAATATTTTGGTATTCGATCAGTCATTAAAAAATAACTCGGCCATTAGCTTTATTAATACCAATGTAATTCGTGCCGGTTCTGCTTACGATGCCAATGTAAGTGCCTTGGTGTTTAATTTAAATGATAAGCAAAACAAATATTTTGTAGGTGGATCGGGTAAAATAAGCCACCTGAGTGCCGGCATAAATGAACAGCCCAGTACAGGCTATAGCTATAATTTAAGGTTTGGTAAGCAAAGTGGAAATTTTACCTGGAACCTCTATCAGCGTCTCACAGATAATAAATTCGATTCCAACGATCTGGGTATTTTGTTCAACAACAACTTTATTGAAAATGGTTTAAATCTTAGCTATAATCAATACAAGCCCACCCAATGGTATAACCAATGGGAAAAATGGCTAAATTTTAATTACACCTTGAGATATAGCCCTAATTCTTATCAGGAAGCTGGTATATACGTGGGTACCTGGGTAGAGTTTAAGAATTTTTGGAATGCTAATTTGAATGTGGATTATCAACTGGAAGCCAACGATTTTTTTGAAGCCCGCCAGGAGGGTAAGGTATTTAAAAGGGGAGCCAATGAAGGGTTTAGTTTAAGCTTTAATTCTAACCGATCTAAAAAATATGGCGGTGGTGCTTTTTTTGCCTACCGGGTACGTAATTTATTCACTGGTAAAGGTTATAGCTATGGATTTTATCAGAATTATAGAGTGAGTAATAAACTGGCTTTTGGAACCGATTTAAGGGTAGAACCCCGGTTTAATTATGTAGGATATGTGGACTATCTGGATAATACGTCTGAAACCATTTTCTCTACTTATGATCGTCACACGGTTGAAACTTCGGTGGATGCTAAATATACTTTTAACAATAAGATGGGGGTTAAATTTATTGCCCGTCATTATTGGTCAGACAGGAGAAATAAAAACTTCTATAATTTATTGGAAGATGGGTCTTTAGAGGACAATAATGCCTTTAATGGCGATGGTTATGATCGTAATTTCAATACCTTTAACATTGATATGGTTTACACCTGGCAGTTTTCTCCGGGAAGTGAACTTAGCTTAACCTGGAAAGATGCCGCCTATATGGAAGAAAACCAGTTTTCTCCGGGATATCATAAAAACTTCAGCAATACCTTTAATTCTCCTCAAAACAATAGTTTATCAATTAAAATACTCTATTATCTGGATTACCTACAATTGAAAAAAAGGAGATAAAAACGCAGGTTTATTTAAGAGGTGGAAGCCGTAGGGCTGTTGGGTTTTTAAGATACTTCTGATAGCTTAACTGAATAAACCTTAATAATTCGTAGTCATTGGCATCTAGTACAAAGGAATAGGCCGGGCGGTATTGCTGCATAAAATCACGCAGCTGGGTTCCGGTTAAACCGGTGGCCTGCTGAACCAACAGGGGAGTATAACGATAATCAATAAGCACTTCTTTATAATCGCGTGCAAGCACCTTTTGTAAATTACGGGCGTTTTTCCCTTCCCGGCTAAACATACTATAGAGGGCATCTATACTTAACCCAACGCCGCCTAAACCATTGCCGCCGCCAATATTTAACAGATCAGAGCTGTTCCCGATCCGATAAATAGATTTATAATCTTCCTGCATTTCCTGCAACTTTCTGGCCGGCGACTGCAGCGTATCTTTAATGATCACTTCTTTGAGTCGGATGATCTTTCTTTTAAGAAAAAACACGATATCGCCCTTGGGCGCAACCTTTACGGTATCAGACAGATAACCCTCTAAACTGGCAATTAAAACATTACCAACCTGAGCCGTGGTTTTAAATTCGCCTTTGGTATTGTTATAAAAACCGGTTTGGGTGTCTGTATTAAATACATAAACCCGGGTAAGCCTAATTTTGCTATCGCGATCGAAAACGACACCCTGCAATACCCTTTCTTGGGCCAGCAAACTGCTGCCAAAGCATAGGAAAAGAAAATATAGAAGCCACTTTTTCAATCGGTATAAAACTAAGTCAAAATTCAGGAAGCAGTACGGCCATTAACAAACCTTAACAATTACCGGGATACCAGCAATAATTGGCCCAGGTTTACGGTGTCGTTCTGAATATTGTTCAGTGCTTTTAAATCGGCTACGCTTAAGCCATACATTTTAGCAATAGCATAGAGGGTGTCGCCGGCTTTAACCTCATAAATTTTCATCGAAACCGGAGCTTTCACGCTGGCTGATGGTTTTTCCCGGGGCACTTCAACAGCAATTTCGCCCAGCACTTTTTGTTCGCGTTTTATTCGGTCTGAGGATACTTCGGGGCTATCAAAGCGATTTAATTGATAACGTTCAATCAGGCTGATTAATAACTCCGGGTATTTAGGATTGGTAGCATAACCTGCATCTTTTAAGCCCTGAGCCCAGCCCTTATAGTCGTTCTTATTTAATTCGAATAAAGCGGCGTACCGTTTACGTTTTAAAAATTCGGTATGATCCCGGTAAGACTCTTCCGGGGTTTGATATACCCTGAAACACTCATTTTTTTCATCATCATCTTTATAAATAGTTCGTCCCTTCCAGTCTATGTTACATTTAATACCAAAATGATTATTGGCCTGAACAGCCAGTTCGCTATTTCCGTTACCCGATTCTAGCAAACCCTGAGCCAGTTTAATGCTGGCGGGTATTCCGTTGGCATTCATATCGGCTATCGCGATGTTTTTAAACCGTTCGATGTAAGTTTCTGCGGTAAATTGTTTTCCGCCGGATGATGTATACGTCCTACCCGCCTGTGGTTGTACGGGTGCTGAAGGCCCGCTTTTTTTAACCTTGCAGGCATTTAAAAGCAAAAGAATAAAACAAAAGAATACTAGTAATTTACTCATGATTTATTAATATTTCAGTTTTTGCCCTAGCTTTAAACGGGTACTTTTTAAGTGATTTTTCTTCATTAAGACTTTAACGCTGGTGTGCAGGCGTTTGGCAATCCCCGAAAGGGTATCGCCTTTTTTAACCCTATAAATCCGAATAACGGCTACCGGAGTTTCCTCGGCAGCAACCACTGTTAGGCTATCGCTTGCCAAACTATCCGTGCTAAGCGAATCTGGTGCTGCTGTGTCGGGACGCTTATCGTATTGATAAAGCTGATACTTTCTGATAAAGCCCAGCACCTGGCTACCCCAGGTTTTACTGTGTGCATAACCGCCTCTTTGAATGCCACGCACCCAGTTTTTGTAATCGTAGGCGCTATATCGGTTAAACAACTTACTAAAAGCAGCCCGGCTTTGCAGCATGCGCACAAAATCGGCATAAGAGTTAGCCACAGAATCGTAGCTTTTGTAAGCAGAACGAATACGTTTTACCTGATTACGGCCCTTAATTCCAAAATGGTTATTTAAATGGCGGGCAATTTTACTGGTTCCGCTGGCCGATTCGTGCATGGCAACGGCCAAAGTAACGCTGGCCGGAATACCGTGTTCATTCATCTGGCTAATGGCCAGATCTTTGTATTTATTAATATAGTTCTGGCTGGTACTTTGTGCTTTTGTAAATAAAAAACCTAATAAAAGTAGCTTTAACAGTAGTAATTTCTTCATTCTCTTTATTTTTTTCTGATCATCCATAAGCCATCCCGAATAGGCAGCATGAATTGTTCTACCCGGGTATCTGCTGTAATTTTATCGTTCAGCTCTCTGATTAAAGTGGTGTCTTTATCCATCTTTCCGTCTTCCAGCACCTTACCGCTCCACAGTACATTGTCAATTAAAATTAATCCGCCCGGAACTATCTGGTCAAAGATCATATCGTAATAAAGGGCATTGTTTTTTTTGTCGGCATCAATAAATACCAGATCGGGCTTAATAATCAACTTTGGAATAAGATCTAATGCATTTCCAATGTAATAATGGATCTGATCTCGATAGGCAGACTGGCTAAAATAAGCCCTAACCCGGTCTTCTAATTCTTCGTTAATGTCTATGGTGTGGATGCTGCCGTTTTTATCTAAGCCTTCTGCCAGACAAAGTGTGGCATATCCGGTAAAGGTGCCGATCTCTAAAATGCATTTAGGCCGGCTTAGCTTACTGAGCATACTGAGCACCCTGCCCTGATAATGACCGGAAAGCATGCGGGGCATGAGTACCTGTAAATGGGTTTCGCGGTTAATTTTCTGAAGCAATTCATCTTCGGGCTCTAACCTGCTTTCGAGATACTGGTTTAGCTCTTGGCTCAGTAATTCCATCCCGCAAAGGTAAGTATTTTGAAATTTAG
>JBJTNQ010000064.1:0-7280 GCA_046074105.1 Sphingobacteriaceae bacterium | reverse complement strand
GGATTGGTGTTTGGGTTATAAGAACCAATACGCTCAATAAATTTACCATCTCTTGGAGCACGTGCATCTGCTACCACTACGTGATAAAAAGGTCTTCCCTTTTTACCAAATCTTTGCAATCTGATTTTAGTTGCCATTTTTTAAGTTTTATGTATCCAACATATCCCCCGGTTTTCGTAAGCGAGGGCTGCAAAGATAGCAAAACCTTGATAATTAAAAAACTAAAGCTTAATAATTAACAATATTGTAAGATTGATGGAAATTATAAAGAGAGTATTTCTACAATTTTAAGCAGGTTGTCGTTTACTTCGCCGATGTGTTTAATGGCCTGTTTAAACGGGGTGTAATGTATATCATTATTCACCATCCCTACCATTTCACCTCTTCTGTTGGCCAATAAGGCCTCTACTGCCGCCACGCCTAAACGGCTGGCCAACACCCTATCCATACACGATGGGCTGCCGCCACGCTGCATGTGACCTAAAATAGAAACCCGGGTATCTATATTGGGGAATTTAGCTTTTACCACCTCTGCAACCTGTAAGGCTCCTACATCATCTCCTTCGGCCACAATGATGATCTTTGAGGATTTATCCTTACGGCCATGCTCCAGGCGATCCAACAGGTGGTTGATATCGGTTTTGGTTTCGGGTATTAAAATTGCTTCGGCACCGGTACCAATACCGCTTCGCAAAGCAATAAGGCCCGAATCGCGACCCATAACCTCTACAATGAATAAACGATCGTGAGATTCGGCGGTATCGCGAATTTTATCTACAGCATCTACCACGGTATTCAGGGCAGTATCATAGCCTATGGTAAAATCGGTCCCCATTAAATCGTTATCAATGGTGCCGGGCAGCCCCATAATGGGGATATCAAATTCATCTATAAAAATACTGGCTCCGGTAAAAGTACCATCGCCACCTACGCCAACCAAGGCATCAATTCTGTGGGCTTTTACCTGATCGTATGCCTTTTTTCTACCTTCAGCGGTTTTAAACTCTTCACTTCGGGCGGTTTTCAGAATCGTTCCGCCACGCTGTACAATATTGGCCACAGATTTACGGTCCATCGGTATAATTTCTCCGTTTATTAAGCCTTCGTAGCCACGCATAATGCCCACTACTTCTAGATTATGATATAAACCGCTACGAACTACAGCCCTAATGGCCGCATTCATACCAGGAGAATCGCCCCCAGAGGTAAAAACACCGATTTTTTTTATGGCAGCCATACTTATTGTTATTTTGACACTATCTTTCCACTATCTAAAAAACGGATATAATTGTTAATATCCAAATTAAATGCCTGGGCGGATACCAATTGTTTACCATCAGCATTCACAATTACATAATAGGGCTGAGAGTTGGTGCCAAAGGTTGCTGCTTGAAAATCGCTCCATTTTTGGCCTAAGGTTTTAATATTTTTTCCGCTAAAGCGGGATGTATATTTCTCGCTTTCGGCCAACTCGGTTTTATCATCTACATATAAAGAGATTAATACATAATCTTCTTTTAAGCGCTTTAAAACCTCCGGATCGGACCAAACACTGGCTTCCATTTTACGGCAATTGGTGCAACTCCATCCAGTAAAATCAATTAAAACGGGTTTATTTTGCTTTTTGGCATAGGCCAGGCCTTCTTCATAATCATAAAAAGCATTTAAACCATAAGGTGCGTGGAAAAGGTTGGCGTATTTTTTAGTTGCCCCCTCTTTTGCCCCCTCTAAGTCTCCTCCAAAAGAGGAGACTTTGTTTAAGTCAAAATCTTGAGTAGATAGTGGTGGGAGCCAGGCATTAATACCTTTTAGTGGGGCTCCCCACAAACCCGGTATCATATAAAGGGTAAAAACCCAAACCAGCATAGAGAACAATAATCGCGGTAGCGAAATAAAAGGTAGCTCGCTATCGTGTGCCAGTTTAATTTTACCTAAAAGATATAAGCCCCAAAAAGTAAATATCACGATCCAAATGATGAGGAAAATATCGCGGTTAAAAATGCCCCAATGATAGGCCAGGTCTACATTTGATAAAAATTTGAAAGCCAAAGCCAGTTCCAGAAATCCTAAAGAAACCTTTACGGTGTTTAACCAGCCGCCAGATTTTGGCATTTCTTTTAACCAGGATGGGAAAATGGCAAACAGGGTAAAGGGAATGGCCAATGCGGCAGAAAAACCGAACATACCCATAGCCGGACCTAAATAAGTTCCTTTAGCAACCGCATCGACTAAAAGGGTTCCGATAATTGGGCCGGTGCAGGAAAAAGAAACTAAAGCAAGGGTAAAGGCCATAAAAAATAAACCTACCAAGCCGCTACGGTTAGATTGTTCATCCATTTTGTTTACTAAAGTGGATGGTAGGGTAATTTCGAAGGCGCCTAAAAAGGAAATGGCAAATACCACCAATAGGGCAAAAAACAAGAGATTAAAAGTGGCGCTGCTGGCTGCTTCGTTTAAGGCAGAGGTACCAAATATGAGGGTAATGGCTAAACCTAAGGCCACATAAATAACAATGATAGAAAGGCCGTAAATAACAGCACTTTGAATTCCCTTTGCTTTGCTGCCCGATTTTTTAGTGAAATAAGAAACCGTTAGCGGAATCATGGGGTAAATGCAGGGCATAAAGAAAGCCGCCAGTCCGCCTAAAAATCCGGCGATAAAAATGGCCCAAAGTGAGCTGGAATCATTGCCCGCCGGACCTTTGGTTACGGCTGCTATGTTTTCTGCAGCCTTTGTTTTCACTACCGTGTCTGCCGGTTTTGTGCTGACTGTATCTGCAACAGCGGCTACCAGGGCGGTGCTCATATCTACCGGAATGCTAAACTCTACTTCTGTAGGCGGCAAACATTTGCGGTCGTTGCAAACCATAAACTCCAGCACTCCTTTTACGGTTAGTTTTGATTTAGAGGTCTTAATCTTCTGGGTAAAGGTCGCCGAGTTTTCATGCCAGGCAATTTTCATCCCAAAATTATTGTCGAAAGCGGCAACCGCTTTAGGGCTTTCAGCAACCTTGCCTATCAGTTTAAAATCCGCCGAAGGCGAAAATTTAAATGAAGTGGGAATTGGGCCACCCTCTTCAATAAATTGAGAATACAAATGCCAGCCTTTATCAATTTGGGCTTTAATGAGGATGTTGGCATCACCTTCGCTGATCTTTTGTGCAGCATAACTCCATTTTACCGGCTCTTCAATTTGTGCCGTTACTTGTAATGCTAATAAAACCAATAAAAAGCTCAGTAGTTTTTTCATGATATTTTAATCGATAACAAATTCTATTTCTTTAAGTCCAAACTCCCGGGCTTCTCCTGCCAAATCTACTTGCAATAAGCCAATGGGGCTTATTCCGGTAATTTTTCCGTTTTTCAATGCTCCGTTCAAGCGGAAGGCGCTGTTTTCTTCAAATTTATATAAAGCATTTAGGTAATCCTGGTGTAAGGCTGCTAATTTTCCGGCCTTTAATTGCAGGTACCTCACCTCAACCGCTTTGCAAAGGTCGGCCAATAGCTGGTTTAAATCACAATCTGTTTGTAAAATGTTTTTGATAGAGATGGCTTTGTTTAATTCTGGGGGGAAGTGGGTCTGGTTGACATTTAGTCCGATTCCGATAATGGCATGTTTCCAGCGGTTGCCCTGGATAATATTTTCAATTAAAATTCCGGCAATCTTTTTAGAACCAAACAAAATATCGTTTGGCCACTTTATTTTAAAACCTTGGCCAAGGTTTATTGTTAAAACATCGGCCACAGCCAAACTAATGGCTTTATTTAATTCAAACTGCTGCTTAATAGCTAAAAAACCGGGATTAAGCAGAATGCTAAATGTAAGGTTTTTGCCCTTTTCGCTGTGCCACGAATTATTGATTTGCCCCCTTCCGGCAAATTGTTCGTCTGCCAATATTACAGTACCTTCGGCCGCTGGCGCAGAATTTGACAACAACTCCTTTAAATAGGAGTTTGTAGAGGCCACGGATGAAAGTTTAACAAGATTTTGACCGACGAATAATCCTGGAAAATTGTTATTTTGCAATGGGTAAAGCCTCTAATTTTATAATATCCAAAACTAAAATTTTTTAATGGTAAAAAATAAAGCAGTTCAAGAATCTACCAGAATATCAGAAGTGGTTATTCAGGGTATTCAAGAAAAAAAGGGAAATGAAATTGTTCGCCTTGATCTAAGAAATCTCCACAGTTCAGTATCTGATTATTATGTGATATGCCACGCCACCTCGTCTACACAGGTTAAGGCCATAGCACAAAGTGTAGAAGAAGAGGTTTATAAGGCATTTAAAATAGATCCCTGGAGAAAAGAGGGTTTACAATTGGGCGAGTGGATCATACTAGACTATGTAGATGTGGTAGTCCATATTTTTAAAACAGAAAAAAGAGAATATTACGGTATAGAAGAGCTTTGGGGCGATGCCGAAGTACAGGCCTACCAAAGTGCTTAATACCCGATATTTAATCTATTTGCGATAAATTATAATGAAAGAAAATAAAGCGAGTGCTCCAAAATCGGTAAAGAAAGTTCCCGGAAAGAAAATTGTTCCTAAGCCGCCTAAGTTTAATATTATGTGGCTTTATGCCGCCATTATTGTGGGCCTTTTTGTGGTGCAATATTTATTTAGCGGAAATACGGCAAAACAAATTTCGTATCAAAAATTTGAGAACGAAATGCTTAAACCCCGCGATGTAGAAAAACTGGTGGCTTATAAAAACCAGGAGTTATTTACGGTGGAGGTTTATATTAAAAAAGATAAACTAAACCAGGCAAAATATAAAGACGTAAAGCAAAGCAACTCTTTAAGTTCAGCCACTGGTACTAATTCTCCTCAATATTATTTTACTGATGGATCTGATGCCAGCTTGCAGGCCAAGCTTCGCGATGCAGAAAAAGAGCTGCCGGCTAACCAGCGTACGCCTTTAATTTTCGAATCGAGAGAAAGCCCCTGGGCTGGCTGGTTTATGTCTTTTATCCTTCCGGTACTTTTACTGATCGGTTTCTGGATCTTTATTATGCGCCGAATGGGCGGCGGTGCCGGCGGTGGTGGTAGTGGTGGCCAGATCTTCAATATTGGAAAATCGAGAGCTACGCTTTTCGACAAGGAAACTCAGGTAAACATTACTTTTAACGATGTAGCCGGCCTGGAAGAAGCCAAGCAGGAAATCATGGAAATTGTAGATTTCCTTAAAAATCCTAAAAAATACACCAACCTGGGGGGTAAAATCCCTAAGGGAGCCCTTTTGGTAGGGTCGCCAGGTACCGGTAAAACCTTAATGGCCAAGGCTGTTGCCGGCGAGGCACAGGTGCCTTTCTTTTCCCTATCGGGATCTGATTTTGTGGAGATGTTTGTGGGCGTAGGTGCTTCCCGTGTACGCGATTTGTTTAAACAAGCTAAAGATAAAGCACCATGTATCATTTTTATTGATGAGATTGATGCCATTGGCCGTGCCCGTGGCAAAAACAGCATGATGGGCGGCAACGACGAACGCGAAAACACGCTGAACCAGTTACTGGTAGAAATGGATGGTTTTGGTACCGATTCGGGCATCATTATTCTGGCGGCCACCAACCGACCAGATGTATTAGATACCGCGTTATTGCGCCCGGGCCGTTTCGATAGACAGATCTCTATTGATAAGCCCGACCTGCTGGGCCGTGAGCAAATTTTTAAAGTTCACTTAAAGCCATTAAAACTTGCCGAAGGGGTAGACGCCAAAAAACTATCGGCACAAACACCCGGATTTGCAGGTGCCGAAATTGCCAACGTATGTAACGAAGCGGCTTTAATTGCTGCCCGCCGAGATAAAGAATCGGTAGACATGCAAGACTTTCAGGATGCCATTGACCGTGTTATTGGTGGATTGGAAAAGAAGAACAAGATCATTTCTCCGGAAGAAAAAAGAATTGTGGCCTACCACGAGGCAGGGCACGCCATTGCCGGCTGGTTCCTGGAGCATGCCGATCCTTTGGTGAAGGTTTCTATTGTTCCCCGCGGAGTAGCCGCTTTGGGCTATGCACAATATTTGCCTAAAGAGCAGTTTTTATATACCACCGAGCAGTTAACCGATGGCATGTGTATGACCATGGGTGGCCGGGTGGCCGAAGACCTGGTATTTGGTAAGATCTCTACCGGTGCCCAAAACGACCTGGAACGCATAACCAAACTATCTTATGCCATGGTTACCATTTATGGTATGAACAGCAAAGTGGGTAATGTGTCTTTTAACGATACACAGGGCGAATATCAGTTCAATAAACCCTATTCTGAAAAAACATCAGAATTGATTGATACCGAGGTACGCAACCTGATCAGTTCGGTTTACGAAAAAACGAAGGCCTTATTGACCGAAAAACGCGAAGGCTTAGAAAATCTGGCTCAAAAATTATTAGAAAAAGAGATCCTGTTCCAATCAGATTTGGAAGAAATTCTGGGTAAGCGTCCGTTTGATAACCGAACCACTTACGATGAGTTTGTGAACGGAACAACAGAAGAGGCTAAGCCTGTAAAAAAACGCAAGAAAAAAGAAGTAGAACACGAAGGTGTGGTAGATCATAATATCGATCTACCAGAAAACCGTTCTTCACAAGATTAATAGCCTTATCCCGTCCCGATATTTTAGGGGCGGGATTTTTTAAATCCCCCTATGAAAGAATCGACAGCAAAAGAAAAAATGCTGAAAAAGATCCGCAAGGCTTTGCTGGAGAAAAGGGATAATCCATACCCTCATTTGGAAGATGCCCCCTTATACCCTCCAAACGAGGAGTTTTTAGAAGTTTTATTTGCTGAGCAGTTGACGGCTGTCGCCGGATCTTTCCTGTATTGCGAAGATGATATTCAATTCATCGAAAACCTCATCCAGTTGGCCGAAGAAAAAAAGTGGCACAAAATTTACTGCTGGGAACCCAAACTGCAGGAAATGTTAAGCCATTTCGAATATCCGTTTTATAGCAGCGATACCGACTTTTTAAAGGCCGAAGTAGGGATTACCCTTTGCGAATCTGTAATTGCCAGAAACGGCAGCATCATGATCTCTAACGGAAATGGAGCCGGCCGTCGTTTAAGTATTTACCCAGATTGCCACATTGTTTTAGCCTTTACCTCTCAACTGGTATTAGATCTAAAAGATGGTTTTAAACAACTTAAAGACAAATACGGCGATCAATTGCCGTCCATGATCTCTAATATTACCGGCCCCAGCCGTACGGCCGATATAGAAAAAACACTGGTTCTGGGAGCCCATGGCCCAAAAGAACTCTTTGTTTTTTTAATTGATGATTTA
>JBJTNQ010000063.1:0-25211 GCA_046074105.1 Sphingobacteriaceae bacterium | reverse complement strand
AATGGCAGCCAGCTTGGTAATTCCGGCACCATTGATACGCTCCAAAGCACCAATCCACAAAGAAAGATCGGGGTTTACCGGATTTTTAACCATTACCGGAACATCTACGCCCTTTAAAGCGTCGGCAATTTCCTGTACCGTGAACGGATTTACGGTAGAGCGGGCTCCAACCCATAATATATCTACTCCTGCAGCCAGCGATTCTTCTACGTGCTTGGCATTGGCTACCTCTACTGCAGTAGGTAAGCCGGTCTCTGCTTTTGCTCTTTTAAGCCACTCTAAGCCAATGCTGCCAATTCCTTCAAATTCTCCGGGACGGGTACGCGGTTTCCAGATACCTGCTCTTAAAACGGAAACTTTTCCGGTTTGAGCCAGTAAATGGGCAGTGGCTAATAGTTGTTCTTCAGTTTCGGCGCTGCATGGTCCGGCAATTAGAGGTGGTTCTCCGGCCGAAGGGAACCAGGAACTGAGGGCTTGTATGTTTAAGTTTAGTTTCATCAGATGGTTATTTAAATATTTAAGCTTGATCGTTTTTTTTATATTCTCCCATAATGGTGAAGTTGACACTATGTTTTAGCACCTGGCTAATGGCGCCTTCGTAATCGGCATGCTTCTCCCATTCTATATCTACATAAAAGTTGTATTCATTTCGTCGGCCTAAAACCGGCATAGATTGTATTTTGCTTAGGTTTATCTGTTTTTCTGACAGAATTTGCAGCACTTTGGCCAAAGAACCCACATCATTACTTACCTGAAAGCTGAGTGAGGCTTTGTTTACCACTTCTGTGTATTCTTTTTCGTTGCTTAGAATTAAGAAACGGGTATAGTTTTTTTTGTTCGATTCTATACGACGTTCCATAATTTCAAGGCCATAAAGTTTGGCTGCTAATTGATTGGCAATGGCTACGGTATCGGTCAGGTTGTTTTCGCGTATTTTTTTAGCGCATGCTGCCGTGTCATTACTTTCAATAACCTGCAAATGCGGAAATTCGTCAATAAAGTCTATACACTGTCGGATAGCAATAGGGTGCGATTCTACATATTTAATATCCTCGAATTTTACGCCTGGCAGGGCCAGTAAATGCAATTGTATGGGAAGATAAACTTCGCCCACAATGGGGAAATGATAATCGCGTAAGAGTGAGTAGTTAGGCAACAAGCTTCCGGCTATGGAGTTTTCAATGGCCATGACCACATAATCGGCATCTTTTTCCTTGAGTACATCGCAGGTTTGTTTAAATGAAGAACATTCTACGGTTTGAATATCTGTTCCGAAAAATTTAAAGGCAGCTTCCTCATGAAAAGATGCTCTGGTGCCTTGTATAGCTACTCTCTTGCTCATAATGCATAAAAAAAGTCCCGGTTAATGACCGGGACTTAATATATTTTATCTGTTATCGATGAATACAAATCAGTCCCGGCTCTTACTGTGGTAGTAAAAGTAGTTGAATTGATATGTATAAATTTTGTTCATTGCTGTTGTTATTTCCAAATCTACACAGTTAAAGCAATTATCCAATAGTTTTTTGATAAAAATTTAAACTTTCTTCTATTTTTTCTTCAGAAATGTAATCATTATGGCTGCAAGCACCTATTTTTTTCAATAAAGCGAAGCCAATTTTGCCATTTTGATTTTTCTTGTCGTTTTGCATGTAGGCCAGGAGTTCGGGGTAAATTGCTGATGAGATAGCCCTTAGCGGAAAAATCTTTTTAAGAGATATGCATATTTCTTCCAATGCTTTTTCGTCCAGCTCATGAATTTGATGCGATAGGTAAGCTTCGCAAAGCATGCCCATGGCTAAAGCCTCACCGTGAAGTAGCGGGCTGTCGGTTTCTAGGAAATGACTTTCTATGGCATGCCCAATAGTATGGCCGAAATTTAATGTTTTGCGAATGTTATGTTCGTGCGGATCGGCTATCACTACCTCGTTTTTAATTTCTACCGAACGATGAATTAGCTCAACAGATACTTCCATAGGATTGATCTGCTGTAGTGCACTAAAATAGTCGGCATCGGCAATAAGGCCGTGTTTTATCATTTCGGCAAAGCCGGATATCAGCTGTCGCTGGTCTAAGGTTTTAAGAAATTCCGGTTCAATAAAAACAGCCTTGGGCTGGGTAAAAGTGCCAATGCAGTTTTTTACCTGATCCATATCAATGCCGGTTTTGCCGCCTACAGAAGCGTCGACTTGCGAAAGCAGGGTAGTGGGTATTTGTACAAAATCAATTCCGCGTTTAA
Source organism: Sphingobacteriaceae bacterium (assembly GCA_046074105.1). Classification (GTDB taxonomy): domain Bacteria; phylum Bacteroidota; class Bacteroidia; order Sphingobacteriales; family Sphingobacteriaceae; genus JAIPAN01. The sequence goes on along the minus strand of JBJTNQ010000063.1, from coordinate 22,972 downwards.
AGGTAGACGCCGCAAAACTGCCCATATCGGTAACTACACCTCCACCTAAATTAATGAGTAGGCTTTTGCGGTCTGCACCAAAATCGAGCAACATTTTCCAGATACCGATACAGAAGTCGATGTTTTTATTTTCTTCTCCGGGCTCAATCTCAATTATATCAAAATGAGTCAGATCGGGCAGGTTTTGCTGCACCAAAGGAAGGCAATGGGTAGCCGTATGCCGGTCTACCAGAAAAAAAATCTTTGAATAATTCTTTTTCTCTATAAATCTGCCCAGTTCTTTCAGGCTGTTTTCGAAATAAATAGAGTAGCCAATGCTTTCTAATGTTTTACTCATATAATTTGTATTACCTGTCCATCAAATTCCACGCGATCGCCTTTTTTTACTTTCAGGCGTTTGCGGTAGTCAACTTCACCATTATACAATACATCGCCCTGGCTTACTACAATTTGCGCTTCTCCGCCGGTTTGAACCAGGTTGGTGGCTTTTAGTAATTGGATTAAAGGAATAAATTCTCCCTCTAACTTAAACTTAATCATGCCATAAAGGTATAAAACCTGTAATAAATATATTATATGCTTGCTAATTAGACCATATTTTTACCTTTGTACCATGCAAGTTTCTACCTTGGAAAATCATCCGCCGAAAGGCGAAAATTTATCTTTCGATAATACAGAGATCGCTTTTAAAAATAAGAGCAATGCCGATCTGAATCGGGCTTATTGGTTGTTTAAAGTGATAAATGTTAATTTTTTAGCTAAAATTGGTCCACCCATAACCAGCCTGGCCATGCGCTTGGGTTTACCCATTAAAGGCTTAATTAAGGCTACTATTTTTAAGCACTTTTGTGGAGGAGAATCTATAGCTGAATGTGAAAATACCATTGCTCAGCTTGCTGCCGGAAAAGTGGGCACCATTTTAGATTATTCGGTAGAAGGGGAGGAAGAGGAAAGTGTTTTTGAGCAGACTTGCAATGAAATTATTAAAACCATTGAGCGTGCCCGGGGCGACGAGCGTATTCCATTAACGGTTTTTAAAGTAACCGGTATAGCTCGCTTTGCTTTACTGGAAAAACTGGATGCAAAGCAGGCTTTAACTCTCGAGGAACAAGCAGAGTTCGAGCGGGTAAAAGAACGAGTAAAGCGTATCTGCAGCTGTGCTGCTGAGTTTTCGGTTCCGGTAATGATTGATGCAGAAGAAACCTGGATACAGCAGACCATTGATAACCTGGCATTGGAAATGATGCGCTTATTTAATAAGCGTGAGTTATTAGTTTATAATACCTATCAGTTATATCGCCACGATAAATTGGCCGATCTGCAAAATGATATCGCGGTAGCTAAACAAGAACAATTTATTTTGGGTGCAAAATTGGTTCGTGGAGCTTATATGGAAAAAGAGCGTAAAAGGGCGGAAGATTTAGGCTATCCTTCGCCCATACAGCCTGATAAAGCAAGTACTGATCGCGATTACGATCTGGCCATAGCATATTGTATGCAGCATTTAGATTCGGTAGGTTTTGTTGCCGGTACACATAATGAAAATAGCTGCCATTTATTGGCTAATATTTTAACGCAGAAGCAGATAAACCCGCAACATCCGCATGTTTTCTTTTCTCAATTGTTAGGTATGAGCGATAATTTGAGTTTTAATTTAGCTGACAAAGGTTACCATGTAGCAAAATATGTTCCTTACGGACCCGTTAAAGCTGTACTGCCTTACTTGTTCAGAAGGGCACAAGAAAATACCTCAATTGCCGGACAGATGGGAAGGGAATTGAGTTTAATTTTAAAAGAGAAAAAAAGAAGACAGATTTAATCTGCTAAACGTATCGCATGCAATTAGGAAAATCTAAAAACGCCCTCAGCTTTATATTCATTACTTTATTGATAGATATTACCGGTTTGGGTATCATTATTCCGGTATTACCTAAACTAATTACAGAATTGACGGGCGAAGGCCTGAGTGTGGCTTCCGAGTATGGCGGCTGGCTTACCTTCACTTATGCGATCATGCAATTTGTGTGTGCACCTATTCTGGGCAACTTAAGCGATCGGTATGGCCGACGTCCGGTTCTGCTGATCTCTTTATTTGGTTTAGGTATCGACTATCTTTTTCTGGCATTTGCACCCAGTATTTTCTGGTTATTCATTGGGCGGATGGTTGCTGGCATTGCTGGGGCCAGCTTTACTACTGCTACAGCTTATATTGCCGATGTTTCTACGCCCGAAAAAAGAGCTCAGAACTTTGGGATGATCGGTGCTGCTTTCGGTATCGGTTTTATCATTGGCCCGGTAATGGGCGGAATTTTGGGCCATTATGGTTCGCGAATTCCATTCTTTGCGGCTGCTACATTAGCGTTGCTTAATTTTCTGTATGGATATTTTATTTTGCCCGAATCGTTAAGTAAAGATAATAGAAGGAAATTCGAATGGAAAAATGCGAATTCTATCAATTCATTATTACGCTTAAAGCGATATCCGAAGGTGTTGGGTTTAGTGGTATCATTGGTGCTGGTTTATATGGCCAGCCATGCCATTCAGAGTGTATGGACTTTCTACAACATGTATAAATTTAATTGGAATGAAGCCCTGGTGGGCTATTCTCTAGGATTTATAGGCTTGTTAATTGCCATTGTACAGGGTGGATTGATCCGTTTTATTATTCCGAAGTTAGGGCAGGAAAAAAGTTTATATGTAGGCTTGGCATTGTATAGTTTAGGTTATTTATTGTTCGCTTTCGCTGGAAATAGTTGGATGATGTTTGTCTTTATGATTCCTTATTCTTTGGGCGGTATAGCCGGTCCCGCATTACAGGGAATTATCTCATCGCAGGTTCCTGCTAACGAACAAGGAGAGCTGCAGGGGGCATTAACCAGTATGATGAGTTTAACCTCTATTTTTGGACCGCTGCTAATGACCCACCTTTTTGCACAGTTTACAGGACCTGATGCCTGGATAGAGTTTCCTGGTGCGCCTTTCTTAACGGGGTCTGTATTCTTATTATTTAGCAGTATTTGGGCTTACCGCTCTATACATGCTAAGGCTTAAATTTCTGTTTTCCGGTCAGCAGATCGAAAAATAAAAGGAAATCGCTGGCTAAACTGTACGTCGGATATTGAAAAGTAGCTGGCTTATTTTTCTCGAAGAAAAAATGACCTACCCAGGCAAAACCATAGCCAACAAAGGGTATTAAAATTAATAACCTGGCATTATGAAAAAGGAGAGAGGCCGGTAGTAATAATAAAACCAATGCGGTGCCCATAAAGTGAAGCCTGCGGCTGGTAGCGTTGCTATGCTCGGTTAAATAGAACGGATAGAACTCTTTAAGCGATTGAAAACGTTTTTCTTTCATCAATCTAATTTATAAAATATTAAGGTTTTAAAATACCGCTCCCGCAAAGGAACTCAGGCAAGGTTTCGTTAGAGGTAAGCAAATGAGTTTTTAATCCCATTTCGGTAGCGGTTTTTAGGTGTTGCGGACTATCATCAATAAATAATGTTTCTGCAACATTTAGATCCTGTTTACTTAAAATGAACTCAAAAATATCACGGTCTGGTTTTCTCATACCTATTAAATGAGAGTAATAATCTTGCTCGAAGAAAACAGCATTGCTGGTGTTAAATTCTTTTTTCAGATAGTTTACGATCCAATCATAATGGATCGGGTTATTATTGCTCAGCAAAAAAGTACGGTATTGGGTTTTGGCCTTTAATAATACTTCGTGATTGCCAGCAGGTACACCAATCAATAAACTATTCCAGGCTTGGTTTATGGCTTCGCTACTAAGCTCCGGCTGATTAACCAGTTTTCTGATACCAGAGCGAAATTCATCCGAAGTAATATTCCCCTTTTCGAACTCGTTAAACAAAGGGTCGTGTCCGGAATGGGAGAAAAAATCCTCAACATTTTTGATGCCAAGGTCGGCAAAACTTTGCTGCGCCCTTTTAAAATCTATTTGAAAGATGACATTTCCGTAATCAAAAATGATATTTTTTATACTTTGCATGCTTTGGATTTTATAATCTGAATGCAAATATGTAAAATTGCATCGCAAAAACACTGTTTTAGCAGCGCCAGTAGCTCAGTTGGTTAGAGTAGAAGACTCATAATCTTTTGGTCCCTGGTTCGAGCCCAGGCTGGCGCACAAAGGCTTCCGATAATCGGGAGCCTTTTTCATTTTCTGGTCCATCCTGAATTTAGTCACTTCTTAATAAATTTTGGATTTTTTACTAAAAGTCTTTGCTGTGTTTCTATTTATTTTAAGTTATTATCTCTTTGAGCCTAAAAAATTAATTAAAAAAACAACTTTATAGTGAAAAAAAGAGATTAAATGTTTAAACTTGTAGAGTAATCACCGATTTCTCCTATAAGTTTAAACATGCCTAATTGCAAGTCATTAAAGCGCTTTTTATGTTTGTTTTTCCTTTCTTTTGGATCTGTTATTGATGTAGCCTTAGCGCAAAATTCCATTACTCCAGATGTGGTTAACTCAAACGGAGGGAGCTATACTTATGAAGGTATTACTTTTGAATGGAGTGTGGGCGAGCTAGCCCTGATTGAAACACTTTTTGAAGATCAGGTCAGATCTAACCCGAGTATAACTAGTGGTTTCTTGCAGCCCATGAAAGCAGGAACAGTGGTGGCCATGGCTTCTGTCAACGCCAGCAATATCATTACGTTAAAAATTGATGGTAAGAACGATACTTGGAAAATCGAGAATCTGAATTTATATCCTGATAATGAAGTGACTGTTTTCGATAGAATGGGGAGAACGGTATTTCATACCACCAATTATTTGAATGATTGGGGCGGGACTTATGGAGGTTCTACCTTGCCCGAAGATACTTATTACTATATCATAAAATTGAAAGTTAATGGTCAGATTAGTTATAAAAAAGGCTTTATAACCGTTATCCGAGAATAAAAAATAATTAGACAGAACAAAAACCTATGCGGAAAAATCATCCTGCACTTCTATTCTCTCTTTTTTTACTATTTATCCTTTTTTATAGTACCGCCACAAAAGCGCAAATTAATTATCAAGGGGTTGCCAGGGCCTCTGACGGTTCCCCTCTGGCCAATCAGCCCATAAGATTAAGACTTAGCATTCTGGAGGGTAGTGCAACAGGTGCGCTGGTTTATTCAGAAACCCGAAATACAAGCACCAATAGATTTGGTTTATTCACCGTTGTTATCGGCTCTGGGGGCTGGTTAACTCAAACCAACCCACTATCAGCAGTAAACTGGTATATAGCCAACAAATATTTGCAAGTAGAATTAGATCCGTTAGGTGGATCTAGTTTTGTGCTCATGGGGCCGCCCTTGCAGTTGCAATACGTTCCTTATGCTTTTTATGCCGATGCTGCCCGCCCAATTGGTCCGGCAGGTGGAGACTTAAGTGGAACCTATCCTGACCCTAAAGTTGCAAAACTACAGGGCAATCCTTTAAATGCAGCTTCTCCGACAAGTGGCCAGGTGTTAAAATGGAATGGCTCGGCATGGGCTCCTGCTGCAGATTTGGGGCTAACCAGTGTGAATTTACAAACAGACGTAACCGGTATCTTGCCCGTTGCAAATGGCGGAACAGGAGTAAGCTCAGTTGGAGCAAACCTGGTATTTGCAGGTCCGGCTAGTGGTGTAGCTGGTCCTCCGGGTTTTAGGCCATTAACCAGCGCCGATCTTCCAGCAGGATCAGATAAATATATAAACAACGGTACCGTGGTACAGCCTTCTGCTAATTTTAATATCAGTGGGAGTGGTATAATTAATCAGAATTTAACAGTTTATCAAAATGCTGCAGTTACCGGATCATTTGGAGTTGGTGGTTTAGCTACATTAAGTGGTGGAGTTGATGTAATTGGTAATTTCAATGTCGGGACAATTTCTGCCAATACTTTTACAGTCAATTCAGGTACAGGGAATTTAAACACGCTAGGAAATCTGCAGGCTTTAGGTAAATTGACAACCGGTGGTCTTACTTATCCTAATGCACCCGGTCTTCCGGGGCAGGTATTAACAACAGATGGTACTGGTAACTTATCCTTCACCAACTTGAGCCCTACGGTTATTACAGGGAAGGCATTAAGTTCAACAGATTTAACCATCTCTGCCAATGGTGCAACAGCCTTATTAAAAGATGTAACCATCGATATTAAGGATGGTGCCGTTACCCCAGGTAAATTAAGTGCAGGTCCGGGAACTGATGGAAGAGTGGCTATTGCCGATGCTAGTGGTGCCATTACTTTTGGCGTATTGCCTGCAAATAATGTAGTTGGTAAAAACTTTACGTCTACAGACTTAACCATTACCAATGGTACAGGAGCCACACTTAAAGATGTAACGGCATCCATTACCCCTGGGGCGGTAACCTCAGATAAATTATCTGCAGGCCCCGGATCGGATGGCAGGGTGGGTGTGGCTGATGCCACAGGAAATATTTCTTATGGTGCTTTACCAGCCAGTTCTGTTTCGGGCAATAACTTTACTTCAACAGATTTAACCATCACCAATGGGGCCGGCGCTACCCTCACCAATGTAAGTGCCGTTATTGCACCCGGTGCGGTTACTACCTCTAAAATTGCAGACTTGAATGTAACTCCAGAAAAGTTAAATGCAGGTGCCGGAGTTGCAGATCGTTTTGCTATTGCAGATAATACCGGAGGCGTAATTTACAGGACTTTGGCAGGTTCAGACCTGCCTGCCGGATCTGGTAATTATATCAACAATGGAACAAGTCTGCAAAGTTTGGCTAATTTTAATATTAGTGGTACTGGGCTTATAGGAGGCAATCTTACGGTAACGGGAACCAGTAGCGTAGGTGGACCCTTGAATGTGGCAGGCCCTACTAATTTGAATAGTTTAAATACCTCTGCTTTAGCAACATTAAATAGTGCGGCAATTACAAATAATGCCAACATAGGTGGCACTTTGGCAGTAAGCGGAGCCACAACCATCAATAATAACCTGACCCTAACAGGTACAGGCATTTTAAAGACAGGAGCAGTAACCTATGCTAATACCGATGGTACCGCTGGTCAAGTATTGAGAACCGATGGTTCAGGTAATACCAGCTTTGCTACCTTAAATCTAGCAACAGATTTTTCAGGCACATTACCTATAAGTCAAGGAGGAACAGGTGCTACAACAGCCAGCGGAGCCCTAACTAATTTAGGAGCAGAAGCTGTTGCAAATAAATCTACAGCAACAACATTGGGAACGAGTGATGTACTTTATCCTACCCAGAACGCAGTTAAGACCTATGTTGATGGCCTTGCCGGTAATTATATAGCCAACGGGACAAGTTTACAAAGTGCCGCCAACTTTAACATCAGTGGCAATGGAACCATTGGTACAGACCTAACAGTTGCTGGTTCGGCATCTGTTGGGAGTTTGAATGGGCTCAGTTTATCAAAAGCAACAGCTTTAAACAGTGGCTTTATTATTTCAGGTGGAAGTAAAACGCTCAATGTTATTGGAGATGCTACTTTAAGTGGAACCAATACCGGGGATCAAACGATAACCCTCACCGGCGATGTAACCGGTTCGGGCATGGGTGCTTTTCCTGCTACAATATCTAACGATGCCGTAACCAGTGCCAAGATCTTAGACGGAACTATTGCCAGTGCCGATTTGGCCAACTTAAGTGTAACCGCAGGCAAACTGACTGCCGGAGCAGGCACCGCCGGCCGGGTAGGCATTGCCGATGCCACCGGGGCCATCACTTACGGATCTTTACCGGCCACCTCCGTTACCGGAAATAACTTCACCTCCACCGATCTAACCATCACCAATGGAACCGGTGCTACGCTGACCAATGTGAGTGCTGTGATTGCACCTGATGCCGTGACTAGTGCTAAGATATTGGATGGTACCATCGCTAGTACCGATTTAGCTAACGGATCCGTAGTTGCAGCAAAACTCGATGGAGGAACAGGCGTTTCTGGCCGTGTCGGTATTGCCGATGCAAACGGAGTGGTGACCTATGGACTATTGTCTCCAAGTTCTGTATATCCAGGGAATAACTTTACTTCGACCGATTTAACCATCACCAATGGAGCCGGTGCCACGTTGACCAATGTGAGTGCTGTGATTGCACCCGATGCCGTGACCAGCGCCAAGATATTAGACGGAACTATTGCTACTGCCGATCTGGCTAACCTGAGTGTAACCGCGGGGAAACTGACTGCCGGAGCAGGCACCGCCGGCCGTGTCGGTATTGCAGATGCCACTGGCGCCATCACTTACGGATCTTTACCGGCCACCTCCGTTACCGGTAATAACTTTACCTCCACCGATCTAACCATCACCAATGGAGCCGGTGCTACCCTGACTAATGTCAGTGCTGTGATTGCTCCCGATGCCGTAACCAGTACCAAGATATTAGACGGAACCATTGCTAGTGCCGACCTAGCCAATTTGAGCGTAACCGCAGGTAAACTGACTGCCGGAGCTGGTACTGCCGGTCGGGTAGGCATCGCCGATGCCACTGGAGCCATCACCTACGGATCCTTACCGGCCACATCCGTAATCGGCGACAACTTCACCTCCACCGATCTAACCATAACGGGTGGAACTGGTGCTACGCTAACCACCGTTACGGCAGTAATAGCACCCGATGCGGTAACCAGCGCTAAGATCTTAGACGGAACCATTTCCACCGCCGATCTAGCCAACCTGAGCGTAACAGCAGGTAAACTGACTGCTGGAGCAGGCACCGCCGGTCGGGTAGGAATTGCCGATGCCACTGGCGCTATTACCTATGGATCTTTACCAGCCACATCTGTAAGCGGGAACAACTTTACCTCCACCGATTTAGACATCACCAATGGAACAGGTGCTACCTTAACTTCAGTAAGTGCACTAATTAAAGATGGAGCCGTAACCAGTGCTAAGATTTTTGATGGAACCATTGCCACCGCCGATCTGGCTAACCTGAGCGTAACAGCGGCTAAACTGACCGCCGGAGTAGGTACCGCCGGCCGGGTAGGCATCGCCGATGTAACCGGCGCCATTACCTACGGATCCTTACCGGCCACCTCCGTTACCGGCAACAACTTCACTTCAACCGATTTAACCATAACGGGTGGAACCGGTGCTACACTAACCACCGTTACGGCAGTAATAGCACCCGATGCCGTAACCAGCGCCAAAATTTTGGACGGCACGATTCTTAATGGAGATATTGCAAATGGTACCATTAACCTGGCTACAAAAGTTGCTAATTTATTGCCCGTTGCAAATGGAGGAACGAACACGGCTACTACTTCTCCAAATTTTGTATTTGCAGGGCCTACAAGTGGTGTAGCAGCCCCTCCAAGTTTCAGGGCCTTGGTAGCTGCAGATATACCTGTTTTAGGTAATTATGTGCAAAATATCTCTACGGCAGCAACCGCTCAGACCGCAAGCTTTAATATCACGGGTAGTGGCAAAATTGGAACTAGTTTAACGGTTGTTAATCAGTTAAATACAGCGCAGCTGGGTGTTTCAGGCAATGTGAATGTTGCTGGAAGTACTACTTTGGGGACTTCAGGGTTTTCAATAAATAATTTAAACGGGACAACCTATGCGGAGTTGATCAATGGTATCTATGCAAAATTCAATGAGGTAGAATTGCCTAATTTGGACCCCTTCAGTACGGTGTATACGGATGGGAATAGGATATTAACCACAACTGCACCAACTACAGGGACCATAGGTTATTGGAGCAGAGATGCTGGAGGAACACTTACCCCCAGTACACTAACAGATGCTTTAAGTATTCCAAGTACTATCTCTTCTACAAGTTCTTCTACTGGATCTTTGCTGGTGGCAGGTGGTGTAGGTTTAGGTGAAAATTTATATGTAGCTGGCAAAGTAGGGATAACATCATTGGATCCTAATAAAGGTGTATTTACAAATTCGAATAGCGAGCTTACCACTTCGGGTGTTCTAGATGTTAATCAAGGTGGTACAGGTAATTCAACCTATTTGCCGGGACAGGTGCTCATAGGTAATAATGCAGGCAGTTTGACCAAAGCAACGATAACAGGTACTGCAAATCAGATTATTGTTACCAATGGTGATGGATCGATCACGCTTTCGACACCTCAGAGTATTAATACCAACGCAAGCCCAACATTTGGAGGTATAACTCTTACTGGAGATCTAAGTGGTACTAATTCAAGTTTAAGTGGTGATTTGGATGTTTTGGGCAATACTACGGTTATGGGAACCGCTACACTTTCAGGAGACACTTTTGTTGGCGGGTCTTTGACTTTAAATAGTACTGGTACTGTTGATAATAACTATACTTTACCTGTTACAAACGGTGACGAGAATCAAGTTCTTCTTACAAATGGAGCCGGAGCAACTAAATGGGCTTCGTATATTCCTGTAAGTGTGGCGACAGTAAATGTAAGTACCACTACCGCAACTAATCCATATAGTCTGGGGGGAAATGATTATTATGTTTATACCGGAACAAATAAAGGCTATTTTAAGTTGCCTTCTGCAGCTTTAAGTAAAGGAAAGTCATTTACTATAAAGAATCTTTCTGTGAATGGAGGGGATCTTGATGTACAGGTTTATAATTATACAGCTTCTCTGCTTACCGGGGAGCTTTATGATGATTATACTGCTGCTAAGACTGTAATTACCTTGAGCTCGGATAGAAAGAGTAACTGGGTTTTCTTAATAAGTGACGGTGTTCGATGGATGGTAATTAGATGGGCTTAATACTATCAAACAGGAAGTTAAGAATTTGCTTATATTTGAGATGTTAGTAAAACTTATTATTAATTATATTCCTTTAGCATGAACAAAAAATACACCTTTATCATTATTGGAGCTATTGTTATTTTAGGATTGGCTTCATTTACTGCCGAGAAAATTTTTACACTTAAATTTTCGGAAGCGGCTATTAATAAGCATTACCAAAATTTAGGGGCCATTAAGCAGATTGTAGAAAAAAGTAATTTGCCTCACCAGGAAGTGGTATTCATTGCGAATAGTATTGATAGTTTGCAAAGAGATATAGTAAATCAGGTTAGAACTCAGGTTGAGCAGCCTGCACCATCTAAAAAGTAGTTTAAAACATTTGTTTAAGCGCTTGAAAATTAATTTTTGGCGCTTTTAATAAAAAAAACCTCTCTATTTAAGAGAGGTTTTTTTATGCTTATTTTTTTATGGAGGTTCAACCTTAATTTAAAATCATTAAATTTAACCAACACCATTTTGTTGAATAATACAAACACTCCATGTCTTGGTTAAAGCTATGCTTCCTGAAAAGTGCGTTTATAAGCATTTTACTTTTGCTCTGTATGGGTGTACATGGGCAATCTAATGAGGGTACAGATTTTTGGGTGGCTTATACCGGGCATGTAGACGGAACTAATTCCAGGTTAACCTTATTCATTACCTCAAAGGTAGATGCAAGTGTAAATATCACTATTGGCGGTGTACCCTATGCCGGCGGGCCTGTATCTGTCCAGGCCAATCAGTCGGTGCCGGTTTATATCGATCCAAACTTTTATACCAACGTTTACGTAGCCCAAACTGATGGAACGGCCATTAATCATGGGATTCATGTTACTGCTACAGCGCCAATTATTGTTTATTCCCATATTTCCAGAAGTGCACGTTCTGCAGCCACTTTGGTACTTCCTACTAAAACATTAGGTAACGAGTATTACGCAATGGCCTACAACCAGATGGCTAGTGGCGGTGGAGAGGTACGGGTTTCAGAATTTACCGTTTTAGGGGTAGAAGATAATACCATTGTTGAAATTACATTGCCAAGCGGTGTTAATAGTACTTCAGATGCGCTCCATATAGCCGGTAGTACTTATCAAATCACTTTAAATACTGGAGATGTTTACCAGTTTCAATCTACAGTTGATGTTACGGGGGTAAAAATAAGAACCATTGGAACTTGTAAACCAGTTGCGGTTTTTTCCGGAAGTACTAAATCGGGCTTCTGCGATTCGCCTATTACTTCGAATTCCGGTACGGGGCAGGATAATTTATATCAGCAGCTCTTCCCAATAACGGCCTGGGGTAAGAATTATATTACTGCGCCTTTCTATAATGCATTACATGGGGTGCAAGACATCATACGGATATTTGTAGCAACAGACAATACCACCATAAGTCTAAATGGTAAGACCGGTGGTAATGTATATGGATTGAATTTAAGTAATCCTTATGCCAGGGGTAGTATCATCAGCTTTGCAACCTCTGAACCGGTGAATATTGTATCTAGTGAACCTATTAGTGTGGCGCAAGTTCAGGTCTCTGAAAGTTGTAATCCGGCAAATAGTGTCAATAATCCAGTTTATCCCGGGGATCCGGAAATGACTATATTAAATCCAATTGAACAAACCCTTACCGATATTACGGTATACTCTGCAATTTCTGTTCCTGCAGCGCCAACAAGCATTACCAAGCATTATATCAATGTTATTTTAAAAACTGCAGACATACCCAATTTTAAATTGGATAATTCTACCGTACAGGCTTCGAATTTTACACCGATAAATTCCGAATACAGTTATCTGATTGCAGATGTCACTTTGTCTTCGCAATCGAATCCGACACACCGAATACAATCTACAGGCGGTTTTGTTGCCATTGCATATGGTTATGGTCATTATGAGTCGTATGCTTACTTAGCAGGAGCAAGTGTGAAAAACTTAACGCAGTTTGTTTCGCTTAACGATCCGTTTTCTGGTACAGATCTGGCCGACGGCTGCACAGCTCAAAGCCTTGATCCGGAAATTACTTTGCCTTATACCACTACTGAAATTATTTGGGATCTTGATAACGGAGGCCCCATCGTTTCTAAAGCGTACGCTGCACCTAGTGCCACCATTGTGCTTGCCGATGGTACTCCAATTTATAAATATAAATATGGGTCTGCAATAATTTATGCTACTCCGGGGACTAAAAATATTAACGCAAAACCCTTGAACCCCATATTGGGGCCATGCGGACAATATGACGAGATCAAAAAATCTTTTGAGATCTATGCGCTGCCCATCGCCTCGTTTAGCACCACTGCACCCACCTGTTTGGGCGGTTCTACTGTGTTTACAAATACTAGTACTATTTCATCGGGTAAAATTATTAGCTGGATCTGGGATTTTGCCGATGGTACTACTCCGGTAGTTAAAAGCGATGCCAGTGCTGTGAGCCATATTTATGCACTGGCCGGAGATTATCAGCCTAAATTAACTGTTGTTAGTGATCGTAATTGTAATTCCCCGGTTAGTTCCCAAACGGTTCATATTAGTGCCTTGCCGGTGGCTCAGTTTACTTATTCAACCCCGAATTGTGAAACTAATGTTATCCATTTTATTAATCAATCTGTTAGTGCTGAGGGTACTATAAATACCTATAATTGGGATTTTGGCGACGGCTCAAACTCGACGGAGTCTGATCCGAACCATATTTTTACTACCGCAGGCTCTTATCTGGTTAAATTATTCGTTAAGAACGACCTAGGGTGTACCAGTTTGGTTTACAGCCAAAATATAGTGATCAATGCACTGCCAAAGGTAGATTTTAAAATTCCCGATATTTGCCTGGATGACCCCCAGGCAGTTTTTGAGAATCTTTCTACCGCTGCAGACGGCAGTGTTGTAAATTTAACTTATGCCTGGGATTTTGGAGATAGCTATGCCAGTGTAGCTAATCCTAATACCTCTACACTTCGAAATCCTTCTCATCGTTTTACCCAAGAGGGAGACTATATTATTCAGCTGAGGGTTACCACTGTCGAAGGCTGTTCATTTGCTATCACAAAAAACTTTAGGGTAAACGGAGTAAACCCGGTAGCCGACTTTGAGGTGATTAATAAAGATAATCTGTGTGCGAATGTACCTGTATCGTTTAAAAACAAATCTTATGTAAATGGATTTGGTCAAATAACTCGTTTGGAGTGGTACTTCGATTATCTCAATCAGCCGGGAGTTTTTCTGGCCGACGAAAACCCCACTTCAGGCCAACTATATACCCACAACTATACAGAATTTAATCCTCCGCCGGCGGCTAAAAATTTTACCGTTCGTTTACTAGCCTACTCCGGGGGGGTATGTGTTATGGAAGCCATTCAGGTTATTACCCTAAAAGCAGTACCCGAAGTTACTTTCAATCTGGTTAGCGAAATTTGTGAAGAGATTAGCCCATTTCAAATTAATCCGACAGAAAAGCATGCATTCGCAGGTAATTTTCAGTTTTCGGGTCCAGGGGTAAACAGCACGGGTTTATTCAGCCCAAGGTTGGCAGGTGTCGGAACCCATACCATTACCTGTTTTTTTAATGCTACAAATGGTTGTTCAGATTCTTATTCGAGTCAAATTACCGTTTATCGAACTCCTACAGTTAATGCTGGCAGAGACACGGTAATTCTTGCAGGAGGAACTGCTCAATTAAGGTCAATTGCTACTGGTAGCTCTTTGGTTTATCGTTGGTCGCCTTCAACGGGTTTAGACTATAGCGACATACCCAACCCAATTGCTTCGCCGAGTGTAGATACCCGTTATACTTTATTGGTATCGTCTGATAAGGGTTGTGTAGCTGCCGACGATATTTTCGTAAAAGTGCTGCAAATGCCCGAAGTGCCTTCAGCTTTTACTCCAAATGGCGATGGCAAAAACGATGTATGGAATATTAAATACTTAGAAAGTTATGAGCATGCAACGGTGGAGATATTTAACAGATATGGTCAGAAAGTGTTTAGTTCATTAGGGTATAAAGCGCCTTGGGATGGCACCCAAAACGGCGTAGAACTACCTGTAGCTACTTATTATTACATTATTACCCCCGGAAATGGCCGAAAGCCTATAGTGGGTTCATTAACCATTATCAGATAGTAGCTTAATGAAACACAAAATATTCCTTTTGTTCTGTTTTTTTGGATTCTTGCAAGGTGTGTTTGCCCAACAGGCACCGCAATACACCCAATACCAGCTTAACGGATTTTTATTAAATCCGGCGGTAGCCGGTATAGAAAATTATGTAGACCTGCGCATGGGCAGCCGTTTGCAATGGCGTGGGCTCTCTGGTGCACCCACTACACAATATGTAACCGTACACGCACCGCTGGGTAGGCAATTTTTATTTGATAATGTTAGCTCCATGTCGGGGCAGGGTAACAACCCGATGAGTCGTAGCTATGTACAAACCTATCAGGCAGCTCCGGCACATCATGGCGTGGGTTTAACGGCACAAGTAGACGAAACCGGCCCCATTAGTCAAACAGATTTAACGGCCAGCTACGCCTATCATCTGGGTGTTTCTTCTCAGCTAAATATTTCTGCGGGTATATCTGCAGGTATTAGTCAAATTAATTTAGACGCTGCCGATATTACATTAGAGGATTATTCAGATGCGCTATTAGCCAACTTAAGCAACCATCAGCTAGAGCCAAAGCTAAGCGCCGGAATTTGGGTATATGGTTCCAGGTTTTATGGTGGAATTGCTCTGCAAAATCTATTGACCAACCGCTTAAGTTTCGCAGCCGATAATACCAATACGGTACAAAAACAACAAGCGCAGGTTTTTTTAAGTGCCGGCTATAAAGTTAGTTTAAGCGAAGAGATGGCCTTTTTTCCTTCGCTTTTAGTGAATTATACTGCAGCTTCTACCAGCGTAGATGCCAACGTAAAGCTGGCTTTTAGAGATAAGTTTTGGCTGGGCGGCGGCTGGCGTAAAAATGATTCTTTTTCGGCTAACGCCGGATTCAATATCGGCTATCTGTTTAATCTGGGCTATGCCTATGATTTTACAACTTCTAAACTAAATACCGTAAGCTATGGTACTCACGAATTTGTTTTGGGTATTTTATTAAACAATAGATACAAGGTAAGCTGCCCCCAAATGAATTGGTAAATAGGAGTTGTAGGATGTAAGGCGTAAGGTTTAGGGTTATAGGGTATAGGTAACTAAATACTAAGCACTATCTACTAAATACTACTTCACAAACCTCCGTCTATAATTCCTTTCTGAGTCTGGCTACCGGAATATTCATGGCCTCACGATATTTGGCCACCGTACGTCGGGCTATATTGTAGCCTTTATCTTTGAGTATCTCCGTTAACTTTTCATCAGCCAGCGGATTTCGTTTATCTTCATTGCCAATACACTCCTCCAGTATTTTCTTTACCTCTTTGTTAGAAACCTCTTCGCCACTCTCTAGCTGAATTCCTTCCGAAAAGAAAGATTTGAGTAAGAAAGTGCCAAATTCCGTTTGCACATATTTAGAATTAGCCACTCTCGAAACCGTAGAAATATCCATGCCGATCTGCTCAGCAATATCTTTGAGGATCATAGGCCGCAGGTTGCGCTCATCGGCAGTAAGGAAATACTCATACTGATAATGCATAATGGCATTCATGGTTTTGAGTAAAGTTTGCTGACGCTGTTTAATGGCATCGATAAACCATTTGGCCGAATCTAGTTTCTGTTTTACGAACTGAACGGCTTCCCTCATTTTTTTATCCTTTTGGGCCGATTTGTCGTAATGCTGAAACATTTCTTGATAAGAACGGCTAACACGCAATTCGGGCGCATTTTTCGAATTTAAAGTCAGCGTTAATACCCCGTCATTGTTTTGGATATGAAAATCAGGAATGATCTGAAGCTGTTTGGTATTTACTTCCGAGTTATCTCCCGGTTTAGGATTTAGTTTCAGGATCTCCTGTACTACGTCCTTCAGTTCGTCAGAGCTCATATTGAGCACACGCTCTAATTTATCGTAATGTTTGCGGGTAAATTCATCTAAATGATGTTCTACAATTTCACAGGCTTTATCTATGAGCGGAGAAGGTTCTTTTTTTCGCAATTGTATTAACAGGCATTCCTGTAGATCGCGTGCAGCAACTCCCGCCGGATCGAAATGCTGTATCAACTTCAACACTTCTGCCACTTCCTCTTCTTCGGCAAAAACATTTTGCGAGAAAGCCAGGTCATCTATTAGCGAAGGGATGGCCCGGCGTAAATAGCCATCATCATCTAAACTTCCAATAATTTGTTTGCCTATTAAAAAGTCCTTTTCCGATAAAGGAACCAGGTCGAGCTGTGCTTGCAGATTTTCAAAAAAAGAACGCTGCAACGCAAAGGGGACCTCTTTTCGCTCCTCTTCATCCTCTCCGTTTTGTTCGTATTTAGATCCGTATTCGTTAAGGTTGTCATCCTGCAGATAGTCATCTACATTAAATTCATCAAACTCTTCGGCATCTTCTTTTTCTTTAAAATTGTCCTCCTCATCGTGATCTGGATACTCCTCGGCAGTTTCATTCATATTGCCTAAGCTCAGGTCTTCTAAAGCCGGATTCTCTTCCAATTCCTCTTTAATACGGGTGTCTAAAGAAACCGTTGGAATTTGCAGCAATTTGATGAACTGAATTTGCTGGGGAGAAAGTTTTTGTAAAAGTTTTTGTTGAAGATGTTGTTTTAACATAAGCGCTATATGGCAAAATTACATTAAATCAAATAATTAAAACTCTATTACTGGCGAATTATTATGCTTAAATTTATTCAATGATGATTAGGTTTACACAATTAAAGGAAAAAACCAATGGGCTATTTAAAAGAATTTAAAGAATTTGCCATGCGTGGCAATGTAATAGATCTGGCGGTGGGGGTTATTATTGGTGCTTCTTTCGGTAAAATTGTAACCGCTTTGGTAGACGATGTAATTATGCCTCCTATTGGATACTTATTGGGTGGAATTGACTTTGCAAACAAGAAAATTATACTGAAGCCGGCAGACGAAGCCAATAAAATGGCAGAAGTGGCCATCAAATACGGAAGTTTTATCAATACCGTTATCCAATTCCTCATCATCGCATTTTGTGTATTTTTGCTTATAAAATTCATTAATACCCTGCAGCGCAAAATGGGCGAAACTGATACTAAAGTGGAATTAACGAAAGAAGAGAAGCTTTTAACCGAAATTCGCGACCTGCTGAAAAAACAACAGCGCTAATTTTTGTTCTAAAATTTGAATTAAAAAAAAACAACGCTATATTTGCACTCTTGTTTTCAAGAGCAATAATTATCATATCAAGTCATGAAAAGAACATTTCAGCCATCCCAGAGAAAAAGAAGAAACAAACACGGTTTCAGAGAGCGTATGTCTACTGCTAACGGCAGACGGGTTTTGGCTTCCAGAAGAGCTAAAGGCAGAAAAAAACTTTCGGTTTCATCCGAGCGTCGTCATAAAGCATGATTTTTGATGGCTTGCCGCAGTACTAGCGGGTCAGCAGATCAGAAATAGGTTCTGAACCAGCTCAAGCAATCGAAAAATGTACACTTTTAAAAAAGAAGAACGGTTATGTAGTCAAAAGCTTTTAGACAAGCTTTTTCATAACGGTTCTTCTTTTCTTTTACATCCCTTTCGTGTTATTTGGCTGAAGGCCGATGAACCTCAGGCCGTTGCGGCCCAAGTGGTGATACAGGTTGCCAAACGCCGTTTCAAGCGTGCCGTAGACCGCAACCTGATTAAACGTCGTATCAGAGAAGTTTATCGTTTGCATAAAGCAAGCATGCTTTATTCCTATCTGCCTGCCGGGCAAACCTTGCTTTTGGGTATTAATTATGTAGGTCAGGATATTCCTGATTATCATAAACTCGAAGAAAAGCTTAAAAAAGCATTAAAAAATCTCGAAAAAGAATATCAGAAAGCAGCAGGAGGGCAGGCCTAATGAAAAAGATATTCACCCTTTTTTTTCTTTTTCTCATCAGGCTTTACCAATATTTATTGTCTCCTTTATTGGGTGCGTCTTGTCGTTTTACGCCAACCTGCTCCCAATATGGTATTGAAGCCATACAAAAACATGGGCCTTTTATAGGCGCATGGCTAACCCTTAAACGCATTGGCCGCTGTCATCCCTGGGGTAAACACGGGCATGATCCGGTTCCCTGATATTTTTATAAATTGTAATTATCAACATGGCACTCATTCTTCAAATAGAAACTTCTACCCCCTCTTGTTCTGTAGCATTGGCAGAAAACGGCCAACTATTGGCCAAAAAGGAACGCACCGAGGCCAATATACATGCCGGCAGCATTACCTTATTTATAGAAGAACTGATGCAGGTTTCCGGTAAAAGCTATCGCGATTTAAATGCCGTGGCCGTTAGTATGGGTCCTGGTTCTTATACCGGCTTACGCATTGGTGTTTCTACAGCCAAAGGATTATGCTATGGATTAGATATTCCGCTTATTGCGATATCTACTTTGCAGGCCATGGCCGCTGCAAAACAGCCCATGGCCAATGTGCAAACCTTACTATGCCCAATGATAGATGCCCGGCGGATGGAGGTTTATATGGCTCTGTTTGATAATGAATTAGCAATAAAGCAAGAAGTAAAGGCCGAAATATTGGATGGACATACTTTCGATGCTTATTTACAAAATTATCAGATCTTATTATTTGGCGATGGGGCAGAGAAATGCAAAACCTTATACTCCGGTCCGCAGTTCAGCTTTGCAGAACACGAAAATTCTGCCGCCGATCTAAGCACTTTGGCTTTTCAGAAATATCAGCAAGCAGCATTTGAAGACCTGGCTTATTTTGAGCCGTTCTATCTGAAAGAGTTCATGATTACGAAGCCGAAAGGAACCGTTTAGTATGGAATTAAATTATTGCGAGTTACGAGTTGAATATCGCAGTTTGAATTACGGATAATTAGTATTTAGTAGTTAGCCTTCCTACAACTTACAACCTATAACCTGCCCACTATTTCTTTCCCGTTACTCTTCTGAAAAAGCCAGCTTTCTCTGTTTTTGGTGGCTCTAAGCCTGGAATTTGAGTCGTATTCATTGGGTGCTCCATATAACGCCCAAACTTTGTAGAAAAGCCGATGTAAATTCCGGCACCAATGGCACCTTTCATTAATTCTGCATCCGATTTAATGCTGCTATTAATTAGCTGAGTAGTTTTAAACAATTGGTCGCTGCCAATATAGAACTCGCAGTTTGGCGTTTTGTATTGATACTGCACACCCAGATCGGCATAATTTAAAAAATTGTAAGTTGGGCTGATGCTTAAAATGTGGTTCTTAATGATCACATTATTTACCAAGGTTATGTTCCCTGCGGCATTCCATACGTTCTTAGAGAGCATTAAATTAGGCTGATAAGCACCATAATCTTTATTTACCAAAAAATCGATCTTTGTATTAATAGGGCTGATAAAAGCCTTCCTTTTATAATTAGGGTCTTCTGTGCTACTTACTCCCTCAAAAGGGGCTGTTAGCTGATCTTGTAAACGTGTACCCGCATTGCCCAAATTAGCCTGATCTACATAAACACTTTGCTGAAAATTGTAAACCTGCGATTGTTTATGCCATCTGATAAAACCCAGATCTTTAACATTGGCTAAAATAAACCAACCTTTTCTAAATTTAAAATTTGCACTTGCGGTAAGCGCAAAGCCGGGGTTCTTTAAATTAGGTTGCAAAATTTTAGCATCGCTATCCCCATCAGTGGTCGATTTAAACCTGCCGGTAAACGAGGCATAAAACTCATTGGTCAGGCTATTAATATTAAGAGAAGTGTTGCTAATTTTGCCGCTATGGTAAGCTATACCGCTTAAAAAGCTGATTTTAGCCCCAATGCCTACACGTTTGTTGTAATTCTCGCGGTAGCTGAAGCCAAATTGATGATAGCTTTGTTCAGAAGCGGTGTTATTGAAAATATCTTCATAATCTCCATCTGCAAAGCGGGTAAAGCTGTCGAAAATGGCCAAACTTTCATTACTTACTTTTAGCCAGATATCATTTCTTAGCTGCCAGGAAAATCCAAATTCCTGTTCATACCTGACCCGTTTAAAAACCCGGAAACTGAGCAGGTAAATATTCGTATTTAGCGCCAGTCTGGTATATTTATTCTCACCTAGCGGGAGGGTAGTGGTATTGTTTACCTGATCGATCAGCATGCTTTTAACAGCAGCTAACCCAGATCCGGCTACAGAACCGCTAAGGCTCAGCGTAGGGAAACCAAAGTTAAAGGCAAACTTTTTGCTGCTATCGGTATAAAATGCTTTTTGAGAAGGATTTTCAAATGCATCAAAAAGCGTGCGGCTATTATTTAAAGCTATTTGAGCCAAGCCAGCATTCGCCAAGGTGATTAATAAACAAGAAATGAGTGCAAATTTCTTCATTAGTGCTAATAACAAATTTAATTTTTTATTTATATCCAAAGAATTGGATGCCTAATTATTAATTTAGCGAGGCATAGCCCGATCCCTTATGAATAATAGAATGCTCATACTTTCTGCCCTATCTGGTGCTTTGGCAGTTATTTTGGGAGCTTTTGGCGCCCATGCCTTAAAAGCACTCATCAGTCCGGAAGCCCTTGAAAATTGGAAAACGGCAGTCAACTACCAATTTATACATACACTAGCCATTTTAGGCTTAAGTTTTATGCCTTCCAAAGTACGTATTATTGCTTCATCGTGGTGTTTTGGTCTGGGTATTTTGCTGTTTTCGGGTTCACTTTATTTATTATCCCTGCGGGAGATCATTGCTATGCCCCTCTCGTTTTTGGGCCCCGTAACGCCCATTGGCGGATTGCTGTTTATTTCCGGTTGGTTCTTGCTTTTACTTTCAGCCTTAAAGAAAGACTAAATGCTAGCGTTTAATCAGGATTCTTATACCGACCGCAAAACCCTGTTTGTAGAGGTCATATTGCCTCTCTCCATCATTAAAGCTTACACCTACCGTGTGCCTTTTGAACTAAACGATCAAATTGCCATTGGGAAAAGGGTAGTCGTTCAGTTTGGTAAGAGTAAAGTTTATACAGCCATTGTTTATCGTATTACTGATCAGCCTCCTCAGGGTTATGAAGCTAAATACCTGGTTGATGTTTTAGATGAATTGCCCATTGTAAATGAGCAGCAGCTAAAATTATGGGAATGGATGGCTTCCTATTACCTCTGTACTTTAGGCGAAGTGATGCAGGCAGCCCTGCCTTCTGCATTAAAATTAGCTAGCGAAACCCGTATTATACTCAATAAAGATTCAGTTTTCGACAGATCTGAACTGAGCGATAAAGAGTTTTTAATTCTGGATGCCTTAGACCTTCAGCCCGAACTCTCAGTAGGCGATATTAGTAAAATTTTAGCCCAGAAAACAGTTTTCCCCATACTTAGAGAACTATTTGAAAAAGGAATCATTACCATTTCTGAAGAGATTGCCGAAAAATATCAGCCGCGAAAAAAGACCTATATTAAGCTTAATCCTTTTTATAACGATGCCGAAAATAGAAAGCAGCTCTTTGGAATATTGGAGCGGGCACCCAAACAGCTCGACCTAGTTTTAAGCTACATTCAATTACTAAAAACGCAGCCGGAGATCAGTAAATCTGAATTGCTGGAAGCCAGCGGTGCCGGTGCCGCGGCTATTAAAGCCCTAATTGATAAAGAAGTTTTTACTGCTTTTGATAAAGAAGTAAGCCGACTAAAAAAATATGAGGAAGACCTTAGCCCAGACTTTGTGCTTAATGATCGTCAGGCCGAAGCCCTCGAAAGCATCCAGCAGCAGCATCCGGAAAAAGAAGTAGTTCTGGTTCATGGGGTAACCTCATCGGGTAAAACCCAATTATATATTCGTTTAATTGAAGAATATCTGAAGCAGGGCAAGCAAGCCTTATACCTTTTGCCCGAAATTGGACTTACCACCCAGATCATTCAACGATTACAGCAATATTTTGGTAATCAAATTGGCGTTTACCATTCTAAATTCAGCGATCATGAACGAGCCGAGATTTGGCAGAAAGTACTTAAGGGCGAATACCGCATTATTTTAGGCGCCCGTTCGGCCGTATTTCTGCCCTTTACCAATCTGGGCTTAATTGTGGTAGATGAAGAACATGAAAATTCCTATAAACAATTTGACCCAGCCCCGCGTTATCATGCCAGAGACACGGCTATCTATTTAGCCTCTTTACACGCATGCAAGGTTGTACTAGGATCTGCTACTCCCA
>JBJTNQ010000062.1:0-2935 GCA_046074105.1 Sphingobacteriaceae bacterium | reverse complement strand
CCTGCCATTGAGCAGCCCAGGTTTGCAGGGCTTCTTTGTCGAGCATATCGGCAATGGCCGCTACTGCCTTTTGGGTGTTTTCAGGCGTAAACCAGCCGTTATAATGTTGTGCCGAAGCAATCAGGCCATCTAACTGCTCATTTCCATTTTTTAAAAATGCGCCGAGTTGTGCGAAAGCGTCCAGCCTTTTTTGCAGGCTTATTTTGTCTGTCATCGTCAAAAAAATCTTCAAATAGTCATATCTTTGTATGATTTTTACAAAGACCTTGCGGACTACGAGCCGCAAAAGTAAGTTTACAAATAGAATTTCAGATACAACATGGCAATTAAAATCACCGACGAATGTATTAACTGCGGAGCTTGTGAGCCGGAGTGCCCTAATAATGCGATTTACGATGCAGGCGCTGCCTGGCGTTTTGCCGATGGTACCGGTTTGCGTGGTATGATCGATTTTGGCGGCCAGCAAATTGATGCAGAAGCTACTCAAGTAGCTGTTTCTGACGAGGTTTATTATATCGTATCCGATAAATGTACCGAATGTGTAGGTTTTCATGATGAACCCCAGTGTGCGGCGGTTTGCCCGGTAGATTGTTGTGTGGATGATGAGAATGTTCGCGAAACTGAAGAACAATTATTGGCTAAGAAAGCCTGGCTACACGTAGAAGCCTAAGTGTTTAAACACGATTTTTAAAAAGCTCCGAAATTTCATTCGGGGCTTTTTTTATGCCGTTTGTCCTTAAATAAATACCATTGGTCGGTAAATGATATGCTTTCCTGAATAATGAATTTAGTTTTATTGAAAATTAACGCAAAACTTAAAATATTATGAGAAAGTTATTATTAATCACAGCCTTATTGGTAACTGCTTTATTTAGCTGTAAAAAAGATGCCGTAACGCCAACAGATACTGCTGCAAATATGTTAGTAGGTAAATGGAACCAAACGAGTAAAGGCGAGTCCTTTCCTACCGGTTCGCAACAGGTGATGACACAGGTTTCTGGAACTTATTATGAATTTCTGAAAGACGGTTCCTGGAACATTCAAAGTGGGTCACTTTCTAATTTTCATTGGGAAATGGTAGATCCCAATACGGTAAAAAAAGTGGAAACAGACGAAATCTATAAGGTAATAAAATTAGATGCTACCGATCTAACTTTATCTTATTCAACTTTCAAGAATGGGGTACAAGGAGAAGTGTTTTTATACTTCAAGCGAGATGTTGTTTAATACCTGGCAAAATTAAGAATACAGCATTTGCAGACAAATTCTCTTGAATATAGCGGCGTATGGTAAAAAACAGAGGGTGGGCCTAATTAGGCCCACCCTCTGTTTGTCTCAATCTATTTTGCTAAAAACTGCCAATACGTTTTTCTAATTCTCCTTATTCGGAATAATGAGTACTGGACAATGTGCCTTTCGGGCCACACTTTCGGCTACGCTACCCGAAATAAAATGATCGAAACCGGTCCGGCCATGTGTGCCCAAAATAATCAGGTCGGCATGCCATTGTTCAGCCACATCTAAAATTTCATCCCTTACGTTTCCAAGGCGGCTAAAGGTATGAACCGAGATTTCATCCTTCCACGATCTGATGATCCGTTCGAATAATTTTTGGGTGGCCTCTTCCTGCAGGGTCATTAGTTCGGGCGATATGGTTGGCAATTCGCCCACCACCATATTGCCTACATAGTTGGGCATTAAGGGCAGATCATTTACATGAACCAAGGCCACTTGGGCACTCATTTGTATTGCTAAATGATGGCCGTAACTCAATGCTTTTTCAGAATAGGGGCTGTCTTCAATAGCAATGAGAATTTTTTCGATTTTATGAGATGCTTTCATGATGAGGTGACATTTAGCAGACCGGAAAAGATAAATCCTTCATCTAAATTTACGAAATAAAGCCCAGATATTTAAGCAAATCTGCTTACTTTGTAGGTATGGAATCTGTTTACGGAATTTGTAAAATATCAAGTGCGCCCATACGTGCCGAAGCTTCTGATAAAAGCGAAATCTATACCCAGCTTTTATTTGGCGATGCTTTCGAAATTCTGGAGACACTGCCTAAATGGATCCGCATACGTACGGTTTACGATCAGTATGAAGGCTGGATAGACCCCAAGCAATTTACCCCCATCAGCCCTCAGGAGTTTCAGCAATGGCCCGGAGGAAATTGGGTAGTAGGTTTAGATATGCTGCCGAAAGTACAGACACCAAATGGAGAAACACTTTACCTCGTAGCCGGATGCACCTTGCCTTTTTTTAAGGATAAGGAATTGCAATTTGGCGGAGAAACCTACCAGTTTATGGGCCAGGCCATGCAGCCCGATACACAAAAATTTGCCGCTGAACTGGAATTGGCAGCCCGTTTTTACTTGAATGCACCTTATTTATGGGGCGGCCGTAGCCCTTGGGGAATAGATTGTTCGGGCTTAACCCAACTGGTTTATAAGCATTTTGGTATTAAAATTCTCCGGGATGCGGCCCAGCAGGCCACACAGGGCGAAACCGTCGATTTTTTATCATCGGCGAAAGCCGGAGACTTGGCTTTTTTTGATAATGAAGAAGGACGTATTATCCATGTCGGCATTTTGCTGAACAACCAGGAAATTATTCATGCTTCGGGAAGAGTGAAAATAGACCGAATAGACAACCAGGGCATTTACAGTGATGAACTGGGCCGTCATACCCATAAGCTGCGAATAATCAAACGATTTTCCCAAACTCCAGCGTATCAATAAACAGTTTTTCTACTTTTTTACGTGCCCAGTCGGTTTTACGCAAAAATTTAAGGCTCGATTTAATGGTTGGGTTAGCATGAAAACAATTAATCCGGATGAGTTGGTCCAATTCCTCCCAGGTATAGGTCATGAGGAGGTACCGCAAAACCTGTTCTAAGGTTTTTCCGTGAAGCGGATTATTTTTTTGTGTCGTT
>JBJTNQ010000061.1:0-22701 GCA_046074105.1 Sphingobacteriaceae bacterium | reverse complement strand
GAGGTTGATTCTATTTTAAAAACGGTAAGAATGCATATGGATGGCCTGGATAGTAATATGCGCCAGGGGTTCAGGGTAATGAAAAGAGGTGATGATGATTTTGAGTTTTTTGTGAACCCGCCCAATGGTGCAATGGCTCCGAGAGCCGGAATGGGAGCTCCCGATGGTTCTGTATTCAGAATGGGAAGACCAGAAGGTAAAAACAGCCAGGCATTTTCTTATGCCAATACCGATAAAGAAGGCATTAGCAATCGGTTAAACATCCGCTTAAGCGAAACCGGCAAAGAAACCCTCAAAAAAATAACCGGTTCTGAAACACCTAAGGTCGACCTGAATGTTCAGGATTTAAATATTTTTCCGAGTTTCTCTGCAGGTAAACTGAATGTGGCTTTCAACCTGAAGACCAAAGGAGCGTTAGAGATTAAAATTTTAGATAGCGATTATCAAACCATTTTAACCGATAAACATACCAATTTTAATGAGAGCTATTATAAATCTATTAATCTGCCTAAAAATGGGGTGTATTATTTGGTAATCAGCCAGAATGGCAGCTGGTTCGTTAAAAGAATGGTTAAAGAATAATTTGTTTTGTTTAATAATGAAAAAGCCGTCTCGAAATTCTTCAGGACGGCTTTTTAGTTTATAATTGGTTGGTTGCTATTAGAAAGGAAGGTCGCTGTCATCGCTGGCCGCATCGGCAGCAATATCAACCGGAGGAGCGTAAGCCGGAGCCGCCGCTGCTGCTTCGGCACCGCTTAAAATGTTCAGGCGCCAAACCGATAAAGTATTAAAATATTGTGTTTTTCCACTTTTATCAGTCCATGGGCGGCCACGCAAATTAAAGAATACTTCCACTTGGTCGCCCACCTTAATATTATCAAACAGGTTTACTTTATCCTGAATGGCTTCCATTTTTACGTATTCCGGATAAGTAGGGTTTTCTGCATATTCTACCACCAGTTCGCGTTTCTTAAATTTGTCGCTAACTGTAATTACTTCACCAACCTCGTGTACTTTACCTTTAATATCCATGACTTAAATAATTTTAAAAAATACTTATCTCAAATCTGCATATTTTAATTTAATTAACTTCGCAAAATATCATGCAAGTTTTCCACAACAAAAGCAAAATCATAATCACCTGCAATAAGCGTTTATCGCATTATTTACAGCAGGAAGTAGAAGCCCTGGGCTTTAAGGTAGTACGTCCATTTGGCACCGGGGTAGAACTTTTGGGTACCGTAAACGATTGTATAAAACTGAATCTGAATTTGCGCTGTGCCAGCCAGATCTTATATTCTCTGAAAAGTTTTATTGCCGAAAATCCGGCCCGTTTGTACAAAGAGCTCATGGAAATGGAATGGGAAGAGCTGATTGATTTTTCCGGCTATTTCTCCGTAACCTCTAACGTAGATAACGAAACCATTACTACGCCACTTTTTGCCAACTTAAAGGTAAAAGATGCCATTGTAGATCGTATTAAAGAGAAAAAAGGCATTCGCCCCAATACCGGACCCGAATTGGATAAAACAGTTATCCATTTATATTGGAAAGATGATAAGGCCGAAGTTTATTTAGATACCTCGGGCGAAACCCTGGCTAAACACGGCTACCGGAAACATCCCGGTAGGGCACCCATGCTGGAAGCTTTGGCCGCTTCTACCATTATGGCTACCGGATGGGATAAAAAGAGCCCTTTTGTAAACCCCATGTGCGGATCTGGCACTTTGGCCATCGAAGCAGCCTTGCTGGCTACCCACAGAAGTCCTGGCTTATTTCGCATGAACTATGGTTTTATGCATGCCATGGGTTATAGCGAAGAAGTGTTTTTTGAAGAACGTAGGCGTTTAAAAGACCAGGTATTAAAAAATGTGGACTTAAAGATTATCGCTTCCGATATTTCTGGCGAAGCCATAGACATAGCCATTAAGAATGCCAAAACAGCCGGCGTAGATCAGCTGATTGAGTTTTCGGTTTGCGATTTTGCCGAAACGCCCGTTCCGGAAACACCTGGTGTGATCATGTTTAACCCCGAATATGGCGAACGTTTGGGGGTGCATACCAAACTAGAGCTAACCTATAAACGCATGGGCGATTTTATGAAAACCAATGCCAAAGGTTACCGCGGCTACGTATTTACCGGAAATCCAGATCTGGCAAAAAAAGTAGGTTTAAAAGCATCTAGAAGGGTAGAGTTCTACAACGGCAAGCTAGATTGCCGCCTGCTAGAATACGAATTATACGCCGGTACACGCCGGGTGGAACAAGAATTGTAAATTTATACATCCCATTTAATGGGATACTTGTTAAACATAATTAATGAAGTTATCGGTACTGGTTTTTCTGAACGCCCTGGCAGTGGCCCTATCGCTGGCCCTGCTTAACTTCTATTTTCAGCACAACTGGTTATACATGGCAGCTACCTTTTCGGTCGCTTTAATTACCAGTTTCGTTGTTTTCTACTACCTCACCGAGCGTTACGTTTACAGTAAAATAAAACTCATTTATAAGCTCATCCATAATTTAAAACTTGGTAAAGACCTAAAAGATGCCCTGGGCGAACATGTAAGTGCCGACCCCATAAACGATGTAGAACAAGAAGTAAAAGAATGGGCCATTAATAAGAAGTCGGAAATAGAAGGCCTGAAAAACCAGGAACAATTTCGTCGAGAATTTTTGGCCAATATCTCACACGAATTTAAAACTCCGCTGTTTGCCATTCAGGGATACATAGAAGCCCTGCAGGAAGGCGGCATGGCCGATGAAAAGCAAGCCGAAAAATTCTTGTCTAAAGCTGCTAAAAATGTAGACAGGCTAACTTATCTCATCAAAGACCTGGATGCTATATCTAAACTGGAAAGTGGCGAAATATCTATCAATTATGAAGTATTTGATCTTTCCGGCCTCATCCATGAAGTGATAGATTCTATGGAGTTAAAAGCGAAAAAATACCAGATCAAGCTCGATTTTAAAGGTAAATACGATTATCCCACAAAAGTAAATGCCGATCGCGAAAAGATTAGACAAGTATTGGTAAACCTCATAGATAACTCCTTTAAATACGGTAAAGCCAAAGGAACCACCTCCATTAAAATTTTCGAACTACACGATCAGGTATTGATAGAAGTAACCGATAACGGAACCGGCATAGAAGAAAAAAATCAGGTTCGCATTTTCGAGCGTTTTTTTCGGACCGATCAAAGCCGCTCCCGCGATATTGGTGGTTCAGGACTAGGTTTAGCCATTGTAAAACACATATTAGAAGCCCATGCACAAACCATTAATGTGAGAAGCACCGAGGGCATAGGTTCTACATTTGGCTTCACCCTGCAAAAAGCCGATTAATTATTCCCGATAATTAACATTAACTTAACATTAGCTTAGTAGTTTTGCCTATTAACCTAAAACACCATGTCATTAAACAGCATTTTTCAGTACTTTATTCCCAAAGACAAGAACTTTTTCCCATTATTTGAGAAAGCAAGTTCTAATCTAATTGTGATGGCCGAAACCTTAAACAAGGCCGTAAACATTAAAAATTCTGACGATCGTTTAGAACTTTTCAAAGAAATTGAAAGTCTGGAACATGTAGGCGATGAAATTACCCACCAGATTTACCTGGAATTAAGTAAAAACTTCATTACCCCGTTTGATAGAGAAGATATTCATCAATTAGCTACCGCCATAGACGATGTAGCCGATTACATTCACGGATCGGCCAACCGAATGTTACTTTACAAAGTAGAGAACATAACCGAGCCCATTCAAAAACTTTCTGAACTAATCTTACAGGCCTGTGTAGACCTGGATAAAGCCGTTCGCGAATTACGCAATCTAAAGAATATTCGTGCCATTGCCGATTCATGCGTACGCATTAACAGCATTGAAAACCAGGCCGATTACGTATTCGACAGAGCCGTGGGCGATCTCTTTGCTTTCGAAAAAGATGCCGTACAACTCATCAAATACAAAGAAGTATTGGCAGCTTTAGAAACAGCTACCGATATGTGCGAAGATGCGGCCAATGTATTAGAATCCATATTAGTTAAACAAGCCTAATAAAACCGACCATTATGGGCCTGTCCTTACTTATAACCATCATTGTGCTGGCATTGATATTCGATTATATCAATGGTTTCCACGATGCGGCGAACTCTATCGCCACGGTAGTATCAACTAAAGTCCTCAGCCCCTTTCAGGCGGTTGTATGGGCAGCATTTTTTAATTTTCTGGCGTACTGGGTATTTGGTTTCGGCGTAGCCGATACCGTGGCCAAGACCGCCCACACCATGGACATTAACCTCACGGTAATTCTGGCAGGTATTATTGCGGCCATTACCTGGAATTTGCTCACCTGGTGGTTAGGTATCCCTTCCAGTTCTTCGCACACCCTAATTGGTGGCTTTGCAGGAGCAGCAATCGCCCATGCCGGTCTCGACTCAGTGGTTTGGTATTCAGCCGGAAAAAATGGCGGCTTCCCTTCAGGAGTCTTAGTTATCGTATCCTTTATTGTGCTAGCCCCGCTCGTAGGTATGCTGGTATCTTATTTTCTTTCGGTTTGGCTATTACATTCCTCTAAAAAAGGTTGGGGTAATAAGTTAGCCACCCTGGCAGTTATGGCCATTACCGCTTGTTTGGTATACAGTCAAATGACCTTTGATATAGAAAAACCACGTTTTGCATCACATTTTTGGAGCGTAGCTGCCGAGTCGCACAACCTTAAATGGCTTTTATTTGCCAGTATTGTTATGATCTTGGGTTTATTCTGCCTCGTATTCAGCAGCCTTAGCGAAACCAAATCAACCGCATGGTTGCGCAAAATGCAATTAGTTTCATCAGCAGCGTTCAGTTTAGGCCACGGCGGAAACGATTCACAAAAAGTAATGGGTATCATTGCGGCAGCAGTTGCGGTATACATCAATACCTCGGGCCTACCACAAGAAAGCCTTCCGGCCTGGCTAAATGTTACACTACCTAATGGCGATACCCCGGGACATATTCCCGGCTGGATTCCACTGGCATGTTATACCGTAATTGCCTTAGGTACCCTAAGCGGAGGTTGGAAAATTGTAAAAACCATGGGCTCTAAAATTACCAAAGTAACCCCCTTCGAAGGCGTAGCTGCAGAATCGGCCGGAGCATTAACCCTGTTTTTTACCGAGCATTTTAAGATCCCCGTATCCACTACGCACACCATTACCGGTTCCATTATTGGGGTAGGCTTAAGCAAAAGGGTATCTGCTGTACGCTGGGGCGTAACCGTAAACCTCATCTGGGCTTGGGTGCTTACCATCCCGGTATCAGCACTTTTAGCCGCCATACTCTATTACCTATTACAATTATTTATTAAATAAGAACCCCGCGTTCTACACAAAAAAAGTCCCGCAGTATATGCGGGACTTTTTTTGTGTTATCAACCATTCTTTGTACTACAACCTAAGTGGAAAACGAAGATTCGCTGCAATTAAATCCCTTTAGTCCCGCTTTCCACTACAAGTCCTCATTACATTGCGGGCTTTTCGTTGCAATCGGGTTTAAATTTAACATCAGTAAGTGGTGGCACAATTATAAATCGTGCCACCACTAGTTAAATACCATGTTCAAACGAATAATGAAATAACTTGCAATCCGTAATTGTAAAAACCCGAAATAAAACTATTTCTGGCTCTCTGCCCAAACATCCATTTTCTTTTCCAGAACAGCCAAAGGCATACAGCCATCTTTCAGTAATTCATCATGAAATTTAGCGATATTGAATTTAGCACCCAAAGCCTTTTCATATTTGGCCCGTAATTCTCTGATCTTTAAAGCACCAATCTTATACGAAAGTGCCTGACCTGGAATAGCCATATAACGCTCAATTTCGGCAGTAGCCCCCTGCTCATTAATAGCCTCATTATCCATCATATATTTAATAGCTTCTTCGCGGCTCATGTTTTTGGTATGAATGGCCACATCTACCACCAAACGGATCGCACGGTGAATCTCATCGCCCAGAGCACCCATATATTGGTAAGGATCGGTATATAAACCCAGCTCTTTACCTAACGATTCGCAATATAAGGCATAACCCTCGCCATAAGCTCCATACCAGCTAAAACGGCGAAATTTAGGCAAGCTTTCATTTTCCTGCTGCAAAGAAATTTGGTAATGATGTCCCGGAATAGCCTCGTGCAGGAATAAAGATTCCATGCCCGAAGTAGTATTAAACTGGCGGGCATCTAAAATAGGCACATAAAATATTCCCGGCCGGCTACCATCGGGCGAGCCCTGAACATACTCTGCCGAAGCCGAAGCCGCTCGGAAAGCCTCTGTTTGGCGTACCTCGAAAGGAGTTTTAGGCGTACGGCCATACAATTTCTTCAAATTAGGGATCATGGTTTCATGAATTTTGTTGAAAGCCGCAATGACCTCCTGAGGAGTTTTATAAGGCATAAACCGGGCATCAGATCTCATGTAGTTAAAAAACGCATTCAAATCACCTTTAAAGCCAACCTCATTTTTAATGCGTTCCATTTCACCCCGAATACGTTTCACCTCACTTAAACCAATCTGATAAATCTCTTCCGGAGTTTTATCGGTGGTGGTCCATGATTTTACGTAGAACGCATACATATCTTTTCCACCCGGAATAGCAGAAATTCCACTGCTGGTCCTTGCTTTTGGCAAGTATTCATTTTTTAAGAAATCTCCTAATTTTTTATAGGTAGGCACTAATTCTTTAGTAATGGCTTCCTGATAAGCTTGGGTAATTCTGGTTTGTTCAGCTGTAGAAATGTCTTTAGGAAATTGCTTAACAGGACCGTAGAATAAGCTTTTAGTGGCATCGCTCACCACCATCGACTCCATTTGCGGAATCATTTTAACTACCAGCGATTGAGGTAATACCACGCCCGCAGTCATTCCCTTACGGAAATTAGCCATAGCCGTATCGGCCCAAACACTAAAACCTTTTACACGTTTCAACCAATCATCATAATCCTTAACCGTTTTAAACGGCTGAACACCTTCGCCCGAACCCAATTGGCCCATGGTAAGCGGCAATGCCCAGAACTGATTGAACGGGATCATCCAGCTAGGTTGTTTTAACCCTTCCAGTTTCCTTTCCAGGTCGTATTTAAAAATATCATAACTAATCTGGTCGTTTTCTACCAATTCATTACGGTCAAACGCTTCTAGTTTGGTTAAATAAGTTTGGTAGAAATTCTGAAGCGAATCTCTAAAAGCAGCCGTACCATCGTTAGGCAATTGATCATTAAAGCGCTTGTCGCCCTGTGTAGTTGCTTCAATAGGATTATAACGCAAGTATTGATCGTAATACTCATCAAACAAGGTGGCCAGATTGGTATTGGCAGATTTAGGTGCTTGCTTGCAAGCCAGCAAAGTGCTTAGCAAAAAAGCGAATACAATAATTTTTTTCATGAATTCAGATTTGATTATGTATAAAGCTACAAAAAAAGGCCCCGATATTTATCGGGGCCTTTTAAAGATTAATTAATAAGGAATGTTAAGCTAACAACCTAACCGGTTCTTCTAACAGGTTCTTTAAGGTTTGTAGGAAAGCAGCACCTGTGGCACCGTCTACTACGCGGTGGTCGCAGCTTAAAGTTACTTTCATGATATTTCCCGGTACAACCGCTCCGTTCTTCACTACGGGCACTTGCTGAATACCGCCTACGGCTAAAATGCAGGCATCGGGTGGGTTAATAATGGCTGTAAAGTCATCAATACCAAACATACCTAAGTTAGAAATGGTAAAGGTAGAACCTTCCCAATCTGCAGGCTGTAGTTTTTTAGCTTTAGCACGCTGTGCAAAATCTTTCACTTCTGCAGAAATGTGCGATAAAGATTTACCGTCGGCAAAACGAACTACCGGAACCAGTAAGCCATCTTCAACGGCTACAGCAACACCAATATTTACGTGTTCGTTATAACGGATCTTATCTTCCAGCCAGGATGAGTTAATAGCAGGATGTTGTTTTAAAGCAACAGCAACCGCTTTAATTACCATATCATTAAATGAAATTTTAACCGGAGCAAATTCATTGATCTTGGTACGGGCCTGCATGGCGCTGTCCATATCAATGCTCATTTTTAAATAGAAATGAGGAGCAGTGAATAAGCTTTCGCTTAAACGCTTGGCAATAACCTTGCGCATTTGTGATACCGGAACTTCGGTATATTTTTCCTGGCCTGTAAAGCTTGGGATACTTACCGGAGCAGCAGTTTTTTCTGCAGGAGCGCTTGCAGCAGGGGCCGGAGTAGCACCCACTTTAAAGTTTTCTATATCTTTTTTAACAATACGCCCGCCTTCTGCAGTACCCTGTACCTGACGTAAATCAATACCTTTTTCTTTTGCAATTTTACGAGCCAAAGGCGATGCTTTCATTCTCGAATCGTCGCCATCAGTAAAGGTAACCGGAGCACTTGCCGCAACCGGGGCAGTAGCCGCCGCTGCCGGAGCAGGAGCTGAGGCTGGCTGAGCATTGCCGGCTTTTAATAAAGGAGTAATATCGGTTCCTTCTTTACCTACAATGGCAATAATATCATTTACTTTGGCCGCCTGACCTTTCTCTACCCCAATATATAATAAGGTACCATCGGCATAGCCATTTACTTCCATAGTTGCCTTGTCGGTTTCTACGTCGGCTAAAGCATCGTCGCCTTTAACTTTATCCCCTACTTTTTTATGCCATTCGGCAATTACCCCCTCGGTCATGGTATCGCTCAGCAAAGGCATACGAATTACCGTAGCGCCTAATGATTCCGGGCTTACTGCCGGTTCGCTGCTTGCCGTAGTTTGTGATGCTGCTGCAGGTGCTTCGGCCGGAGCACTCGCTGCCGGTGCATTACCGGTTAAAAGCGATTGATAATCTTCGCCAGGAGCACCCACAATGGCAATAACAGAATCTACCGGAGCTGCCTGACCTTCCTGAGCACCAATGTATAGTAAGGTGCCTTCCTGGAAAGACTCAAAATCCATGGTTGCTTTATCGGTTTCAATTTCAGCAACCAGGTCTCCTGAATTTATTTTATCGCCCACTTTCTTATGCCATTTTGCGATCACCCCTTCGGTCATGGTGTCGCTCATTTTGGGCATGCGTACTACTTCAGCCATAATTCTTTATATTTTTAACTAATCGCGAACAAAAGGGTAATCGCTTTGCACGTAAACATCATTGTATAATTCTGCCGGATCTGGCCATGGCGATTCTTCAGAGAATCTTACCGATTCGTCTACAATGGCTTTAATTTTTTCATCAATTTCCTGGATCCAGGCTTCGGTAGCATATTTTTTCTTTAAGATCGTTTCTCTAGTGGTATCAATCGGATCTTTTGATTTGTATTCTTCTACCTCTTCTTTGCTGCGGTATTTAGCCGGATCGGACATGGAGTGTCCTTTATAACGGTAAGTACGCATTTCTAAGAAGGTTGGCCCCTCGCCACGGCGAGCCCTGCTTACGGCTTCGTCCATGGCATTATGAACCGCAACAGGGTCCATACCATCAACCGGAGCACATGGCATATCAAAACCTAAACCTATTTTATAAATATCGAGCATGTTGGTGGTGCGGGCTACAGAAGTTCCCATGGCGTAACCATTGTTTTCGCAAACAAAAATTACCGGAATTTTCCATAACATGGCCATATTGAAGGCTTCATGCAATGCACCCTGGCGTACGGCACCATCGCCCATGTAACACACGCACACATTATCTGTACCCTTGTATTGTTCAGCAAAAGCAATACCTGCCCCCAGTGGAACCTGCCCACCTACAATACCGTGACCACCGAAAAAGTAATGTTCTTTACTAAACATGTGCATCGATCCGCCTTTACCTTTAGAGCATCCGGTGGCTTTGCCGTATAATTCGGCCATTACTTCGTTAGCCGACATACCCTTTGCTAATGCGTGGGCATGATCGCGGTAAGCGGTTATCATGGAATCTTCTTTGCGTAATACCGACATGGCTCCAGCCATAACAGCTTCCTGGCCAATATACAGGTGGCAAAAACCTCTGATTTTCTGTTGCCCATACAACTGCCCTGCCTTCTCTTCGAACTTGCGCATCAAAAGCATAGACTCGTACCACATCAGATAGGTATCTTTGGTAATTTCTACTGAACTCATTCTCTTATTTCTAACTTTTTTAAAGGATGACAAATCTAATTATATCTTATAGAAAAAAGAAGAGTAAAGTGTTTTCATTACGCTAAGAATTTAAGCTGTTTTGGGCCTTACAGAATGTTAAAAACGTAAGCAAATTTGCTTTTTAGCAAAATAAATCATAAGTTTGCACTCTTTAAAGTTGTTAATACGCTATGTTTTAACAACTTTTTCGCTAAAATTGAGGTTTAAGCATGATTAAAAAGATATTAACAATTTTCTTCTTTACACTTCTTTTTTCTTCGGCAATGGCGCAAAATGCGGAGCCTAAAAAGGAAACTGTGAAGACTGAGGATCCGGATAATCTGATCTCCGGCTATCTTTCTCAGGTGATGGGAGTTGCCTTATCTGCTACCTCAAATCTTAAATTATATCAGTTCATTTATGACTGGATCGGCACTCCTTATCGTTTCGGCGGATCGTCCCGTAAAGGCATAGATTGTTCTGGTTTTACTAAAGAAATTTATTCTACTGTTTTTAATACAGTTATTCAGCGTAATTCACGCGAAATCTTTAGCATGTCTACACCGGTTAGCCGCGAAGATTTGAAAGAAGGCGATCTGGTATTCTTTAAAATTAAAAGCCGAAGCATTACCCATGTGGGCGTTTATTTAGGTAATAATCGTTTTGCTCATGCTTCTACTACACGTGGTGTGGCTTTAAATAGTTTGGAAGAGCCTTATTACAAGCGTTATTTTTACAAAGGCGGCCGATTAAATCAACCCCTGAATTAAAATAATTTTACGTTTAATACGTTCATCTTAATAGATATCTGAGATCCTGCTTCGGCGGGATTTTTATTTTTTGATCTATTGGGATGAAATATATTTCTACTCTGCTTGTTTACTGTCTCTGCAGTTTCGGTTTCTTATCCGAATCGGAAGTAAAACCCAGGCTTAAAACTAAGCTAACCGATACTTTAACCATTGCGGCCGTAGGCGACATCATGCTGGGCTCAGCTTATCCCAGCCGTGATTTATTACCTGCAGACGATGCGGAAGGCAGTTTTGATGCTGTTGCCGAGCGCTTAAAGGATGCCGATCTGAGTTTTGGCAATTTAGAAGGTGTATTACTTGATGAGGGGCAAACGGGTAAATGTCAGCAAAGCAGTTCCTGCTATGCTTTCCGAATGCCCGAACGTTATGCAGCACATTTGAAAAATGCAGGTTTCGACTTGTTGAGTGTGGCGAATAACCATTCTGGCGACTTTAATGAAAAGGGCCGCGAACAAACAGCTAAAGTGCTTAGCGAGGCCGGTATCCAATTTGCCGGATTTATGTCGCATACCTATGCTCTTTTTGTGAAAGGAGGTGTAAAATATGGGTTTTGTGCCTTTGCTCCGAACGAAGGGGCTCTTTCTTTATCAGACTATGAGATTGCTCAAGATTTGATTGCTGGGCTTAAACGTCTTTCAGATATTGTAATTGTTTCTTTTCATGGAGGTGCCGAAGGGGCTAAATACCAGCATATTAACCGGAAAAGGGAGCTTTTTTGCGGTGAAGATCGGGGTAATGTGTATGAGTTCGCTCATTTGGCTATCGATGCCGGTGCCGATCTGGTTTTGGGGCATGGTCCGCATGTAACCCGGGCTGTTGATTTTTATAAAAACAGGTTTATTGCTTATAGTTTAGGCAATTTTTGTACGTATGGTACTTTTAGCCTCGATGGTCCTAATGGGGTTGCACCTTTATTAGAAATTAAACTGAATAAACAAGGAGAATTTCTTTCTGCAAAGGTGACCTCGGTTAAGCAAACTAAAAAATTCAGACTGCAAATAGACCCGGCCCAAACAGCACAGAAACTTTTGAGGTCATTAAGCCAGGAAGATTTCCCCGAATCGGGATTAATAATCAATGAGGCGGGTATTATCCTGCCAAAGTAAACAAAGCCTTAATGGGGGTTTATTTGCTTTAAACTGAGCGGTATTAAGCGTTTGGTCTTTAAATAGGTTATGCCGACTACTAACAAGGTCATACTTCCGCCAAATAGTACCGACGGAATGGTTCCCATTAAGCGGGCGGTTAAACCCGATTCGAAAGCGCCAATTTCATTGGATGAGCCAATAAACATGGAATTTACGGCAGCCACCCGGCCTCGCATTTCATCGGGGGTGAGTATTTGCAGAATAGTTGAGCGGATGATCACGCTGACGCTATCGAAAGCACCTTCAAAAAATAGGATAACCAGCGAGAGATAAAAGTTTCTCGACAGGCCGAAGCATACAATGGTAATTCCAAATCCGGTTACGGCCAATAGCAAATTTCGCCAGGGTTTATTCATGGGCGAAAAACGGGTCATTAAAAGCATGGTTAATACGGCACCTAAGGCCGGTGCTGCTCTTAAAAATCCAAGACCTTCCGATCCTACT
Organism: Sphingobacteriaceae bacterium; assembly: GCA_046074105.1. GTDB lineage: Bacteria > Bacteroidota > Bacteroidia > Sphingobacteriales > Sphingobacteriaceae > JAIPAN01. The sequence goes on along the minus strand of JBJTNQ010000061.1, from coordinate 10,165 downwards.
TTCAAAATATCGTTAGCAAAGATGGGCATCAGGGCTACAGCACCGCCAAAAAATACAGAAAACAGATCCAGCGAAAGCGCCCCTAAGATCATTTTGTTTTTAAACACAAAGTGAATTCCTTCTGATAAGCTTTTATAGATCGGATCTTTAGGAACAAATTGTGGCGGTTTGTTTTTGATCATGAGGGTACAAAATAAGGCCAGCAGCATAAAAACAAGCACTACGGTAAAACAGGTGCTTACCCCGGTAAAGCCATAGAGTAAACCGCCCACTGCCGGACCTACAATAGATCCGATCTGCCAGCTGGAACTGTTCCAGGTAGATGAATTGGCAAAATGTTCTTTGGGGATGATCTGGGCCATAAGCGAGAAGGCGGTTGGCGAGAAAAATCCACGGGCTATACCTATCCCTAAAATCATGGTGTAGATAATACCTATAATGAGTTTTTGAGAAAGATATTGCGAAGCAAAGCCGGAGGTACCCACTAAAAGTATGGCCGAACAAATACTCATGGCAGCAATAACCCAAACCAGTAGTTTCTTTTTATCTGATTTATCGGCTACATAGCCTCCATAAAGTGAAATACTGATGGCCGGAATGGCTTCTGCCAAACCAATTAATCCGAGCGAAAGCGGATCGTGGGTTAATTGATAGATATGCCAGCCAATAACTACCGCTTGTATTTGATAGGCAAAAGTGAGAAAGAACCGCATACCCACATACGATCGGAACTCCGGGAACCGGAGTGCGATATAAGGGTCGGTTTTAGGCTGAGATGTAGAGTTTAACCTGGCCAATTTTTAATTAAGTTTAAATCCGCTCTGATCTATTAAATAAACCAAACTGGTGATGGCAGCAGCGCCTAACTCTAATTCCCGTTTATTTACGTTCTCAAATACATCATTAGGTGTATGGTGAATGTCGAAATAACGCTGCGAATCTGGACGGTATCCGATTAACACTACGCCTTGTGAAGCATTTTTTAAAGGACCAATGTCGGCACCACCTCCGCCTAAAGTTAAACGGTCGGCATCGTAAGGCTCAAAAAGAGTTTGCCATGAGTTTTTAATCTGTTTAAACAAATTGCCCGAAGCATCAAAACCAAAGCCCCGTGGGGTAAAGCCTCCGGCATCGGACTCAATGGCCGCCAAATGGATCTCGTTATTTGCTTTAGCCAATTCGGCGTATTTCTGCCCACCCCGCAAGCCGTTTTCTTCATTCATGAACAATACCGCTCTAATGGTGTGTTTGGGTTTATAATTTAGGGTTTTGAAAATTCTTAATACCTCTACAGACTGCATTACGCCAGTACCATCATCATGGGCACCTTCGGCTAAATCCCATGAGTCTAAATGTCCGCCAACGGTAATGATCTCATTGGGCTTTTCAGAGCCAGTTATTTCTCCAATTACGTTGTAAGATAAAGCATCGGGCAGGGTTTCGCAGTTTTGTTTAAAGAAGAATTTAACCGGAACAGCACTTCTTAGTTTAAGTAAGCGGCTTAATTCATTAGCACCTTTGGTAGAAATTGCTGCTGCCGGGATTTTAATACCATTGGCTTCGTAGCTGGTATTTCCGGTATGCGGATAATTGTCTATAGCATGGGTTAAAGAACGTACAATTACTCCCACTGCACCATATTTAGCAGCTTCGGCAGGACCTGCTCTACGCTGATCGCCGGCAATGCCGTAAGAAATACCGGTTTCAATAGGTTTAGGATCAAAAGCACGGTTAAAGAATACGATCTTCCCTTTAATTTTATCTTCGCCCAGGGTTTTTAATTCTGCCAGGCTTTGTAATTCGATAATCTCGGCAGTGATACCATTTTTAGGAGTAGCTACCGAACCGCCTAAAGCTGCAATAGGTACCGTGATGGCTTGCTTGCCGGCAATAATTTTAGCTTGTTCTTTTTCTCCACGAACCCAGTGTGGCACCATTACTTCCTGTAAATACACTTTATCAAAACCGTAATCTTCCATTAAGAGTTTGGTCCATTCTACTGCTTTTTGTGCCTGTGGCGAACCGCTTAGGCGGGCGCCTATCTTTTTGCAAAGAAACTCTAGGTTGCCGTAGGCTTTTCCGTTCACTAAGGCTTCGTCGTAAATTTTACGAATTTGTACAGAATCGGCCGATTGGCTAAAAGCCGCCTGACTTATTAGCATCAATAAAAGAGCAATTTTGGTAAATTTCATGGTGTGTATGCTTTTAACAAATGTAATTTTTTTTAGGATGTATTGGTGAGGGATATCAGGATATTTTATCCCAGCTAATTCCCGAATGCTGCCGTTCTAAAGCTGCTCTCAGTACCCGGTTTTCTTCTTTAAGCAGGTCGGGGTCTTCCTCATAAATTTGTATTACGGTTTGCCGGGCCTCCTGTAGTAGTTGTTGGTCTTGTGCTAAATCTGCCAGTTTAAGATCCAATACACCGCTTTGCTGGGTTCCTTCTATATCGCCGGGGCCACGCAATTGCAAATCGATCTCAGATATTTCAAAACCATCGGTGGTTCTTACCATGGTTTCCAGCCGGAGTTTGGCATCGCTGCTTAATTTATTTCCCGACATTAAGATACAGTAAGACTGCTCGGCTCCACGGCCTACACGCCCTCTTAACTGATGAAGTTGAGATAAGCCGAAACGTTCGGCATTTTCGATGATCATTACGCTGGCATTGGGTACGTTTACGCCCACTTCTATAACCGTAGTAGCTACCATGATCTGGGTTTCTCCACGCACAAAGCGCTGCATTTCGAACTCCTTATCGACAGGCTTCAGTTTGCCATGCACAATGCTGATGCGGTAGTGGGGGAGTGGAAATTCCTGGCTTATGGCTTCTATGCCTGCTTCTAAATGCAGCAGATCTAGTTTTTCGCTCTCTTTAATGAGTGGATAAACTAGATAGATCTGCCGGCCTTTGGCAATTTCATCCCGCATAAAGCCAAACATGCGTAAACGTTGGCTTTCGTACATGTGAACCGTTTTAATCTGTTTTCGGCCAACCGGTAATTCGTCAATAATGGAGATCTCTAGGTCGCCGTACAAGGTCATGGCTAAAGTTCGGGGTATGGGCGTGGCGGTCATTACCAGTACATGTGGAGGGACCTGGCTTTTTTTCCAAAGTTTAGACCGCTGTTCTACACCAAAGCGATGCTGCTCATCTATAACTGCTAAACCCAGGTTTTGGAATTGTACAGTATCTTCAATTAAAGCATGCGTACCGATCAGGATATTTAGTTTACCTGATAAAAGGTCTTCATGGATTTGTTTCCTCTTCTTTTTAGGGGTCGATCCGGTAAGCAGTTCAATAGATACAAAATCATCGGCTATTAATGATCTTAAAGAATGCTCATGTTGCTTGGCCAGAATTTCTGTGGGAGCCATTAAACAAGCCTGATAACCATTATCTATAGCTAGCAGCATACTCATGAGGGCAATTACCGTTTTTCCGCTGCCCACATCGCCCTGCAGTAGCCGGTTCATCTGAATGCCCCTTTGGGTATCCTGTCTTATTTCTTTCATTACCCGCTTTTGGGCATTGGTAAGCTCAAAGGGTAATTTTTCATTATAAAAAGTATTGAATTTTTCACCCACCTGATTAAATACCACTCCTTTGAACTTGCGGCTACGCAGCATTTTATTTTTCAGGATCTTAAGCTGTATCATAAACAGCTCCTCGAATTTTAAGCGTTTTTGTGCCTGAGCCAGCATTTCGGTATCGGCCGGAAAGTGAATATTCCAGATGGCTTCTTGTTTTCCTGTTAAGCGATGTTTTTTTAAAATGTATTCCGGAATATTCTCACTTATCTCGCGAATGCAGCTTTCTAATAAGCTAACCTGCAAACGCTGTATGCCTTTGGAGTCGAGGGTAAATTGTTTTAACTTTTCAGTAGATGAATAAACCGGCTGCAGGGTAAGGTTTCCCTGCTTTTTGGCATTAGGGTTATAGGCTTCTATTTCTGGATGAGAGATAGAGATGCGGCCATTAAATACACTTGGTTTTCCGAATATTAAATATACCGAGCCGGTTTGTATGTTCTTTTCGAACCATTTTATAGATTGAAACCAAACCAGTTCCATTACACCAGTATCGTCTTTTAGCTGAACAACCAGGCGTTTGCCTTGTTTTTCGCCCAAAATTTCTTTGCTCAGCACCCGGCCAATTACTTGTACGGCCGGCAACTCGGCGTTCAGTTCTCTTATCTTATAAAAACGGGTACGGTCTATATACCGGAATGGGTAATGTTGCAGCAGATCGGCATAGGTATAGATACCCAGTTCTTTTTTAAGCAGTTCGCCACGCTGGGGGCCTACACCTTTCAGGTATTCAATAGAAGTACTTAGTGAATACGTGCTCAATGGGAAGCGGTTTTTAAATGCTTTCTTTTTTTGATTTGAATAATAAACCGGCTAATAAATTCCAGTTAAAAACAATTATCGCCACCACCAGCATCGAATATGCAATTACCTGCAGGTGATTGATGGTTTCATGAAAATAGAAAAAGGCCACCGCAAAAGCAACAATAGGATTGGTATAAATGATGATACCCATGGTAGAAGAGGGAATGCCAATGAGGGCATATAAGCTCAAAAACAAAGGAATGATGGTATAAACTACAGCTATGATCACAATGTTGACCCAGAAATTCAGATCGGTAGGCATCCCATTATAATGGTAAATAAAAAACGGAAGGGTAAATATGGCCGAAATAATAAGGTGTACACCCAGCATATTTAGTTTATCTATACCCTGAATGATTCGCTGTATAATTAGATAAAAAGCATAGAGCACCGCAATGCCAATGGCCCACAAAACATCTCTTAATGAGCCTTGTGCCAGAATGAGGATACTGAGCAGTGCAACCCCCAAGGCCAATAGCTTAAGCGGCGTGAGGTGTTCTTTAAGTAATAAAAAACCACCCATTGCCGTAATTAAGGGGCAAACCATGTAGGCAAATGCAGCAGAGGTTAAATTAATATGATTAACAGCATAAATAAAGCTGTACCAGTTGCCGGTTATCAGTACGCCAGCCAGCAAAGTAAGCCAAATGACTTTTTTTCGCTGCTCGGGGCTGTAGCTTTTCATCAACTGCACATCTGCTTTAAGTTCCTTTTTACGGAAAATCAGAATGATGAGCCAGATGATGGCCAGTGAAGTGAAAATGCGATAATGCAGGATCTGATCTGAAGGATAGGCTTTTAATTTTCTTAAGGTGATAGAAAAAAAGCCCCATAAAGAGGTGGCACTAACCGCAGCCAATAAATATTTTAATCGGTTTTCTTTCACGCTTTAGCTGCAATGATAGAGATCTCTACATTTACATTTTTGGGCAGTCCCAAAACGGCAACTGTTTCGCGGGCCGGAAAATCGGAGCTAAAATAAGCAGCATAAACCTCATTTACGGTTGTAAAGTGGGCCATATCACTCAGAAATATACTGGTTTTAACAATGTCGCTAAAGCTATAGCCCGCTGCTTTTAAAAGCTGGTCCAAATTCTTCATCACTTGTTCGGCCTCTGCTTTTACATCGCCGTCAATAACCTGATTGGAAGACGGATCTATAGCTACTTGTCCGGAAACAAACAATAAATTTCCAGATTGTACCGCCTGGCTGTAAGGGCCAATGGGTTCTGGGGCATTGGAGGTATGGATAATCTTTTTCATTATTTTTTCAATAACCATTCAACTACTTTATAAATAATACCTGCCAGAAATAATAAGATGGCCAGGGTATTAATCGCATGCATCACCTTTAAGTTAAAGCTAATGGGCCGGTTGGGATCGTTTTTTCTAAAGAAGTACATGTTGGCAAAGGTATAAACAAAAAAAGAGTCCCGACGTTTGCCGGGACTCTTTTTTATAATATGCTTTGTATTACATTATTATTTTACAATTTCTACGCGTCTATTTAACTGACGACCTTCTTCTGTTGTATTAGAAGCAACCGGGCGGGTTTCACCAAAACCTTTAGTGGTAATTCTTTTGGCTTCAACACCAGAGTTTACCAAATAGGTTTTAACTGAATTTGCACGATCTTTAGATAGTTGCATGTTGTAAGCTTCTGTACCTTCTTCAGAAGCATGACCGTCTAATTCAACAACTTTATCGGTGTTAGTTCTTAAATCTGCAGATAATTCATCTAATGCTGGGTAAGCAGATGTTTTTAATACTGATGAATTGAATTCGAACTGAATAGAACTTGCAGCAGCAGGAGTTGCAGGGCAACCGTTTAATTCTGCAGTACCTTTTTCAGTAGGGCAGTTATCTTTTGAATCTGGCACACCGTCAGCATCAACGTCTAATGGACAACCAGAACCATCAACTTTAACACCCGCTTCGGTACCAGGGCATTTATCTAATTTATCAGCAACACCATCACCATCAGTGTCTTTTAATAAATCGGCAGTTTCTAAAGTAGTTACACGGCTTTTTAATGCCTCAACTTCTTCACGAAGGGTTGGATCTTTTAACTCATCGTACATAATGGCAACCGGGTTAGCCCAGTATAAGCTTGGCTTTGATGGGTTACCTAAAGTTAACTCTAAACCACCATAAGCATATGACCAAGTATCTCTTCCTCCAGCAGGAGTACCATCAAAACCGTCGGTATTAGAAACGTAAGTATTGTAACCGATGTTGAAGTTAACACGGTTAGAAACTTTAAATTTCAAACCTGCTCCAACCGGAATCATACCGCCTCTAGCATATTTTTTGTTGCCATTTGCACCGTAAGTACCTTCGTAATCGGTAACTGTGTTTAAAGAGTTGGTAATTTTATAAGAGAAAGCAGAGTAAGCTACCCCTCCTTTTAAAAGAAGGTTAACTGCATTTTCTCTTTTTAGGAAATCTATGGTAACTACATTTAATACACCCATTACGCTGGCTGACCAACCTAATTTAGTTTCGAATGCTTTATTGGTATTTCCATTAGCACCTGGTCCTTCTTCGTTACGTCCAGAAACTTTTCCCTTAAGGATAGATCCTTCAATACCAAATGAATGGCCCAATTGCTTGTGTACGCTAAGACCATAGCCTAAGTTAATATCTGCATCATGGTAATCTTTAGTACCAATAAAGAAGGTACCCGGAGATAATACACCTGCATTAAAACCAACAGACCAAGTTCTGTACTGCTCTCTGCCGCCAAATAACTTTGGTGTTGTAGAGCCGTTTGAGGTCGATTGCTGTGCAGTAGAAATGGCCGTAAAGCCCAGCATTAAAAACATCGAGAAGGCAACGGCTTTCTTAAATGTAGAATGATTCATATTCTGTTTTTTTAAAAGGTTAAACAATTTCTAGTCAGTATATATTTGCAAAAATAATGATAAGTTTGGTTTGAGCAAAAAAACCTACCGTAAATCCACTTTAGCAAAAAGTATACCGGATTCTGTAAAATTAACTAAAATTACATATAAATTGTTTTAAAAAATAAATTAAATGAAATACATAGCTCCTGATTCATCGCTTTTTATCCTTAATAGGAAGAATTTTGCCCAGCGCTTAAAAAGCAATTCTTTGGCCGTATTTAATGCCAATGATGAAAATTTACGAAGTGGCGATCAAAATTTTGTGTTTAAACAAAATCCCGATCTCTTTTATTTAAGTGGCATAGATCAGGAAAAAACCATTTTAATTCTATTTCCTGATTGCCCAAATCCGCTTTTTCGTGAAGTTTTGTTTTTGCGCCAAACCAATGAGCATATTGCTGTTTGGGAGGGACATAAATACACAAAAGAAGAAGCTAGAAAGGCTTCGGGAATAGTACAGGTTTATTGGTTAGAGGAGTTCTGGACTGTATTTCAGTCGATAGTTCATTATGCTGAAAACTTATATTTAAATACCAACGAAAACGATCGGTTTGTTTATGAGGTTCCCTATCGGGATTTACGCTTTATCCAAGAGTTAAAACAACGCTATCCGTTACATGAATACGAACGCAGTGCGGTTATTATGAGAGAGCTTCGTGCTGTAAAATCTGAAATTGAGGTTGAATTGACCAAAAAAGCTTGCCAAATAACCCGCGATGCCTTTATCAGGGTACTTAAATTCACCAAACCGGGGGTAAATGAATATGAAATTGAGGCAGAGATTATTCATGAATTTATTCGCCAGGGAGGAACAGGGCATGCTTATAACCCGATCATTGCTTCGGGGCCCAATGCCAACATTCTCCATTATAATGATAACAATCAGATATGTAAAGATGGCGATGTAATTCTGTTCGATTTTGGTGCCGAATATGCCAATTACAATGCAGATATGAGCCGTTCTATACCGGTAAATGGCCGTTTCACCAAGCGGCAAAAAGAAGTTTATAAAGCGGTGTTAAGGGTAATGCGTGCAGCTACCAAAATGCTCGTTGCCGGTACCATTTGGAACGAATATCATGAAGAGGTGGGTCGCTTAATGGAAAGCGAATTAATAGGATTAGGTTTATTAGATAAACACGAAGTGGCTAAACAAAACCCGGCGACACCATTGTATAAAAAATACTTTATGCATGGAACATCGCATCATTTGGGCTTAGATGTACACGATTTTGCCAGCCGATATAAAGCCTTTGAAGCAGGAAACATTTTAACCTGCGAACCAGGTATCTATATTCCCGAAGAAGGCCTGGGCATTAGAATTGAGAATAATATTCTGATTACCAAAAATGGCAATATTGATTTAATGGCCGAGATTCCGGTAGAAGTAGAAGAAATAGAAGAGATTATGAACGCTTAATCCAACTTTCTACAAAACGGTATAAATTAAAATCGGCCAATTGAGAAGCTTCAGCAAGATCTTGCTGAAGCTTTTTTTTGTCTAAATGGGCGCTTAGGTTGTGTTGTATCAGTTTCCAGGCCTTATCGGCAATCAGTAGATTTTTTCTGGGGTTGCTATGTTTATTTTGCTGTTCCATGAATTGGATTAATTCATCCAGTCCGGTGCCTTTGCTGGCAACCGTAGCTATAACGGGTATTGCCTGTTCTTTTTGCCCCGATAGTTTTCTGAGGTTATTCACAAAAGCATCAGCACCCTCCCGATCGGCCTTATTTACCACAAAAATATCTGCAATTTCCATCAGACCTGATTTGATATTTTGAATTTCATCGCCCGATTCGGGCACCAGAACCACTACCGTAGTATCGGCTAAACCTGCAATTTCTACTTCCGATTGGCCCACACCTACAGTTTCTATCAAAATATAATCGAAACCAGCAGCCCGTAAAACATCGGTCATTTCGATGGTTTTGGCCGATAAGCCCCCTAAAGAACCCCGCGTAGCCAGCGACCGGATGAATACATTGGGCTTATTGAATTGCTCAGACATGCGGATGCGGTCGCCTAATAAGGAGCCCAGGTTAAAAGGAGAGGTTGGATCTATAGCCAAAACAGCCACATATTTTCCCCCAGCACTTAAGCGGTTTATTAATGCATTTACCAGGGTACTTTTTCCGGCTCCCGGAGGGCCAGTGATGCCAATAACCGGAACATGATAATTAGGTTTTATCTGCTGCAGCAACGCTACATGACCATCCAGGTTATTTTCTACCTGTGTTAAGGCACGCGATAAGCTTTTAAAATCTCCTTTGTTAATCATGAATAAGATAGGCTGTTGAGCAAGCTACAAAAAAGATTTTTTTTATTCATATTTCAAAATCATCCCCCAGAAGGGGTATGCTAATAATATTTGTAAATTAGCGCATCGAAATTTATTGATGAAAACCTATTTCCGCCTGCTCACTTTTGCCAAACCGATTGAAAAGTTTGCCATCCCTTATATTTTAACCACCATTTTGGCTATTATTTTCAATACGCTTAACCTGGCATTGCTGGCTCCGCTATTACAAACCTTGTTTTTTCAAGATCATACAGCTATTGGCCAAGTTTTGGTAAAGCCCACTGGCCTGGATGTAATGGCTCAGTTTAAGTATTATATTCAGATAGTAACCCAAGAATACGGCAGTTTAGGTGCTTTGAAAATGGTTTGTGCAGGTATCATTGTATCTGTTTTTCTGGCCAATCTGTTTCGTTATTTATCGCAGCGCATTATGGAGAATTTGCGGGCGCATACCTTATTAAATCTTCGCAAGTCGGTTTTTAATAATGTAATGAATCTGCACATGGGCTATTTTAATAACGAGCGTAAAGGCGATATTATTTCTAAAGTATCGTCTGATGTGCA
>JBJTNQ010000060.1:0-2766 GCA_046074105.1 Sphingobacteriaceae bacterium | reverse complement strand
CAAATCAGTTAATTTATCAAATTACAAGGATTGTGTAATAACTTATTTTGTTAACTGTGAAGGAGTGATGGTTATCATCATCCAATACCCTAAGAAAGAATTTTATTTTCAAGGAGTGAAAGAGGGGTAACCCTCTTTTTTATTTTGGTTTAACTGTGGTGGTAGTTGTTGTAGTTGAGATAACTGTACCTTTTGGTAATACCTTAACGATTATATCATTCACTTTATAAGTGATGTTATTATATACGAAAGGTTTTAATACTGTGTAGGTATTATCGGTATTTTTCTTAAGTTCTCCGTTAGTGACTTTATTTGATATTACTTGGTCCGAAGTTAAAGTACCTCCTGACATTGCGGCAAATTCTAATTTCTTACCTGTCGTTGTTGTTGTAGTTGTTTTAGTCGCACCAGATGTTGTGTCAGAACTTTTTGTTGGTACACCTCCACCACCAGAAATCAAGTTACCACATTTATCAATAGTGATTAATACGGCATCATTAGCATTTGGGTAAGTATCTACGGTCTTAACGTTATCTGTGTTATGAATTGTAATGTGTGGAACGTCTTGGTGACATCTGCCGGCAGCGTCATCAAAACCAGTTGACGTACATTTCATTGTAATTTTAATCGAATTTTTGTCACTTGATGCTGCCATAATCTGATTTACTAACGCAGCACTTGATAAAGTAAAATAATTCATTCTGGCACCACCAACTTCATTTTTCTTACAATCTAATGAACCTCCACCATTATTCATGTCGGCATATTTTAAACCTGTACCACATGTTGTCCCTAACCCTGTTGTTAATGGAACACCATTTGCCAATATTTGGAATCTAGCGGCATTACATTTATGTCCAAGACTTAAATTATCGTAATGAACACCAATCTTAACATTAAATGTACATTGGTTTGGACCTAAATCAGGAACAATTTTAAATTGTAATTTACTAAATTGGTCTTTATCGTATCCGGCCTTTAATTTAGTGTATTCGGCATTATTAGGATTTGCGGCTTTTTGCTCAGGTGTTGAGCGAGCCCACGTTCTATAACTATCCCAACCACCAGATGGTTCTGTTAATGTTTTTGCGTCTTCAATAATTAACACAATTTCAGGTTCCTTAGATATTAATTTTTTGTCAACAAGACTCTGTAACTGACCTTTAACATATGTCGCAATTTTTTTTCTTCTTTCTTCTGATAAAGTTCCAAGTGGTTTACCTGGTATTATAGATTCACCCGCATATAATACGACTCTTGGTATATAACCTTTATTTGATGTTAAAAATTTTGTTGCTGAATCAATAATTGGTTTAATTTTTGACGTATTATCAAATACATTCCCATATTTGTCAGTGTGATTTAATTCAGTATCACCAGGACCGTAATTTAAAATAACTTGTGCTGTACCACCGTTAGGTGTTTTAAAATATTGTGTTGTTGGGGTTGTTGCGGTAACCTGTTCAGTTAGAACATTATACATTGATAAAATGTTTTTCTTTTCCGCTTCAGTAATTAAAAAATGTTTATAACCCATACCTATTATTTATTACAATAAATATAAGGTTAAGGTAAAATCGTTTAAAATAAATTATTATATCGATATTGTAATGGTATTGCAACACCAAAACCCCAATATCGTTGTTCTGAAATACTATAAGTTACTGAGATGTCCCAATGGTTTCTATTTTGGGTAAGTAATTTTAAAGGTTGTAATTTAACCCATACCTCAGGACGTAAATCTTTATTAGTGTTTGGTAATGTGTTGAACTTAACCCCACCCCCTATAACCACACCACTCTTTAATATACCGTAGTTTACACCGAATCGGTCTAAGTAAGGGTTTGGGTTCATAGAGTTAACAGGATTAGTTACAATCCACATATTGTAACCCCCACCCGCATGAATACCCCATCCTTTACCGTCAGTGTTCTCCATAGAGACCATAAAACTCCCTTCAGTGGGGAAATAAGTAATACCTGAGTATTGACCCCACAGATTGATTGTAAGGAACAACATAATGGTTGTGATTATTGTTTTCATATTGTGAGCCAGGTAGGATTCGAACCTACACCCTCGAATGAGACTAGTTTTACAGACTAGCGAGCGGACCAATTGCTCAACTGACTCAGGTTAGGAAAAGAGAAGATGGTTCAGTGGACATCTCTTTTTACGATTGGCATTACTTTGGTGTGTACCTGCAAACTCCGATGATACCGACCGATACACACTCTCGTGTCATAGGTATCACCCTTCCCCAATCAACCTTTGCTCCCCCGACAGGATTCGAACCTGTGACCCAACGATTAACAGTCGTTTGCTCTAAACCAACTGAGCTACGAAGGAATTTTTGCACAGATAAAAGGACTCGAACCTCTACCAACAGTTTTGGAGACTGTGATGCTACCATTACACCATATCTGTGTGTGTTACTTCCACTGAGTTTTTCGATACTGTTTCCAATTCTTTAACGGATGTTTTTTTCTAAATGAATTACACCCTGAATGAGGACCACAATAATGACATAACCCGTTGTCGTCGTAAATTTTTCTACGTAAAATTATTTTATATGTTTTACGATTTGTTGTTGTTTTTAAGTTTTCTTTTTTCATTTTTCTTTAGTTTAACCTAAAGAAAATCAAATGTTTTTTTCATAGTTTTTTAAATTAGAGGTCCCGAGTGGATTCGAACCACCGAATAAGAGTTTTGCAGACTCCCCCCTTAAACCACTTGGGTACAGGACCGTGTTTATTTGTAGGTTCACCA
>JBJTNQ010000059.1:0-6901 GCA_046074105.1 Sphingobacteriaceae bacterium | reverse complement strand
GACCATAAATAAGGTTTCATTTTTAGTTTGTTTTCAATGAATGGATGTAAAATATGGCTTCGGGATCTTTTTCTCCCGCATTTTTTAGATCATAGTTCTGATCGGTAGGGGTTTCGGCATCGGGGAAGTGTCTTACTTCTCCGGTTCTGAACATTACCCTGCTGAAGGCATCGATGGGAGCATAATATACTTTGGCTCCTTTATCCTGACCGTTCACTTTAATTTTATAGATACGGGTGGTGCAATCGAGCTCTAATACTATTTGATAAGTTTTGCCTGCTTCGTAATTCATCAGGCCCGAGTAACGATAGCCTGCTTTGATCTTTAAGGCACCTTGCTCATCAAATACCAGGCGTAAGGCCGGAATCCCTTTGGCATCTTGCACCTCGACCTGGAGCTGGCCCCTATCGTTTTGGTTTGGCGTAACGGTAAATGACAGGGTAAGTTTTTGAGCCGGTTTGATTACGCGTTCTGCTTTCGCATAATCAAAAGGATCCTGATCGTGTAAAGCCAATACCTTTTTATCCCGGTAGGTTTCTATTTGTGTTTTTGCCCAAAGCGGACTGAATAAATTCCATTTATTTAATTCTGCTCCATCGGGCATTTTGCTGAAATCTTCATCTACCGCAGCCATTTCTTTAGCACTTACCGGCACCTGAACTTTTGCTACCCAAATGTCTTCTTTGTTCATGCTATAGGTCAGCCACATGTTCTTATCGGGCGGAAGCCCATTACCTTCTACGATGCCTCTTACATATTGCGGGCCGTACGATTTATAGTTTCCACCGTAGCGCATGGTGCTGATCTCGCCATTTACCAACAGCAGATCGGTATAATTGAGGCCATCTGCACTGGTGGAAAGCGCCAGGGGCCATCTGAATTCTGATGGATTATAGACGGTTGCATATTTCCCATCGGAGGTTCGCTGTCCCCATATTTTGGCATTGCTGTTAATAAATCCGGGGGCTCTGAGCGGGTTATATAACCAGGTTCGGCCTTCGTCTGCACTTTGGGCGGTTAAAGCATGTTTCCATAAGCCTATTACCTTGCCATCGGGTAAATGATAATAGCTGAATGCTTTTACTTCTCTTTTTAGTGGGATTAAAGGATCGTCGCGGTCGGCTTCTTCTACCCATTGCTGCATCATTAAAGGGGTAGCCAGCAGCTCGTTGCAGGCTTTAACAAAACCTTTGTCTTTTGATGAGGTATAGAATGGATAGGCCGATCGGGTCTTATCCCAGTTCTTGTTGTTTCTGATGAAATAGATGGGCCCATAGGTACCATCTTTATAAATTTCTCTTACTACCCGGCCGATGCCTTTGCCGTCGTTGGGATCATCTTTCAAATCCAGGGCAATACCGTAATAGCCTAGGGTTAATAATCTCCCGCTTTTAGCGGTATAAAATCCCATTCGCTGATGCATAACGGCATACAGATCTTTGGCTACGCCGGGATATCCGTCTTTCTGATAGCCATCGGGAATTTTATAGGGCGGAAAAATAACTTCGGGTGCAGACCAATGGTAACCATCTGTTGAAGTGGCCAGCAGGGTTCTGCCCGGTGCAATATGTTCTCCCACCGGATTACTGAGGTATTGAAGATAATAGCGATTGTTCCAATAGGCCAGCATGGGCTGATGGTTGTAGGTCCAGTTATTACCTTGCGCCCATTCGGGATGTTCTCTGTTGGCTCTGAATACCTGGATGTTGTGTACCCCGATAACCGGACTTAATTGCCCATGATGATAATCGATGTTAGATAAGGTGCTGCCGGTATACCTGATCGTATCCTGAGCAAAGGAGATTTGAGAGGAAACGCTCAATAGCAGGAAGAATAGCTTATGCGATAGTCCTTTCATATTTATTTGGTTTGAAGTGTTTGTTTCAATTGGTTTAGGAATGATCTTTTTACAGGAATAATGGTTCCGTGTTTATGTCCTGCTGGAACGCTTATTTCTTCTTTAATATCTGTAAAGTTTTTAAAGTCGGCGGTTCTTACAGCCCCATAGGTTTGATCGCTATAGGAATCGAAATAAATTAACCAGTTGTTCTTTACTTTCACTACCGAAGGCCCTTCCGTAAATTTTTTGGTATATGCTGCCGAAATATTTTGGTATGGTCCTAAAGGTTTATCGGCGAAAGCCACTTTTAGGTCACGCTCGGGGCGGGTATTGTCTTTTAACACTAAGGCGTAATCGGACCGGGCTCTTTTTACAATTACTGCATCTATTACACTAAAGCCGGGATCTAAAAATAACTTAGCCGGGCTAAAGGTTTTAAAGTCGGTGGTAGTGGTATAGTACATGCGGTGGTTGTTCTGCTCTTCTTCCTGGCCTTTGGGAAAACGGAAAGGAATGGTTGATGCCCAAATAATGAGGTACTGTTTCTGTACGTCGTCATAAAACAATTCGGGGGCCCAGGTATTTACGGTTTCGTGTTCGTTTTCCATAACCGGGATGAATTGTTGTGCCGACCAATGGATGAGGTCTTTAGAGCTGGAATAGCCGAATCCCTTATCTCCACGCCAGCTGCTGGTCCATACCAAATGGAAAGTGCCATCGGGGCCTTGTATCATAGAGGGGTCACGCATTACTTTTTGGTGCCCCACTTCGGGCTTAAGGAACAGGTGATCGAACGATTTCCAATGATAGGCGTCGTCGCTATAAAGCATTCTTAAACCTTCGGTTGCGGGCTCATTAAAAGACGTAAATAAATACGCTTTTTTACTGCACGATACTGTGAGTATCAGCAGTGAGAGTAGCAAATAAAGGTTGGCTTTAATATTCATGCTAACGGCTTTCTAATATTAAAACCCAATCGTTGCCTTTTTTCTCTTCTCCGGGAGGATCGAAAGTATGTTGGCCTTTATTGTCCAATTCGCCAATAACCGATCTTATTCCTGTAGAAGGATTAAACCAAAGTGCTCTTACTTTTTCGCCTTTGATCTTTCCCATATTGATAGTCATTTCTCTGCCTGTCCAGGTATAAATAAAAGCATAATCCTGCCCGCGGCTGGCAACCAGGTAGTCATGCTTTTCGTGCTGGTTTCCAATAAGCGACTGGTCGGGTATTCTTTCGAAAAAGGGCTTAGAAAGTATAAGGTCTTTTATAAAATGAACCTGGCCTGCACCCGGGTCGTTCATGGCCAGGGTGTAATATTCCCAATTCCTTACGCCAAAGGCTCCCTGTCCTTCTCCTTTTTTATAAAACTGCATAACTGAATTGCTGCCATAGGTAAAGCCGGCGGCTCCCGAAAAAACAGACCAGTAGGCATAACGTCTGATGGCTGCATCGGTCCACCTTACCTCTAAGGAATCATGCAACCCTTCGGGGATGGCTTCGTAACTTGGCTCTGCATCTAAGGTTGGTTTTATTGGTTTTTTGGGATAATCTTCTAAAACGTATTTCCAGTTGTCTTCGCCATAATGACGGCTCTCTTCTTTGGTGGTATCCTGATCGTAACGGCGGTGACCAGATTGAAACGAATTAAAATCCAGCCATTTAGACTGATGGAACCATTCTGAAGAGGTGGTTCTTCCTCGCGGATGGAAAGTAATGAGGTGCAGGCTGTCTTTTGATCTGATGGTATTTCCTATGGTTTCCCAAACTTCTTGATGATCAGATCCTTTAATATCGCCCCCATTCATCCAGATGATGTTTGGCTTGTTGCCAAATCTCTTGACCAAAAAGCTGGCGTATTTTTCTGCCTGCTGAGGTTTAACATCTTTTACCGCACTTCCCCAAACCGTTACAAAAGCGATATATAAATTTCTTTTGGCAGCCTCATCTATAATATAGTTTACATGATCCCAGTAATCGTATTGTTGGCGATTTTTAAAGTTAGCTCCTTTAGTGGTTTTTAACTGATCTATTTGTTTGTTGACCAAAGCCGAATCGCCATAAAAATTAGTAACATCAAGCGAATGGAGTGCCATTACCTGAATAACATTGAACCCTTTGGCTGCCCGGTTGTCCAGGTAAGCCAAGGCTTCTTCTCTCGATAATTTTTTAAATAATAACCAGCCGGTATCGCCTAACCAGAAAAACGGTTTCCCTTCTTTGGTCTCGAAATACCTGCCGGCTTTATTTACCTTTAAACCCATTTCCAATGCCTTCTTAGATTCTTTACAGGAGGCCATTAAGAACAGCAGGAATGACAGGCAAATAATCTTATTTAATATCGTTTTCATATTTATTTATTGTGGATCCACAGTACGGCATTGCCATTAACCGGCTTTTTAAGTATTGTTGTTTTAAGATCTAATTGCTGACTTAAAATTATACTTCCCGATGCCGGATTGATCCAATCTGCTGTGGCGTTACGGGTTAATTTCAATTCTGCTAAGTTTATATCAGAAGAGGTATAAATAATGTATTCCTGTTGCTGATTAGCTAATACGTAATTTTGATTAGCGAGTGCAGCAGGCTGCATGGTGCTGGCCGATCTCAGAAATGCTTTATCGCTAACCGGTATTTGGGTTAATGATCCGCCAGCCATAAAAGCTGCCCAGGCAAAGGCATCGTAACTGGTTGCAGAATACATAACGGCCTTATCAGGATAACGAACACGGTATTCTTTAACGGCCCGGTAAACCTGCTCGAAAGAGGTGCCTTTTGGTTTAAACTGGCGGGCTTGCTGGCGTGGGGCTAAACTTTGGCCGCCCAGGGGTGCATAAGCAGTACCGTCTGCCTGGTAAAACCAATATCTGATGTCAATTACATTAATGGTAGCCGCACGATTGGGGTCGGCCAGGATGGCATCCTGCACGTCTTTAGTGGTGCTTAAGCCAATAAATTGCTTGGTCTTATTTTCCTGTTCCCATTCTTTAATAACATCTACCCAAAACTGAACAAAATGGAGCGGTCCGGTAAACTCTTCGCCAATAAACTGTATGACTCCGGTATTGGATCTAAAATTATTCAGACATTGTCTGATATAGGCTTTGTTCAGTTCTGCCCTGTTTTTATTGGTGATGTCGTAAAACTGATCGGCCATAAATATCCGCTTATTGCCGGCATAAGGCGGAGGCTCCGGAAAACCGGTGGCATTGATGTTATTGGCGGTTCTCCAAGGGAAATCGGCATAATGTGCTCCGGCCTCAATAATATTATGCTGGAAATAGTTTTGGTGGATCAATACCAGGCCTTTCTGATCGGCCAGATCGGCATATTGCTTTAAGCGGTTCCAGTACCAGGGGTTATATTTGGTAAGGTCGTATTTGCTTAAGCCATCCCAGGCAGTACCTTGTCCGCTGCGGGCAAAGGGCAATTCATAAAAGGGCGGCCAAACTTCCCCATCCATTCTTCTGATCCGTTCGTGGTCATCTCTACGTCTCTCGTACCATAAACCGTAATTCTGTTCTACCACTAATTTAGATTTAGCCAGCATCATATCGGTCATCTCCCCTAAATCATCTGTTAAACCTTGTCCGGTTCTGCCGGGAACATATCGGGTAATGGCTGCCTGTGCTTTTTGCAGATCGGGGCCTTCAATCCCTCCGGTCCACCAGGGTACACTCAATCTGCCTCCTTTTAATACCTCATTGTTTCTAGCCAGCCAGCCATTTTGCAGCTGCATACTGCCGGTCTTGACAACAGGGGTAAGCGGCTTTACGCCAACCTGATCTATGGTTTTTATATTTCCGGCCTGCGTTGGAATTGGATTACGTAAGGAAGCACTATCAATAAAATCTGTTAATTGAGGCAGGCGCTTAGTAGCCGCCAAGGTCATTTCTTTGGCCTGTTGTACCGTAGGACTGCTGGTTGCTTCGGTAATATGTTCAAACAGCTGGGCTCTTAAAGAAACGTTTTTACCCAAACGGTCCTGCAGCTGGGCATAATATAAACTTCTGGGGTTTACATGCTCGTTGGATGATTCCCAATAACCATCTCCGGCAAATTCTGCCCAGGTTCCGAATGCCCAGTTCTGAGCTGTTGGCGGACTAAAATTATATACTCTGGAAGCTGAACATTGCCAGAACACGCTATTGGCGGCTGTCCAGCCGGCACCTCGGGCATCCTGACCAATATTGCTATAATTTAATGCATGACCATCGATATCGATGATATCAAACAATACTCCCGATGCCCAAGTATCAATGGTGCCACTATAGCTAAACGGGAGGTAAGCTTTACATTGCACAAAAGCGTTAGGGCCTGCGGCTAAATAACCTACTGCAAAATCGTGGTAGCCGTACTCGGAATATAAGCGCTGAAATAAGGTTTGCTGGCCATTGGTTTGGAAAGTATAGCGGCGCTGTCCGCCAATTTCTGAAACTGGAGCCAAAGACTTACAATCTTCTACAGTTACGCATTTGGCACTCGCCAATATGTTTACTGCCGAACCGGCAAAATGTTTAAATACCATTTGACGGACCCAAACCTGTGCGGCATTTTCTATGGTAATGGCCATCCAGCGGTGGCTCTCATCTTTTGGATTGGAGGCATCGAAAGTGGAGAGCATGGTCAGGTTTTCTACCCCGATATTTTGCACCCGGCCGGTCCATTCATAAGAACTAATGGTACCGCCTCCAAATTTCTCATCTAATGCCGTGGTCAGGGGAGCATCAATGGTAATTTCATTTCCTTTAACCGATACTATTTTACGGTCCCAGGTAATATCTTCTTCGCCCGGTTTCCATCCTAGAGCCGAAACTCCGCCTCCAAAAGTCCAGGTTTTGGTAGTATCTAGCCACTCTTTGGTAGAAGGACGAGTAATGAATAGCTGATCGCCTGCTTTTAAGCCTTCTGTTTTAGCCACATGAAAACTCATGGCATTTACGGGGACATATTGATCGATAATAGCCTGCTTTGCAGCAGATTTAATATTATTGATACCCGCAATACGGATTAAGGTTTGACGATCGGTTCCCGAGCCTTTTAATATAGTGCCATTGGCTCCC
>JBJTNQ010000058.1:0-20209 GCA_046074105.1 Sphingobacteriaceae bacterium | reverse complement strand
TGGCCAAGTTTAGGCAAATAAGCCAATTTAATATGCTTAGGAAGCATATCTTCTATAGGAGCTATCTGCTCGGCCAAAAATGATTCTCCAATACCTGCAGTAAGTATGGTATGATGATAGATGTGAGATAACTGAAAATGTTGTTTTAAGCGTGGAATGACTTCATCCTGCATCAAATATTTCATCTCGAAAGGAACACCCGGCAGCGAAACCATTACTTTATTGCCTTTTTCGAACCACATTCCTGGTGCTGTGCCATTTTTGTTCAGCAAAACGGTACAGTTCTCCGGCACATCGGCCTGTGCAACATTAACGGGTAATAACGGTGCATTATAACGCGAAAAGATCTTTTTAACCTGGTCTAAAGTAGCTGTATCTTGTTTAAAGCCGACTTCAAAATATTCGGCAAGCGTTTTTTTGGTGATATCGTCTTTAGTTGGGCCCAGTCCTCCGGTAATGATCACCAGATCAGCACGTTGAAGTGCCGCATCTAATGCGGATAATATGGCCTGCTTATCGTCAGATATAGAAGTAATTTGTTTAACCCGGACTCCAATTTCACTTAAGTGTTGCCCCATCCAGGCCGAGTTGGTGTCTACAATCTGACCAATCAGTATTTCGTCGCCTATGGTTATGATCTCTGCGTACATCTTAAAAATTATTATAATAATCGCGTCTTTTACTCAATTTCAAATCCTGCAATATGGAGGCCCTTACCCTAAGGTCTACAGAATAACTCCGGTAAGTTCCAAATGGTATCCAGGAGAATGACAGATCCCAGCAATGCAGATCGCGATAAATGGAGATCTGTGTTAAGCTGATTTTTTTCTGCTGAAAATCGTAGCCAGAATTGTAAACCATTTTCCATTTAGGGGTAACACTAAAATCTCCGCCAAAATTAAGAGTATTGGTTGCGTTAGACACAAAACCCGATTTCGAATAGTTATAACTGTAAGAGGTGCGCAAATTCCATGGGATATTAAAATCGACAAAAGCATTACGGTCTCTGTTCAGTAGATCTAGCTGCTGTGATTGTTCCGGGTTTAGCGCAGCTAAAGGATCGGCAGGCATTTTTGGCCTGTTTTTAGATTGCTTGCTTAGCCCGGCAGAATTGATTGAAAAATCTAAAGAAACACCAAAATTGGTTAAACGGGCCAGTTTCCCATCAGAAAAAAGATATTTATCAATTCTTTCTCCGCTACTATTTAATTGGTAGGGATCTAAAGTTCCAAAAAAGCTAACGCCCAATAACTGCTTAAACAAAGCCGTACGACCAGAAAAACCGATAGTGGAGAGTTTAAAAGATTCGGCAACAAAATTGTAGCTCCCTGAAAAAGATAAACCCTGAAGAATAGGTATTTTTTCGGTTTTGCCGGTGGTATCGCCCTTAGATTTTACCTTTGCTTCCAGATTGTTATCTAAGCTAAAACCAATACTAGCCGATTTTCCCCTACCGGGCGAACCATATACTCCCTGTTCGAAAATGGAATAAAGCGCCATATCGCCCTGGGCATTTTGCTGATACTCTTTATAAAACCCAAATCGGGAGGAACTAAAATCAGGTCGGTAATTAAAACCAATAGAGGGAGTTACCACGTGCCTAATGGCCATCAATTTACCTTTTTTAAAGTTTACTTGACCATAGAATTTGGTAGTTAAACTACTACCAACACTATACTCATAAGAGCGTCTGAAACCGGAAACAGTATCAATAAGCACTTTATTCTGGGCCGCAGAATAGTTTTTTCTGATGGTTTGGGTGTACCAGTTTTCGGTGTATTGTATGCCCGATGAAAGGTTAAATACTTTGAGCAGATTTAAAGATATACCTACCGGGATGGCATGCTGAAATCCGTTTCTGAAATTTTTGAAGCTCCCGGGTTGAAATAGCAAATTTTCCTTGGTATCAATAGAATTGGTTCCTCTTAAACTATAACCCACATTAATTTTCTGATACCACTTTTGCTCACCTATTCGCTTTTTAGAATCGAACGGATTCAGGGTACTCATATTTAAACTAAAAGAGGGTAATTCAAGAGAAATGGTTTTCTGCTGCATATCCTGACGGTGGCTTAAGCTGGACGAAAAATTGAACAAACCATCGGCAAAAGTTCTGCCATAGGCAATACTAGAGGAGAGCGTATTTCTAGTCAGCTGGTCAAGATTATACGTTCCGCCGGCAGCAGTATTGGTAAAATAGCTCGAAGTACCTGCATTAACAGATGCACTAAAAGTGGTTCCGGGATTTGCTTCTGGCCGCTGATAATGGCTCCACTGGATATTAAAATCCTTAAATGGCTTATACCCTGGAGTACCTTCAATGCCTGTTCTGGTAGAGGAATATCTAAGATTCAGGTTACCATCGTATTTATATTTTTTCTGATACCGGGCAGCCAGACTGGTTTCGTAAGAGCCTCTGCTATATAAACTACCTCTCAGCGTCATATCCCAATAATCGTTCAGGCCAATATAATATCCCAGATCACGCATAAAAAATCCACGGGTGCCATCTTCGCCAAAACTTGGAAACAAAATTCCTGATGCCCTTTTGTTGGGTTTAGGGAAAAAACCAAAAGGAATCCCAGCCGGAAAAGGGATATCTTCAATCTCGAGAAATGCCGGACCGGTAATGATCTGATTTTTGGTAACAATGCCCCGGGTAATGAAAACACCAAAGTGAGGATGATCTAGATTACAAGTGCTGTAGATCCCGTTTTTAAAAAAACCTTCATCATATTGATTTTTCTTAAACTGCCTGGCCGTTAGGTAACCGCCATCTACTTCAGAAAAAACACCGTAAGATTTCCCTTTTTTGGTTTTCACATTGAATATGAGCGAATCGGTGGTAATCGGTGCTTCGCTGCCTTGTTTAAAGATGGGTCTTCCACGGTACCTCCCGGCCTGAGAATCGTACATCCCTTTGGCAAAAACGGTATTGTTTTTCTGATCTAAACGAATAAAATCGGCATCTAATTCAAAATCTGTATAGATAACCCTGGCTTTCCCGTATAAATAGATCACGCCATTTTTACGATCTATACGAATAGAATCTTCGGCATTGTACTTTATATCTGCATTCAGTTTACCATCTTTAGATGGTTTTTGTATTATTGTATCAGTTTTAACCGTTAATGATTTAGGTGCTTCATCCTGCTGGGCAACAGCAAGATAGGCCGTTCCTAAAAACAGGTAAGCAACTAAGATTAAAAGTAAAAGGGATTTTATATATTTCAATTTAGCTGATGAATACTATTTTTGTACATGTTAATCACAAAAATCGATCAAAATTAATGAAAATTATCCCATTCATAAGACCGATTTATGCTTATTTAACGGTTTTGCTTTTACTTCCTGTATTCGTATCCGGAAAAACATCTTTTAATCCCCCTTATCGTATCAAAACCATTGTTATTGATGCCGGCCATGGCGGACAGGATGGTGCCACACATGGAGAGATCTCGAAAGAAAAAGATGTAGCCTTAGCCACTGCCTTACGCTTAGGCAAGGTTATTGAGGAGAATATGAAAGATGTAAGAGTTGTTTATACCCGCACCAGCGATGTTTTTATTCCGCTTTATGAAAGAATAGGAATTGCAAACCGGGCTAAAGCAGACTTATTTATTTCTATTCATTGTAACTCGATGCCGGTTTATACTAAAAAAGTGATCAGCGGATACAAAAAGAATAAATACGGAAGAAAGGTTCCGATCTATACCACCGTTAAAACGCAAAGTACCAGTACCAGCGGAACGGAAACCTTTGTTTCGGGTTTTGGTCGATTAGATGAACAGGATATTGCCATTCGAGAGAACGCCTCTATTTTATTAGAAAAAGATTATAAGAATAATTACGAAGGATACGACCCAAACGATCCGGAGAGTATTATCATGTTTTCCTTCTTGAAAAACGGATTTAGAGAGCAAAGTATAAAGCTGGCTACCTTTATGCAGGATGAGTACACCAAAACCGGCCGTTTAGACCGTGGTGTTAAGGAGAAAAGTTTGGCAGTATTGGCTCGGGCCGGCATGCCTGCTGTGCTCACCGAGATTGGGTTTATATCTAATCCTGAAGAAGAGGCTTATATGAACTCTGAAAATGGCCAGAGTGAGATTGTGAACTGTCTTTTTAAGGCTATTCAATCTTATAAAAAACAAGTAGAACTAGAATAAATTTAAAAAATAACTGATTTGAAAATCTCTAACGAAACAAAGGTTGGTATTCTGGCAACAGTTGCTATTGCCATTTTAATTATGGGCTATAGCTTTCTAAAGGGCATAGATGTGTTCTCGAGAGACCAAAACTACTATGCGGTTTACGACGATATTAGCGGCCTTACCGTATCTAAACCGGTGTTGGTTAATGGTTTTCAGATTGGGCGTGTAGCCAAACTAACCTTGGCTCCGAATGGTAAAATTATTGCTCAATTTCAGGTTAATCCAGATTATAAGATCCCTAAAAATACGATAGCTCACTTAGAAAGCACCGATCTATTGGGTGGCAAAGCCATTGTGTTTAAATTAGGCAACGACCAGCATCTGGCCTCAGATGGAGATACGCTGACCGGCGTGATTGCTGTAGGAATTATGGATCAGCTAAAACCGGTACAGGAAAAAGCTACGCTTATTGCCAGCCGCATGGATTCTGTGTTGAGTTCTATTAACCAGACCCTTAATCCGGAATTCCAACGAAACTTTAACCAAAGTTTTTCGAGCATTGCCAAAACCTTAAAAACCTTAGAAGGTACCAGCCAAAAAGTAGATGGCTTGGTGGGTTCGCAAAGCCGTCGAATTGCAGATATTTTGGTCAATTTAGAATCGATGTCGGCAAATCTGAAGAAAATAAGTGCAGAAACAGCCGGTGCTAATCTGGGCCAGACGCTTAGCAATGCCAACAAAGCGGTTGCTGATTTGCAAAAGGTAGTGGCAAAAATTAACGCGGGCGAAGGTTCATTGGGATTATTGATAAACGATAAACAGTTGTACAGTAATTTAGCCAATGCAACCGAGAATTTGAATTTATTGATGGTTGATCTGAAAGCGAACCCTAAGCGTTACGTTCACTTTTCTGTATTTGGCGGCGGTTCTAAATCTAAATAATTTCAAAGGTTTGGCCTTCAAGGGCCAGCTGAGTATGTTCAAAAACCGTTTTAGCTTCTTCCAATAGCTGATCTAAATCGCGGTAGCGTGCCGAAAAATGGCCTATTAACAAGTGCTTTACTCCTGCTCTTTGTGCAATTTCGCCTGCCTGTAAAGCCGTAGTATGATACGTTTCTGTGGCACGGTCTAATAGGTCGTGCAAAAAGGTAGACTCATGGTATAGTAAGTTTACCTCTTTTATATTTTCTAAATAAGTCCAGTCGCAAATGGTATCAGAACAATAGGCATATGACCGTGGTGCATCGGCAGCCATGGTAAGTTCGCTTGCCGAATGTGTATTGCCGTGCTTATCGGTAAAAGGAAACCCTTTTTTAATTAATTGTCTGTGTTCTACAGGAATTTGCAATTCGGCTACTTTATCGAGCCTGATTTTAGGGAGACGCTGTTTTAGCGTGATCTTAAATCCGGTACAGGCAATGCGATGGTTTAAGGGAAAAGATAAGACTTGCACATCGGTGTTTTCGAAGAATAGTTCAGGTTGTTGCGATTGGGTTGCACTAAATTCGAGTGGAAAACGAAGCGTTGTGAGTGAATGTTTGAACTGAATATCCAGAATTTCTTTCAATTCGGGCGGGCCGAACAAAATTAATTTCTTGGTACGTCCATTCAGGTGCATGGATGATAGTAAACCTACCAGACCCAGATAATGATCGCCATGTAAATGGCTAATAAAAATATAATCTATACGCTGAAACTTTAACCCAAAACGGAGTAATTGTTGCTGGGTTCCTTCGCCGCAATCTATTAAATAATACTTCTCATTAATGTTTAGGAGTTGCGAAGTAGGATTTCTGTTATAAATGGGTGTGGCCGAACTGCTTCCTAAAATGGTAAGCTCAAATTTCATTAATGAGTGTGCGCTAAATTACCGGGTCTCTTTTTTTAGTTCCCGCTCAATTTCTTCCATAAAGATAAAATCTATGGCCTCTTCATTGGTGGGTACAATGTTTAATACTTCTTCTAATTGAGAAATATGTATGAGCCGGGAAATATTTTCGTTTAAATGGGTCATAATAAAACTTCCTTCGGCATTTTTACAAATTCGGTGCCCCACCAATAAACTTCCCAGACCAGATGAATCTGAATATTGCACTTCAGAAAGGTCTAATATGATGTTCCGCTGACCCTCTGTGTTAAGCAATATCAATTCTGATTTTAACTTAGGCGATATCAGGCTATTAAGTTTAGGTTCGTCTAACTTAAAAATGATGTATTTATCGTGTTTATCGATGGTAAACTTCATGATATTCTAAGGTAGTTAAAAAATTGTTATTAATAATTATTTTTTTGAGAGAATGTTTAAACTTTTCAGAATATTTTGCTGCATTCTTTCCACAATATTTTGTTCGTCGCCTTTAACAAAACCATCGCCGGTAATTTGTTCGTATAATTCAATATAACGATCGGAAATAGAACGGATCCACTCCGGGCTCATTGCCGGAACCGACTGTCCTTCTTTTCCCTGAAAACCATTCTCAATTAACCATTTTCTAACAAATTCTTTTGACAACTGCCGCTGAGGTTCGTTATTTGCCTGGCGTTCGGCATACCCATCGGCATAAAAATAACGAGAAGAATCCGGGGTATGAATCTCATCAATTAAGGTAATGGTGCCATTGGCAGATTTTCCAAATTCGTATTTGGTATCAACCAAGATCAATCCCCGTTCTTTGGCCATTTCGGTGCCTCTTTGATATAATGCACGGGTATATTTTTCCAATTGCACATAATCTGTTTCGGCAACAATACCGCGTGATAAAATTTCCTCCCTGGATATATCCTCATCATGTCCAAACGCAGCTTTGGTAGTTGGGGTAATAATAGGTTCGGGCAACTGATCGTTCTCTTTTAAGCCTTCGGGTAAAGCAACCCCGCAAACGCTACGTCTGCCCACCTGGTATTCTCTCCAGGCATGACCGGCCAAATACCCCCTAATTACCATCTCTACTTTAAAAGGCTGGCAGATCTGACCAATGGTTACTGATGGGTCGGGTACATCAATTACCCAATTAGGCACAATATCTTGTGTGGCTTTCAGAAACTTAGCAGCAATCTGGTTAAGTACTTGTCCTTTATAGGGAATGGGCTCGGGCAAAACCACATCAAAAGCAGATATCCGATCGCTAACCACCATTACCAGATACTGGTCGTTAATGGTATAAACATCTCTTACTTTACCTTTATAAAAAGCGGTTTGTCCGGGTAATTGAAAATGGGTTTCTTTAAATGCAGTCATCAATTATTTCTGTATATCGCCGTAGGCCTCTAAAATTCTTTTCACTAGTTTATGACGAACCACATCTTCGCCACTTAAATAAATAATATCTATCCCTTTAATTTCTGGCAAAATGCGCAAAGCGGTATGTAAACCCGATTGTTGTATCTTGGGCAGATCGATCTGAGTCACATCACCGGTTACAATAAATTTGGCCGTTGGCCCCATACGGGTCAGGAACATTTTTAATTGCATATCGGTAGCGTTCTGGGCCTCATCTAAAATTACAAAGCAATTGTCGAGGGTTCTACCACGCATAAAGGCTAGAGGCGCAATCTCAATGGTTCTGTTCTCCAGGTATAATTTCAGTTTTTCTGCCGGAATCATATCGTCCAGGGCATCGTATAAGGGGCGTAAATAAGGATCTATCTTTTCTTTAAGATCTCCCGGCAGGAAACCCAGATTCTCTCCCGCTTCTACCGCCGGACGGGTTAATATAATCCTTTTGATCTCTTTATTTTTCAACGCCCTAACAGCTAAAGCTACTGCGGTGTAGGTTTTCCCGGTTCCGGCGGGGCCGATGGCAAAAATCACATCGTTACGCACAATACTTTCTACCATTCGGCGCTGGTTGGCCGTTCTGGCCTTCACCACAATGCCATTGGGGCCGAAAACAATAGGTTCCGAACCATTTACCTTCTCGGCTGCCAATTCGTTTTCTACCACTCCGGGCTGTGCACCTAGTATATGTTCCAGATCGTTATTATTTAAACTCTGAAACTTTTCTATATGATGTAATATTTCCTGAAACTTAGTATTAAACAGCTGCTGTTCGGTTTCATCTCCAAGCACTTTTATCTCGCTTCCACGAGCCACGATCTTAATTTTAGGAAAATGCTTTTTAATGGTTTCGAAATATTCGTTGTTAGCCCCCCAAAGCGTTACAGGGCTTATATTTTCGATATTAATGATGAGTTCGTTCAAGTGGAAAATAAAATATGGTTACTCTATAAATTTACGTTTTTATATGCGATAAAAATTGAATATTTGTAGGCATATTAACTACAACAAGAATAGCAATAAATATTCATTTTTCTGAATGGCAATTATCACATTAACTACCGATCTGGGATCTCAGGATTTCTACCAGGCAGCCCTCAAAGGTAGCATATTGAAATTGTTGCCAACAGTTAACCTGGTTGATATTTCACATGATGTTGCTGCATTTAATATACCACATGCGGCTTTTGTATTAAAAAACTCATTTCACTATTTTCCGGATAATACGGTTCATTTAATTGGTATAGATTCTGTATACCATGAACATACCCGCTATTTAGCCCTACGTTACAAAAACCATTACTTTGTTGGTTCTGATAACGGTATTTTCTCTTTATTATTTGATGATGAACCGAGTGAAATTGTAGAAATTAATATTATGCAGGATTTAAAGTATCTGCATTTCCCTTTATCCGATATTTTAGCCAAAGCTTCGTGTCATTTGGCAAAGGGCGGAAAATTAAGTGAAATTGGCTTACCAATTGGCCAACTGGAACAGCGTATTACCTTACAGCCGGTTATTGAAGGCGACATTATCCGCGGAAGCGTTATTTTCATTGATTCTTTCCAGAACGTGATCACCAATATTACCAAAGACTTATTTACCCGCTTACAGAAAAACCGAAATTTTAGTCTATATTTTCGAAGAAATGAGTCTATTTCTACTTTAAGCTGGCATTATAACGAGGTTCCAGAAGGCGAAAAATTGTGTCTGTTTGGTATCAGCAACCATCTGGAAATTGCCATTAACAAGGGCAATGCCAGCGGATTACTGGGTTTACATTTGGGCGATATTGTTCGTATAGAATTCAGAAAATGATTACCCGAATTGTAAAAATGCATTTCCAGGAAGGCAAAGCCGATGAGTTTCTTTCTATTTTTGAAGAAATGAAAAGGCATATTGCCGAAAGTGAAGGATGTTTTGAACTCAGCCTTCATCAGGACACTACCAATCGGAACCAGTTCTTTACCGTTAGTTTGTGGAAATCTGAAGAATTGCTGAACAAATACAGGAACGGAGAACTATTTAAATTAACCTGGGCAAGGGTTAAACCGCTTTTCGCCGAACCTGCTGCGGCATGGTCTTTAAACGAAAAAGCCTGAAATTTGAATAAAATGGAATTAAACTGACGATTTGGGCAATTAAATCCTGAATTTATACCCTATTTTTACCCTTGCTGTAAATACAGCTAAATGCATACTAAATGGCTCGATCTACACTGAATAGCGGCAATACCCAAGCCGAAGAATTACCGAAATCTAAACTTAATAAAGAAAGTATTCGGAACATTTCAGAATTATTAAAATACTTGAAACCTTACCGCTGGAAATTCATTTTCGGCTTGCTGTTTTTATTTTTATCGAGCTTAACCGGCCTGGCTTTCCCCTCACTTTTGGGTGCCATGATAGATGCGGCTCAGGGCAAACAGAAACTTAGCTTTATTCCGGCTAATATCAATACCATTGGCTGGATCTGTTTTACGGTATTGTTCTTTCAATCTTTTGTATCCTTTTTCAGGATACGGTTTTTTGTAGAAGTGGCCGAAAAAGCCCTGGCCGATATCCGTAAAGACACTTATTTCCGTCTAATCACCCTGCCCATGAATTTCTTCGCCAACCGCCGGGTAGGCGAATTGAATAGCCGCATTTCTGCAGACCTTTCTCAAATTCAGGATACCTTAACCACTACCCTGGCCGAATTATTCAGACAAATTATTTTATTAGTGGGCGGTGTTACGCTGCTATTCATTGTATCTCATAAACTTACCCTGCTCAACCTGGCCATTTTGCCCATATTGGTAGTAGCTGCAGTGGTTTTTGGGCGTTTTATCAGAAAGGTATCCCGCCAGGCACAAGATCAATTGGCCGAATCGAATACCATTGTACAGGAAACCCTTCAGGGAATTGCCAGCGTAAAAGCCTTTGTTAATGAAGCTTATGAAGCCGGGCGATATGAAAAGAACCTTAAAAAAGTGGTAAACATTGCCTTAAAAGGGGCAACCTACCGCGGGGCCTTTGCTTCTTTTGTTATTTTTTGCCTTTTCGGGGCCATTGTAGCCGTAATATGGTATGGCTCGGTATTGGTTCAGGCCGGCGAATTATCTGTAGGCAGCCTAACCACCTTTATTTTATATGCCATTTTTGTAGGTGCTGCCATGGGTAGTTTCCCAGAATTATATGCCAACGTACAAAAGGCCGTAGGTGCCAGCGAGCGGGTATTAGAAATTCTGCATGAGCGTAATGAGGCCATATCCATCTCCGAAAAAGAGAATGAGATTAAGCAGAAGATAAAAGGAAACCTCAGCTTTAAGGAAGTGTCGTTCACCTACCCTTCACGGCCGGAAATGCCTATTCTAAAACAAGTAAACTTTGAGGCTACGGCCGGAGAAAAAGTAGCCATTGTAGGCCCAAGCGGTGCCGGAAAATCTACTTTAGCTTCCTTAATTTTAAGATTTTATGACCCCGAGAGCGGCGACTTGCTGTTTGACGGTAAAACATCTAAAGATTACTCATTAACCGATATCCGCAATCAGGTGGCTATTGTTCCGCAAGATGTATTACTTTTTGGCGGTTCAATTATGGAAAATATCGCCTATGGCCAATTATCGGCCAGCAAAGAGGAGGTAATTAAAGCTGCCCAAAGAGCCAATGCACACGAATTTATTAGCAGTTTTCCGGAAGGATACGATACACTGGTAGGCGAACGCGGGGTAAAACTATCGGGTGGACAACGCCAGCGAATTGCCATTGCCCGTGCCTTATTAAAAGACCCGGCAATTCTGGTATTAGACGAAGCTACCTCTTCGCTCGATTCGGAATCGGAACGCTTGGTGCAGGAGGCTTTAGAAGAACTGATGAAGAACAGGACTTCTATAATCATTGCCCATCGTTTATCTACCATTCGCGAAGCCGACCGTATTGTGGTATTGGAAAAAGGAAAAGTGATTGAAAGCGGTACGCATCAGGAATTGATACAAAATGAAGATGGTTTGTACAGGTACTTGAGTGGTTTACAATTCGACGTTTCGGAAAAAGCTTAATAACTGATGAAATTTACCGCTTGGGGTGCTGCACAGCAGGTTACCGGCAGCATGCATTTATTGGAGCTGGCCGATTACAAAATATTAATTGATTGCGGTTTAGACTACGAAAAGGAAACTTATTTGGAAGAGAATGAGCAGTTTCCTTTTCGTCCGGAAGAAATTGATGTAGTTATTCTTACCCACGCCCATATCGATCATTCGGGCAATCTCCCTACCCTGGTGCGCTTGGGCTTTATGGGACAGATCTTATGTACCCCTCCAACGGCCGACCTGGCTGAGATCCTTTTGTTCGATTCGGTAAATATCTTTCTTAGTAAACAGCAAAAAGCGCAGCGTAGAAACCGCAGAGGGCGTGTATCGGGAGGTTTCAGGCCTATTTATCTGCAGAAACACGTCATGGAAACTGTAGATCGTTTCGTTACCATCGGGTTTAATAAAGAATTTCGTTTAAACGGGAATATATCGCTCAGTTTCACTCCTGTTGGACATTTATTGGGTGCAGCAGCTGTGGTATTAACTATTCAGGAGAATGGTGAGACCAAAAAGATAGCTTTTAGCGGCGACCTTGGGCGTAAGAATTATCCGGTTTTAAAAGACCCGGAAATATTACCAGAAGTAGATTATTTGGTTTGCGAATCGACCTATGGCGGACGTTTTCATAATAAAACCCGTACCATTGATGAGGTTTTAACCGAAACAGTTACCGAGGCCTGTGTTAAAAATCCGGGAAGGCTAATTATTCCGGCCTTTAGTATTGGGCGGACCCAATCGTTGGTTTTTTCGTTAAATAAACTATTCAGCGAAGGTAAATTACCCCGGATTAAGGTTTTTGTGGATAGCCCGCTGGCTAAATATGCGACCGATATTTTTCGGAAACACCAGCATTATTTAAGTGAGGAAGCGCAAGAGTTTTATCGCCAAGAAGGCGATGAATTTGACTTTGATAACCTAGATTATGTGCAAGATCAGGCAGAAAGCCGATTTATTGCTAACTACCTGGAACCTTGCATCATTATTTCATCGGCAGGTATGCTGGAAGGCGGCCGTATTCAGGATCATTTGTTTTACAATATCCAGAATTACTATTGCACCATACTTTTTATAGGGTATTGTGCTAAAGGCACTTTGGGTAACCGTTTACTGCGTGGCGACCCCATTGTTCGCATTCGCGACCGGGAACTGGCTGTGTATGCCACCATTAAACAAACCGATCTGTTTAGCGGCCACGGAGATCATGATGATCTGGTTGGGTTTGTTAGGCAGCAAAGCCCTAAAAAACTCAAAAAAGTATTCCTGATACATGGCGAGGCTGAATCGATGCGGGCGCTGAGCCATGACCTATCTGATTTTTCGGTAGAAATACCTGAAAAAGGACAAGCTTTTGAATTATAGTTCTAGCAGGTATAGCTAGCACAATTCTAAGTCTATTTCTGCGTTTTAAAATTATCTAAACTCAGAAATCATGTCAGACATCTCATTTAGCGGGCTAGGCTCCTTCGTATTGTTCTTGTTTACTACCATATTTTTTGGTTTTGTAATGTTGGCTTTATTAATCAGACAAATACTAATTAATGCTACAAAAGATGAAAAGGCCATTCGGCTGAATATCTTATTGTTTAAATCGGCCTTATTTCCATTTGTTATTGGCATAGTGGGCTTAATTTGTATAGATATGGTAAAAGACCAGTCTATCAAACGCCTTTTTGACAGCTATATTTCTGTTTCGCTGGTAGTATTTGGGCTGACGGCCGGAATAACCTGGCTTATTTTTCAATTAAAAAACAAGCCACTTAGTGCTAGTTAACTTTGTGGATTAATAATCCGGCTTGAAATTTAGGCTCAAACCAGGTCGATTTGGGTGGCATTACTTCGCCGGCATCGGCTACCTGAATTAATTCTTCAATACTGGTTGGGAATAAGGTAAACAAGGCATCAAATTCGCCATCATCTACTTTTTTAACTAAGTCTGCTATGTGGGTAATGCCACCGGCAAAACTTAAACGAGGATCGGTTCTGGGGTCTTTAATTTGAAGTATTCTGGTCAATACCCGATTCTGCAATATACTCACATCCAGTTTTTCTACCGGATTATCGGGCCTTACTGCTGGTTCTCTGTAATTTAGTTCATACCATTTAGACGCTACATATAAACCGATCTGATGCATATAGCCGGGTTTAAAAACCCGGATATTGGTCAATTCTTTCAGATCGAAATCTGCTTCTAGCTCTTTTAATAACTGGTTTACAGAAAGTTTACCTAAGGATTTTATTAAACGATGAAATTCAAAGATGTGTATTTGATCGGTAGGCATGTATACCGATGTAAAAAAGTTGTACTCTTCATTCCCGGTATGTTTTAGGTTAAATTTACGCCGCTCAATGCCGTAACTTGATGCCGCTGCAGCCCGGTGGTGGCCATCAGCAATGTAAGTAGATTTTAAACGGGCAAAAGCTTGTGTAATGGTATTTAATATCGCTTCATCATCTATTTTCCATAAACAATGTTCGGCATCCTGGCGATTAAAATGCAGTAATGGTTGTTTTAAGAGAGTCTCCTTGATAATCTGACTTAGGGTTTCATCAGTTGGATAGGTTATTAATACCGGATTGGCATCAATACCGGTTTGCTGTACATAATCTATGAGGCTTTTTTCTCTTTCGGCACGGGTTAATTCATGCTTTCTGATGGTATTATTCAGGTAGTCGTCAATAGCGGTAACCGTCCAGAAACCGGCTTGGGTTAAACCCAGATGTTTTACTTGATAAACATAAATGGCTGGCTGCTGATCTTGCAGGAGGATACCTTTTTCTAAATAATCGTCGAAATTATCGTTGATCTTTTTGAAGGCCAATTCTGTTTTAGAGCCCATTAAAAACCGATTCTCTAATTTGGGAACCAGCATATTAACAAAAGAATAAGGGTTCTGATTCCTTATTCTTTTGGCTGAGGCGATATCTAGATTTTCGACCTGCAAAACCACCCGGTCTACATGAGTTTGGGCCGGATGTATACCTTTAAATGCTTTGATTTTAGGCATAGGCAGGTTGGTTTTACTTCTTAAAGAAATCGATGATCAGATTGGCTAACTCGGTGCCAATTCTTTCCTGAGCTTCGTTTGTTGATGCACCAATATGCGGCGTTAACGACACTTTAGGATGTTTAAGTAAACTATCTAAAGGAGTTGGCTCGTTTTCAAACACATCTAATCCGGCGAAAGCCAATTTTCCTGAATTTAAAGCATCTAATAACGCTTGCTCATCTACCGTACCTCCACGAGAGCAGTTTACCAGAGCCGCTCCGTCTTTCATTTGTGCAAATTCGGCGGCACCCAATACAGGTTTTTCTGCAAATGGCACATGTAAGCTAATAAAATCGGCATTAGCAATCAGATCGGTTAAAGAAACACTTTTTACGGGCACTTTAACCTTAATATTTCCACTCAGCTCTAAAGTTAGAGCGCTTGGTACTTCAAACAGATCGTAGGCCAACACTTCCATCCCTAAGCCTAAAGCCACTTTAGCGGTTTCGCGGCCAATTCGTCCAAAACCAATAATACCAATGGTTTTGCCACGTAGTTCAATGCCTTTAGCGTAGGCTTTCTTTAAATCATTAAACTTGGCATCACCTACCACCGGCATTTTACGGTTGGCATCGTATAAAAATCTAACACCGGTAAATAAATGAGCAAACACCAGTTCGGCTACCGAAAGTGAAGAAGCAGCTGGTGTATTAAATACCGCTAAACCTTTACTTTTAGCATATTCTACATCAATATTATCCATTCCTACTCCGCCTCTGCCTATTAATTTTAAATTCGGGCAAGCATCAATGAGGTCTTTACGCACCTTAGTGGCACTACGAACAGTAATGGCATCATAATTTTTAAGTGCTTCGGCTAATTCGTTTTGTGGAATAGTTTGGGTGTCAACCTGAAAGCCTGCTTTTTCTAATAAATCTTTTCCGATCGGGTCGATGCCATCATTGGCTAATATTTTAATCATGTTATTGTGGAGTGTATTAAAGGATAAAAATTTATGCTGAGTGTTTTTCTGCAAATTCCTGCATGGCATCAACCAGTGCATGCACACTAGAAATTTGCAAAGCGTTGTACATGGAAGCCCGGAATCCGCCTACACTGCGATGTCCCTTGATACCAATGATTTCGCGATCTTCTACAAATTTCAGGAAGTCTTTCTCTAATTCGGGGTTTTCCATTACGAAACATACGTTCATATTTGAGCGATCTTCTACCGCACAAGTTCCTTTAAATAATGGATTACGGTCTATTTCAGCATATAAAGTCCGGGCCTTGGCTATATTTTCTTTCTCAATAGCTGCAATTCCTCCTTTAGCTTTTAACCATTTTAGGTTTAACATGGACACATAAATGGAAAATACCGGTGGCGTATTGTACATAGAAGCGCCATCTATATGCACTTTATAATCGAGCATAGAAGGTATTTTACGGTCAATTTTTCCTAAAATCTCATCTTTTACAATGACCAGTGTTACACCGGCAGGCCCCATGTTTTTTTGTGCACCAGCATAAATCAAATCAAAATCTGCTACGTTTACTTCCCGGCTAAAAATATCAGATGACATGTCGCAAACTACTGGAATGGGCGATTTAGGGAATTCCTGCAATTCGGTACCGTAAATAGTATTGTTTGAGGTACAGTGAAAATATGCTGCATCTTTAGGAATTTTATATCCTTTCGGGATGAAATTATAATTTTGGTCTTTAGACGAGGCTACTACCTCTACTTCTCCAAATAATTTTGCTTCTTTTAATGCTTTATTAGCCCAAACGCCGGTATCTAAATAAGCAGCTTTTTGTCCTTCGGCCAACAAATTCATTGGAACCATAGAGAATTGTAAACTGGCACCTCCTTGTAAAAAGATTACCGAGTATCCGGCAGGAACGTTCAAAAGAGATTTTACTAAACGTTCGGTTTCTGCTACTACTTCTTCAAACTCCGGGGTACGATGCGAAATCTCTAGAATAGACAATCCGGTTTGGTCAAACTCCAAAACTGCTTGTGCAGCTTGTTTAAATACTTCCTGGGGCAAAATACAAGGGCCGGCACCAAAATTATGTTTCATATTCTTATTTATGTTTCAATGTTTTAATCATTTCTTGAGGATCTGCTGCTGCAAAAACCGCATTACCGGCAACCAGCACATTTGCACCGGCTTTAAGAAGTGGTGTCGTATTTTCGGCACCTACTCCCCCGTCAACCTCAATTAACAGATTGGGGTTGACCAGAGCCGCCATTGCTTTTAATTTTTCAATTTTCTGGTAAGTCTGTTCAATAAATTTCTGACCGCCGAAACCCGGATTAACCGACATAATGAGCACCAGATCGAGATCGGCTAAGATATTTTCTAAAGCCGATACCGGTGTATGCGGATTAATGGCAACTCCGGCTTTGCAACCCAGATCTTTAATAGCCTGAACAGTACGGTGTAAATGTATGCAGGCTTCATAATGGACTGTAATTACCGCAGCACCCAGTTTTTTAAATTCTGCCAGGTACGCATCCGGATTTACGATCATTAAATGAACATCCAGTGGCTTTTTAGCATATTTGGCTATGGCCGATAAAACCGGAAAACCGAAAGAAATATTCGGTACAAACACCCCATCCATGATATCGATATGCAGCCAATCGGCTTCACTGCTGTTCAACATTTCGACGTCTCTTTGCAGATTGGCGAAATCGGCAGCAAGCACCGAAGGAGCAATGAGGTGTTTCATATTTCAAATATAGTTAATCCTATATTAAAAACGGCTTATTACTGTAATTTACAGCCTATAAAATAAGGGGAATTATAGTCGTAGAATCCCATTAAATGGCACTATTCATCTTCAGCTTCTCTTTTTTCTATCAGATCTTTGATTTTACTAAGGGCCAATACATCAATTTGATCTTTTGGTCGGTTGCTGGCCTGCTTAGCTTGTATCAATTGATTAAGATGCAAAAAAGGAATATCTACATCATAAATAGTAGCGATGGAAGCTGCATTCAGACATTCATCGAAAGAATATTCTTCCAAACCCTTAACGGTGGTCATGATATCCAGGCGGATGCCATTATCCAAGTGAAAATAGGTCCAACCAGGAACAAATTGTATAGTTTTAAAGGAGCTAACATCCGCCCAGCCATATTGCTCAAATACCTGTTGCAGTTTTAAGCGATTAGCTCCGGTATCCTCAATCCAAATATCGATATCTTCTGTAGAGCGGTTAAAACCGTGGAGATTAGTTGCAACACCTCCAATCATGATATATTTTAGTTGAGTTTGGTTACAGAACCTCCAGAAACGAAGCAATTCTTCGTCAAAAACATCCATGATTATTCTGAAGCTGGAAATGGTTTATGCTTAATACTTGCCTTGCTAAACATGATATTCCTTTTCATGAGCTTGGTCATCATGAGAAAGCGTTCGGTATAAGTACGTTCCAGGCCTGCTTGCAAAAGATCTTGCTCGGCTTTGGCATAATCTACCTCGGGTTCCTGAAGGATATTATTGAATTGCTTTTTCATTTTAGGAATTGCAATACACTAATTTACGAAAAATCGGGTAATTTTAAAAGATAAGGTTTGAGTGGGCAATAAAAAAGCCCCGATAAAAATCGAGGCTTTTAGAATTTTAAGCGTTTTGCTCTTCCGGTTTTGGCGGACGAGGCAATAAGGCCTTACGGGATAGTTTAAGCTTTCCTTGCTTATCAACTTCCAGCAATTTTACAGTAACCATATCGCCAACATTAAAAATACCGTCCATGGTTTCATAACGCTTCCAATCGATCTCGGAAATATGCAATAAACCGTCTTTACCTGGCATAATTTCTACGAATGCGCCAAATGGCATGATGGTTTTCACCTTACCTTCGTAGGTTTCGCCTACTTCAGGACGGGCGGCAATGGCTTTAATACGGCCAACTGCGGCATCGATAGCTGCTTTATTGTCTGCAAAAATTTCTACAATTCCCTGGTTGTCTACTTCTTCAATAGAAATAGTTGCTCCGGTTTCACGCTGCATTTCCTGAATAATTTTACCACCTGGGCCAATTACTGCTCCGATAAATTCTTTATCGATTTTCAAGGTCACGATGCGTGGTGCATGTGGCTTGTAATCTTCACGAGGTGCAGTAATGGTTTTCTTCATCTCGTTTAAGATGTGTAAACGGGCTTCTTTAGCTTGCTCTAAAGCAGCGGTTAACACTTCCCAACGTAAACCATTAATTTTCAAGTCCATTTGGCAAGCTACAATACCCTTTTCGGTACCAGTAACTTTAAAGTCCATATCACCTAAGTGATCTTCATCCCCTAAAATATCACTTAGAATAGCATATTTGCCAGTTTTTTCGTCGGTAATTAAACCCATAGCAATTCCAGAAACTGGTGCTTTAATTTGTATACCAGCATCCATTAAGGCCAAAGTACCGGCACAAACCGTTGCCATTGATGAAGAACCGTTTGACTCTAAAATATCAGAAACTATACGGATAGTATATGGATTTTCTTCAGGCAAAACCTGCTTTAATGAACGCATAGCTAAATTACCGTGGCCAATTTCACGACGACCGGCTCCCCTATTCGGGCGAACCTCACCGGTTGAAAAGCCTGGAAAATTATAGTGCAATAAGAATTTCTGGTAACCATTAATAAAGGCACCATCAATCATTTGTTCATCAGATTTAGAACCTAAAGTAACTGAAGTTAATGATTGCGTTTCGCCACGGGTAAATACCGCCGAACCGTGTGCAGCAGGCAAATATCCTACTTCGCTCCAAATTGGGCGTACGGTACGTGAGTCACGGCCATCTAAACGAATGCCTTCGTCTAAAACCAAATTACGAACCGCATCATATTGTACATCGTGGAAATATTTCTTAGATAAGAATTTAGTAACGTCGTCAATTTCTTCTCCTAAAGAAGCAATAAAGGCTTTCTCTATCTCAGAGAATTTTTCTGAACGTTCGTGTTTGCTCGAACCTGATTTAGCTATCGCATATACTTTATCGTAAGTATCGGCAAAAGCACGTTCTCTTAATTCTGGGTTGCTGTTTTCGTGGCAATACTCACGCTTGGTAGTTTTACCAACCATTTCGGCCAGTTCTCGCTGTGCCTGAACCTGTACTTTAATGGCTTTGTGTGCAAATTCGATCGCTTCTACCATTTCGGCTTCAGAAATCTCTTTACATTCGCCTTCAACCATGCCAATATCGTTGGCAGAACCTGCTACGATGAATTCTAAAGTAGCACGCTCCAGATCGCTCATATTTGGATTGATAACCAATTTGCCATCAATTTTAGCTACACGTACTTCAGAAATAGGTCCGTTAAAAGGGATGTCTGAAACAGCCAGGGCTGCAGAAGCGGCTAAACCGGCTAATGCATCGGGCATAATTTCTTTATCGGCAGAGATCAGGGAGATCATTACCTGAGTATCTGCGTGGTAATCTTCTGGGAACATGGGGCGTAAAGCACGATCTACCAAACGAGAAATTAATACTTCGTAATCTGACAAACGGGCCTCACGACGTAAAAAACCTCCGGGAATGCGGCCTGTAGCAGCATATTTCTCTTGGTAATCTACAGATAAGGGTAAAAAATCTACGCCTTCTTTAGCGTTTGGCGATGAAACTACGGTAGCCAGCAACATGGTGTCGCCCATTTTAACTACTACAGAACCATCTGCTTGTTTGGCTAATTTGCCAGTTTCGATC
>JBJTNQ010000057.1:0-7398 GCA_046074105.1 Sphingobacteriaceae bacterium | reverse complement strand
AACAAACAATAATGGCGATAATTACAATTGCGAAATACATAATATGTGGTATTAAATTTTTCTACTCTCTAAATCAATAATTTGGTCGGCAAAGTACGTGCTTTTTTCGGGAAATTTCAAACTTAATTTCTGATAGGTCTCGATGGCCTTGTCGAATAGCATTTGCTCGGTATAAATTCTGGCCAATGTTTCTGATACCAGATCTTGCACGTCTTCTGAACTTTTGCGGGCTTTGTTCTCTGTTCCCAGTTTTTCTGCCGATGGAGTACTAATCTGTGGTTCTTCTTTAATGAACCGTGCTATAATTTCGTCTTCCTTGCGTTTAGTAACCGGGTTAGACGGTGTTAATGGTTTTTGGTCTTGCTTATTAACCAATTCCTGCAAATCGAAATCGGGAATGGGTGTTTCTCCGACCAGGTCTTCAGCGACGTTTTTTTTTATGCTTTTACTGGTATCCAGTTTAAAGCTTACATAAGGCTGGTAGGTATCGGCATGTTCTTTTCGGGTTTTATTGAGCCACCACAAAAAGGTATAAGGCATCTGATCATCGTCGTAACGCGAAATTTCCTGAGAGATTTTTTCAGGTTCCTCATGTGCTGTTGCCTTATCCTCAAGAGCAAAGAAATCTGCGGAAGCGATACTTTGTAAAATTAGCTGGTCGGTATCGTCTATTAAGGTCTCTACTACTGCCGGATTGGTTCTGCTGCGTAATTCTGCTTTTACGGCTTCTTCTGCATTTTCCTGTTCCAATTCAGAAACTGGCATTTTCTCCAGTATATCGGCCTCTGATTCGGGTTTTTGAGCAGCTGCAGCCAGTGTTTCTGGTGCAGTCATAAATTGATGCAATATTGCCCGGCTGGGAGCATATAGCGCAGCTTTTTCTACCGATTGGTCTTTGCGGGCTTTACTAAACTGCAGGATCTGGCAATAGGGGAATTTTTCTAAAAGATCTTCCGCAACAGCAAAATCACCGGTATTCAAAACCGATGGATCTGTTACCAGTTCGCTGAACAATGTTTTATGAATGGCCTCGTTCATCCGTTTCTTACCAATTGGCAAAAGCCTTATTGAAAATATCTTCTGTTAATTGTGTGTTAATATCTTTTATGAGTTCCTGCTCTTGTGCCTGTAAAGATTTGGTTTGCGTAGAAAAATCTTTAAAGCGGGTAAAGGACTGCTCAAAATTCAGATCGGGTTTTAAAACACTGGTATATTTTACCATAACCGTGATGCTTAATCGTTCCAGGCCTGCCCGTTCGTTACCCTGAATAGCTGCCGGTGTAATGCGGTAATCGGTAATGCGGCCTTCAAAATTGCCATCGCCATCGGCCCTCACAATACTTAAACGCGATTGGTTCCGAATGCGTGATTTTAGATCTTCGGTAAATTGCTGGCTTAAGTAAGGAACCACTAATGGTGCATTATTTTCGAAGAACTGCACCGAAACGGTTTTCATTTCTGCCGGTATGGAGGCCCCCGAAAAGGAATAAATACCGCAGCCACTTAGGCCTGTTATAGCCAAAAGTGCCACCAAAAATATTTTCCTTACGGGATGTTTAAACGCCATCATCATTAATTTAAACTAAGCTCCTTAATTTTTCGGTATAAAGTACGTTCAGAAATCCCCAATTCCTGAGCAGCTAATTTACGTTTACCTTTATGCTTTTTTAATGCTTTTTTAATTAAATCTGATTCTTTATCGATCAAAGAAAGCGATTCTTCCTCTTCTTCCTCATGCTGCATGATATTGAAATGCTGATTTTCGTGTCCCGGCTGATGGATGGTCAGCGTGGGCTGTGCAGGCAATTCGGCATGTGCCGGAGGGAGTTCAATATCTTGATACAATTGATTCAAGATCTGCGGATTTGCATTTAAATGAGCGGCATTACCTCCGTTCTGAATGATCTCGGCAACCAACTTTTTTAAGTCAAGCATATCCTTTTTCATATCGAAAAGGACCTTGTATAAGATATCGCGTTCAGAAAAATCTTCTTTATGATTTTTTTCCAAACGCATGGGTAAATTG
This sequence comes from Sphingobacteriaceae bacterium, assembly GCA_046074105.1. Lineage (GTDB taxonomy): Bacteria > Bacteroidota > Bacteroidia > Sphingobacteriales > Sphingobacteriaceae > JAIPAN01. Next base: position 5,372 of record JBJTNQ010000057.1, on the reverse strand, counting down.
TTATTCTTTTCGTGTGGAATGTAATTCAGAATACTTTGCCCGGTTAGGTTACGGTCTTTTTCCAGCACCGCAATTTGTTCGGCTACATTCTTTAACTGACGCACATTGCCCGGCCAGCTGTAATTCATTAAAGTTTGCTGTGCTTCGGCATCGAGCTGAACAGAAGGACTGCGGTATTTATCGGTAAAGTCGGCAATAAACTTGCGGAATAACAGGTAAATATCTTCTTTACGTTCTCTTAAGGCCGGTATTTTTAGCGGTACCGTGTTTAAGCGGTAGTAGAGGTCTTCCCTGAATTTGCCGGCGCCTACGGCATCAAACACCTCTACATTGGTGGCTGCAATAACGCGGACATTGGTTTTTTGTACTTTGGATGAACCTACTCTAAGGTATTCTCCACTTTCGAGCACACGTAATAAACGGGCCTGGGTGCCTAAAGGCAATTCGGCCACCTCATCTAAAAATATGGTTCCGCCATCCACCACTTCAAAATATCCTTTACGGGATTCGTGTGCACCAGTAAATGAGCCTTTTTCGTGTCCAAATAGCTCAGAATCTATGGTACCTTCGGGAATAGCGCCACAGTTTACCGCAATAAAAGGCCCATGTTTGCGGGCGCTTAATTGATGAATAATGTGCGAGAACACCTCTTTACCGCTGCCGCTTTCGCCGGTAATTAATACCGAGATATCGGTAGGGGCTACTTGGCGGGCAATATCAATAGCCCGATTTAATAGCGGTGAATTTCCAATAATTCCGAAACGGTTTTTAATATCCTGTACGTCCATATTAGTCAATTATTTTACCCATTAAAGTTGCGGTAGTGCAACTTTCGGCCAATACCTTAACATAATCTCCGGGTTTAAAGCGTTCATCGACCGGGAAAATAACCGTAGCATTCTGGTCGCTCCGTCCTGCATAATCTTTATCCGATTTTTTAGAGAAGCCCTCAATTAATACTTCCTGCACTTTACCAATCTGCTCTAATAATCTTTTATGCCCGCTTTTGTGTTGCTGTTCAATAATTTGGTTTAACCTGCGGCTTTTTACTTCGGCCGGAACATCATCGGTAAAACGTTTGGCCGCTAAGGTGCCCGGGCGTTCGGAGTAGATGTACATATAGGCGAAGCTAAAATTCACTTCGGCCATTAAGCTGAGGGTATCTAGATGTTCTTCTTCGGTTTCGGTGCAAAAACCGGTAATGATATCGGTAGAAATAGAACATTCGGGCAAAATCCGCCGAATGGCGTCTACTCTTTCCAGGTACCATTCGCGGGTATAGGTACGGTTCATGATCTCCAACACCCTGGAATTACCCGACTGGATAGGCAGGTGTATGTATTTACAGATGTTGGCGTATTGGGCCATGGTGTGTAATACTTCATCGGTAATATCTTTAGGGTGAGAGGTAGAGAAGCGTATCCGCATGGTGGGGTCAACTTTGGCAACCATAGCTAATAGCCGGGCAAAGTTTACTTTTTCAGCCCCATCTTCACTGCTCCATTTGTAAGAATCTACATTCTGACCTAAAAGTGTTACTTCGCGGTAGCCTTGCTGAGCCAGTTCGCGAACTTCATTTACAATAGAATGGGCATCGCGGCTGCGTTCGCGGCCACGGGTAAAGGGCACTACGCAGAAGGAGCACATGTTATCGCAGCCCCGCATGATGGACACAAAGGCCGTAATGCCATTGCTGTTCAAGCGGAGGGGACTAATATCGGCATAGGTTTCCTCTCGGGATAAAATAACGTTCACGGCTCTTTCGCCTTCATCTACCTGATTAACCAAAGCAGGCAGATCGCGGTAGGCATCGGGGCCAACTACCAGGTCTACCAGTTTTTCTTCCTCCAGGAATTTAGATTTCAGGCGTTCGGCCATACAGCCTAAAACACCAATAACTGCTTCTGGTTTATGTTTTTTAATGGAACCAAACTCGCGTAAGCGATTGCGAACCCTTTGTTCTGCATTATCGCGAATGGAGCAGGTATTAATAAAAATCACATCGGCTTCTTTATATGTGCCCACGGTTTCGAAGCCCATATCGATCATTACCGAAGCCACTATTTCACTATCGGAAAAGTTCATGGCGCAGCCATAACTTTCTATATATAATTTTCGACCGTTGGCTTGCTGTTGCTGTCCATCCAGCATCAGCGCTTCGCCCTGACGAGATTCATCGTGTTCTTTTAAAGTAATTTCCGGGTTCAATATTGCCTCCTGATTATGCTGCAAAAATAAAGATTATTTTATAATTAATGACAGAATGGCAGTGCGATTTCTTTGCGTATGCTTCGACAAGCTCAGCATGACGTGAATTAAGTAAACAGGAGTGTTTTTATCAATAATTTAGGTATTCGTCACCCTGAGCCTGTCGAAGGGTAACGAATACAATATATTTAGGAATACGAGGTTACTCTTTTATGGATAAAATGGTTGTATATATTATTGAGTGTTGAGATGGTTCATATTATGTTGGAGTGACCAATGATCTGGATAGATGGCTTTGGGAGCATCAAAATGGAGTTAATTCTCAAAGTTATACTTATATAAGAAAGCCAGTTAAGCTAGTTTTTTATGAATATTTTAATGACCCTGGTCAGGCAATCGCCTTTGAAAAACAAATTAAGAAATGGCGAAGAGTTAAAAAAGAGGCTTTAATAAAAGGTAAATGGGAAGATCTTCCCGAATTAAGCAAGAATTATTCTGAAAAATAAAAGTAACTCTATGCTTCGACAAGCTAAGTATGAGGCAACAAAAAACCCGGCTGATGGGGCCGGGTTCTGATATTCTTGTTGTGCTTTAAACCAAATGGTTCCAGCCAAAACTATCGGGGGCCAAACCGTAACGGATATCTCTTAATGCGTTTAATGCTTTATTAGAGAATTCGCGTTTTTCCGGATCTGGAAGAATAAAGGTTTCCTCCTGATAGGTTATCTGGGCTATTTGTGCAATGGTTGCAGCGGTACCGGCGCCAAAGGCTTCTTTTAAAGTCCCGTTTTTAGCCGCACTAATTACTTCGGCTATACTTACCCGGCGTTCTTCTACTTTCATTCCCCATGAGCGGGCCAGATCAAGAATGGTATGACGTGTAACACCATCCAGAATGGTATCGCGGGTAGCAGGGGTAATTAAGGTATCGTTTATTACAAACATCACGTTAGTGGTACCCGATTCTTCAATATAGGCATGCTCCTTGGCATCGGTCCAAATCAATTGGTCGAAACCTTCTTTTTGAGCCATTGCGGTAGGCAATAAAGATGCTGCATAGTTACCTGCAGTTTTTGCATAACCTACACCGCCCTCAATGGCACGTGCATAGTGCGTTTCTACCTTCACCTTTAATGGCTTAGCGTAATAAGCACCTACCGGGCAGGTTAAAATGATAAATTTATATTTAGCGGATGCGTGTACGCCTAAAACGGCATCGGTAGCAAACATTACCGGACGGATATACAAAGAATAACCTTCTTTAGCTGGTACCCAATTGCGGTCTAATTCTATTAATTGCTCTAAACCTTGCATAAATACATCTTCCGGAACAGCAGGCATAGCCATACGGTTGGCAGAAATATTAAATCGCTCGAGGTTTTTGGCCGGTCTGAAAATGGCAATTTTACCATTCGCCTGTTTATAGGCTTTAATACCTTCGAAAATAGCCTGTCCATAATGTAAAGAGGAGGCTGCAGGGCTAATTTCAATATTTCCGTAAGGGAGTATTTGAAAATTTTTCCACTCGCCATCTTCAAAATCGGCGGTAAACATATGATCGGTAAAAACACCGCCAAAGGCCAGGTTTTCAAAATCGGTAGCAGCCAAACGGGATTCTGCTGTACGGGTTACTTTGATGTCCAAAATATCTATCACTTTGTTTTGTTAATACTGCTGCAAAATTAGCGAAAATTAGCCGTTATGACGAATGAATTTTCAGTAATTAAGGTGTACGCAATACACTTAAAACCCAGTTTTTGCCCCAATTTTCTAGCTCTTCTGCAGACCATAACTGAGGATAAAAAATTCGTTTTTGGAAGCGTGGCGGCAGGTATTTTTGCCAGTTGGTGCCCCCGGTCGCTTTAATTTCTTCGGGTTCGCGGTTTAAATAGCGTACCGCTGATTTATAGTGAGATAAGGGCCAGTTTACATTTATTTCTACATCCAGCTGACGTAAATCTTGCTCCAACTCGGCTGTATCGGCTCCTGCGGACTTTAATTTTCGGTATAGGGCACTAAAATTTTTATCCTGGCAAAAGCCGGCCAGCTCTAAAAATGTTTTCGCGTATTTATTTTCAAACTGTTTTAAGGTGAGCGTTTTTTGCCCGGTAGACAGCTCGGTGGCTCCAGATTTCCAATAAATATGCTCAAACTGGGTCTGCAGATCGGCTTTGACCAAACTTTCCCGCTGTTCTTTATCTACTAAATTTATGAAATCGGTTCCATAGATCTCGATCATGCGGTACTGGCCCGATTGAAACCCGCTGGCGGGTAATAAAGACATCCGGAATTTCAGGAACTGTTCTTTCTCCATGCCCTGAACCATAATATCGAACGAATGGGTTAAGGCCTGAAAATAAGAATTGATACGTTTTACCCTGATGCTAAAGAATTGGGCAGTTAACCCAGGATGTTCAGTTATTTGTTTGCACTCATGCAGGGCCAGTTTAAAATAAAGCTCTGTTATTTGATGATAGATGATAAAGATCTCTTCATCTGGAAAAGACGTTTTCGGATTTTGGAGGCTTAAAAGGGTGTCGAGGTGGATATAGTCCCAATAGGTTAAAAAATCGGCATAGAGCAAACCATCCAGGTACGAAACCATATCCTGGCCCATGGCCGAATATTTTTCCTGTAGTTTTTCCAGGCGTTCTTTAATTTCTGGTGTTATTTCCATAGCATGAATCAATTAAAATAAACGCACCAAAAGGCTGCCCAGATATAAGCCGCTTACGCTTAAGGCAAAATTTGCTACGATATTGCCCATGGCTAATCCGGTATGGCTATGCTTAAAAAGTTCTACCGTCTCTACCGTAAAACTGGAATAGGTGCTAAATCCGCCACAAAATCCGGTGATGAGCAATAATTTAATCGGGTAGCTGAGGTTCATTTTTTCTACACCCAGCATCAGCACCATACCAAAAACCAGGCAGCTTAGAAAGTTAGCAGTTAGCGTAGCCCAGGGAAAGATGCTGGTTCCGGCCGGATATAGTTTACCCACCAAAAATCGGCAAACACTGCCTGTTCCACCACCTGCAAAAACAAGTAAAAATTCTTTCATATGCTCTCTTTTCTAGTGGTGGGACAACTCCAATCATGCCACCCCCCCTTCTTTTCCCCACCGCCCCCAACTTCCCGGTATGCCCCACTTTTTTTCCCCCCTT
>JBJTNQ010000056.1:0-18385 GCA_046074105.1 Sphingobacteriaceae bacterium | reverse complement strand
TACTGGTTTGGCGCAACGAGATCAGTACTTGGTTTTAATGAAATACATTAGCCGAAAAAACTAAAGCCTCCTGCCATTTATCCAAATTCAATCCTAGGTTTTCTCCTTTTCGGGATAAATATTCGATCATCTTTTCGGTAGGCATGTTGCCTGTAAGTTCATCGGCGGCCATAGGGCAGCCACCAAAACCTTTTAAGGCGCCATCCATCCGGCGGCAGCCTGCAGCATAAGCCGCTTCCATTTTTTCTTCCCAGATATCGGGTGTGCTGTGCAGGTGCAGGCCGATCTCGGTATCGGCAAATTCGTTTGCCAGCAAGGTGTATAAATTTTTGATTTGCTCGGGTTTTGCCATACCAACCGTATCTGATAAAGATAAGATGCCCGCACCTCTATCCACCAGTTCTTTGGCCCAATGTGCTACAATCTCCGAGCTCCAGGCATCCCCGTAAGGGTTACCAAAGCCCATAGAAAGGTAAATAACCGGTTTTTTATTGTTTCTACGGCAGAGGTCCAATAACTGTTCAACGGTATTGAGCGATTCGGCTATGGAAGCCTGTGTATTACGTTGCTGGAAAGTTTCTGAAATGGAGAAGGGAAATCCTAAGTAGCTAATTTCTTCAAACCCAACAGCTTCTTCCATGCCCCGCACATTGGCTACAATGGCTAATAATTGGGTAGCACCCGATAAATCCAGCTGGCTTAATACGGTAGCGGTATCCTGCATTTGGGGCACCATTTTAGGAGAAACAAAACTGCCGAAATCGAGCGTATCGAATCCTGCTTGCAAAAGCAAGTTTAGGTAGGCCACCTTTAATTCGGTAGGAATAAATTGCTTTACGCCCTGCATGGCGTCTCGCGGACACTCGATAAGTTTGAAACGATTTGCTTTTTGCACAAGCTAATTTAATTATTCGATTTGTCAATTCGGTGATTTGTCCATTAGCTAATTAACAAATCGACAAATCATTTAGTGGAGATATCTTTTTGGATAATAAAAACTAATGCTATTGCGTTAAATAGTTTTTAAAATGCTTGATGTATGAAAATTAAATTAAAGACTTGTCTTGTAGTTTGTTTAGTATTTGTTGCGGCTTTGTTGAGTTGTAAAAAAGATAAGCCAAAAGGAGAAACGGTTACCGATGTTGATGGGAATGTATATCATACGGTTAAAATTGGCACCCAAACCTGGATGCTGGAAAATTTGAGCGTCACAAAGTTAAATGATGGAGTTACTCCTATAGATAATTTGTCTAATACCGACTCTTGGAAAAATGCCAGCAAAGCAGCTTATTGTTGGTATAATAATGATCAAACCAACAAAGGCAAATACGGGGCTTTATATAATGGTTTTGCTGTTAAAACTGGCAAGTTAGCACCTCAGGGATGGCATGTGGCCACATCAATCGACTGGAATACCCTTATTGATTATTTAATCGCTAATGGATACAACTATGATAAAACTACTACGGGTAATAAAATGGCTAAATCTGTGGCGAGTGCTTTTGGTTGGGACATTGATAATACCGATGGAAGTGTTGGTAATAATCAGACAAGTAATAATAAATCCGGTTTAACCATTCAGCCATCCGGAATTAGAAATTTTGATGCTTTATTTGTTAACCAAGGCAAATCTGCTTCTTTTTGGATTTCGAATGTTGATGCACTATCTAATTCTTATGGGATTCATTATACTAGTTCGTCCCTATATTTTGGTGGATTTGGGCTAACTCATGGTCTTTCTGTGAGATGCGTGAAAGACTGAAAACTTAGAACTGCTGACCCCTGACTACTTCGCGGCTGTATCTTCCGTCATGGATTCGCGGCTGAATTTTCGGATGATTAGCCGGGTGCCACGGTCGTAGCTAAAATAACTCCAAACCCAGTTCACAAAAACCACTAATTTATTTCGGAAACCTACCAGTGTCATCAGGTGAACAAACATCCACACAAACCAGGCGAATATGCCCTGAAAACGGATCTTACCCAGGTCAACCACGGCTTTGTTGCGGCCCACGGTGGCCATGGCACCCTTGTCGTGATAATTAAAAGGTTCGGGTGCCTGCTTCTTGATGATCTTAAGGATATTTTTTGCTAAATGCCGGCCTTGCTGAATGGCTGCCGGAGCTACACCGGGGTGTCCGTTAGGGTAATCAGTGGTAAGCATAGCGCAAACATCGCCTATGGCAAATAAATGATTAAAACCCTGTATCTGGTTGTATTCGTTCACCAGAATGCGGTTGCCCCGGGTGATAACTTCGGCCGGAATGCCTGTTATCACTTCTCCTTTTACGCCGGCAGACCATAATACGTTTTTAGTGAGAATAGGTGAGGCGTCTGTGAGTACTATCTGCTCGCCATTATAACTCAATACCCGCTGATTGCACAACACTTTAACGCCTAATTCTTTGAGAAACTCTTTTGATTTTTGGGCAGCCTGTTCAGACATCATACTCAATACCTTTGGCGATCCCTCAATTAGGTAAATGTGAACATCCCGAAGGTTTAGTTCCGGATAATCATTGGCTAAAACGTGTTTTTTTAATTCGGCTAAGGCACCGGATAATTCTACACCGGTGGGGCCACCGCCCACTACCACGAAATTCAGCAAAGCAGATTTCTTAGCAGGATCTTCTTCAATGAGGGCCTCTTCCAGGTTTTGAAGCAGCATGCTTCTGAGGTTCAGTGCTTCGGGGATGGTTTTCATGGGCATGGCAAAATGCGCTATTTCGCTCTGTCCAAAAAAGTTAGTGTCCGATCCGGTGGCTAAAACTAAATAGTCATAGTTTATGGTGCCTATGCTGGTTTCGAGAATCTGTTTTTCAGAATTAATTTCTTCCACTTCGCACATGCGAAAGGAGAAATTCTTTTGCCCCTTAAATATTTTCCGTAGCGGGAAAGCAATAGAATCGGGCTCTAGGCCTCCGGTGGCTACCTGGTAAAGCAGGGGCTGGAAAGTATGGTAATTGTGCCGGTCGAGCATAATGACCTGAACCGGCTTATGGCGAAGTCTTTTGGCTAATTCAATACCGCCAAAGCCTCCGCCAATAATAACTACACGAGGATGTTTGCTTTTCGGGATTTGAGGTTCTTCCATAATATATTTATCTATTAATAACCCCAAATCTTTAGAAATGTTGTTTAGTGCTCGTCGCCTCTTATTTTTACAGCCAGGCCATCCATCTCATCGTTTACCTTAAGTTGGCAGGCTAATCGGCTATCTTCATCGGCATCAAACAAGGTATCGAGCATATCTAGTTCTGCATCTTGGGCTGCAGGCAGTTTTTCCATCCCTTTTAATACCTGTACGTGGCAGGTAGCGCATAAGGCCATACCGCCGCAGGTTGCCAGAATATTGTATCCGGAAGCCTTTAGCGCCTCCATTAGGTTTAAATTAACTTCGGTAGGTAACTCAACGGCTTGTGTGCTGCCGTCTCTGTCTTCAACTTGTATCGTAATGATCATCTTAGAAAGAGTTTACCCCGTAAACGGTGGTGTATTTAAAGCTTAGTTTTTGATCTGGATAAACATATTTAAAGGCACTTTGTACCATAATGGCTGCTTCGTGGAAACCACATAAAATCAGTTTCAGTTTACCAGGATAAGTATTGATATCGCCAATGGCGTAAATACGCTCTACATTGGTAGAATAATCTAAAGTGTCTACTTCAATGGCGTTCTTATCGATGTTTAATCCCCAGTTGGCCAGTGGGCCTAATTTTGGGCTTAAACCAAACAATGGGATCAGATAATCGGTTTCCAGAGTTTTACTCTCTTTGTCTTTTCCTAAAATGGAGATATTTTTCAGGTGTCCGTTTCCGGAGATGCTGGTTACGTTAGATTGTAATATGAGGTTAATCTTACCTTCTTTTGCCAGATCGAATACTTTTTCGGCAGAATCTGGTGCACCACGGAAGGTGTCGCCGCGGTGAATTAAAGTAACCCGTTCGGCCACATCGGCTAAGAATATTGTCCAGTCGAGGGCAGAATCGCCTCCGCCGGCCAATACAATCTTTTTATCGCGGAAAGTTTCCGGGTTCTTCACCATGTAAGCAACTCCTTTTCCTTCAAATTGTTCCAGGTTTTCAATCTCTGGTTTACGAGGTTCAAAACAGCCCAAACCGCCTGCAATAACCACTACCTGGCAATGCACTTGGGTGCCATCGTTGGTTTTAACGATATAAGAACCATCTTCTTGCTTTTGCAGATCTTCTACCCGTTCGCCTAGGGTAAATCCGGGGTCGAAAGGGGCAATTTGTTCTAATAAACGATCAATTAGTTCCTGAGCTTTAATTTCCGGGTATCCTGGAATATCGTAAATGGGTTTTTGCGGATAAATCTCTGAGAGCTGTCCGCCAATTTGCGGCAGGGCATCAATGAGGTGGCAACGCATTTTTAATAATCCGGCTTCAAACACGGTAAATAGGCCTACAGGGCCGGCTCCAATAATACAGATATCGGTGTTGATCATTTTTTATTTTGAATTTATGGATGAATCCAGATTGCCATAAATGGTGTCCAGAATTCGTTTTAGGTGTATATAATCTTGCTCTGTTAAGTTTTCCCAGGCTTTCATTCTGATCTCTGCCATTTTGGGGGTCCAGTCATTTACCTTTTGTTGCCCCTTGGGGGTTAAATGCACCGTAAAGCTACGACGATCGGCCGGATTTATTCGTCGTTCCACCAAATCTTTTTTGCACAAAAGGTCGATGATGCGGGTAAGGGTAGGATGGTCTTTACCGGTAAGTTCGGCCAGTTCGCTTTGATTAAGTTCTGGTTGTTCGTTTAGATTTTTTAGTACAAGCCATTGATCTACCGTCACTTCGAAATGTTCGGCATTAAACTGCCGTTGGGCATATTGTTTAACCTTTCGGGCCGTACGGTCTAGTAAATGGGAATAGGAACTGAAAGGTTCTGTAAGCATGGCAATAATTAGTGTAACAAATATCTGAATTTGTTTTGAACTGTGCAATAGGGTTGTGGGGTAAGCGTTGTGCGATTTCGGTCTTTTTCGTCATTTCGAACCCGCGGTAGCGGATGAGAAATCCCTCACCAATTTTTCACAGAGAGATTTCTCTTCTCCGTCAACTGGCGGATCATCGAATTGCGTAGTTTTTAAGGTATTGTACAATAACAAAAAATCCCCTCGATTAATCGAGGGGATTTAACATCCGGCGAAAGCCGAAATTTATTTTTTCTTGTCTTCTTTGTCTTTCTGGAATTCTACTACTACTGGTGTTGCTACACAGATAGAAGAGTAGGTTCCGAAAATTACCCCGATTAACAGAGCGAATGAGAAGCCGCGAATTACTTCGCCACCGAAAATGAATAACACGGCTAATACGAAGATTACAGTTAATGCAGTAATAACGGTACGGCTTAGGGTACTGTTAATGGCATCGTTAATTACTTCTTTCATGTTATCGGCTTTGCTGTGGTGCAAGCCTAAATACTCACGTACACGGTCAAATACTACCACGGTATCGTTAATAGAGTAACCAATTACGGTTAGAATAGCAGCTATGAAAGCCTGATCGATATCTAATGAGAACGGTAAGTAACCATTAAACAAGGTAAAGAATGATAACACCAGCAATACGTCGTGGGTTAGGGCAATTAATGCACCTAAACTGAAAGACCATTTGCGGAAACGTACGAAGATGTACAGGGCTATGGCAATGATAGAGAAAATTACCGCATAAACGGCCTGATTCTTTATATCGTTTGCAATAGTAGGGCCTACTTTTTGTGAACTTAAGATTTCACTCGTGCCACCAACTTGAGCTAAACCGGCTTTCAGTTTATCTTCTACTAATTGATCTGCTTTTTCGTCGTTATTGTCTATCTGATAAGCAGTGGTTACTTTAACCTGGTTATCTGAACCGAAAGTTTTCACTTCGGTAGTGGTGCCAAAGGTTAAGTTTAACACATCACGTACTTTTTCTGTTTCTACAGGTCGGTCGAACTGAACTACATACGAACGTCCTCCTTTAAAGTCTACACCTAAACTAAAGCCACGGGTAAACATAGAAACCAAACCTGCTCCGATAAACAATCCGGAGATTAAGTAGAACTTACCACGATTTTTTACAAAGGCGAAATTGGCATTCTTGAAGGTGTGTGAACTCCAAGGGTTAGAGAATTTAATATTCCATCCTTTTTCTAACATCCATTCAAACACTAAACGAGAGATGAAGATGGAGGTGAACAGGGAGGTGATGATACCGATCATTAAGGTGGTTGCGAAACCTAAGATAGGTCCGTTGCCAAACACATAAAGGATAATACCGGTTAAGAATGTAGTGATTTGTGAATCGAGGATAGATGGCATGGCATGCTTAAATCCATCGGCAATTGCCAAACGGATAGATTTGCCATGTTCTAACTCTTCGCGTACACGCTCGTAAATTAGTACGTTGGCATCAACCGCCATACCTAAGGTAAGTACGATACCTGCAATACCTGGCAGGGTTAAAACAGCTCCAAGGGATGCTAATACACCCATCAGGAAGAATACGTTCACAAATACGGCAATGTTAGCTACAGTACCTGCACGGTTGTAATAGAACATCATGAATACCAATACTACCAGCAAACCAACTACAGAAGAGATTAAACCGGCATTGATGGCGGCTTCTCCTAATGATGGACCTACAATGGCTTCTTCGGCAATTTTAGCAGGTGCAGGTAAACGGCCTGCTTTTAAAACGTTGGCTAAATCTTTGGTGTCTTCTACTTTAAAGTTACCAGAGATAGAAGAAATACCGTTTGGAATTTCGCCCTGAACGGTAGGGGCAGAGTAAACATAGTTATCTAAAACAATGGCTACACTTTTCTTATTGTTCGGGTCAGCAGAAGCTGCTGCAGTAATGGAACGCCATTCGCGACCTCCTTCTGGATTCATTACCATGACTACTTCCGGGTTTCCACGCTGATCGAAATCGTCGCGGGCATCGGCAATAACGTCGCCGCCTAAAGCAGGTGAGCCATCGGCTTTGCTTACTTTAATGGCATATAGTTCAAATACTTTGCTTTCTTCTGAAACCGGTTTTACACCCCAAAGTAATTTTACGTTTTGAGGTATTACCGAACGCACAGCCAGTGAATTAAATAAAGCATTTACTTTAGCCGTATCTTTTTGTGCTACGAAGCCTACTACCGGGCCCGGACGTAAGGCAGGCTGTCCGTTTTCTGCCTGGTAAGTGGCCGGGCTTAAAATAGCGAACAATGGGTTTTGTTTAGCTAGTTCAGCCTGGCTTTTAGCCGCTTTTGAGGTATCGGTTGCGGCACCTTCTTTTTTGCCTAAAGCAGCCAGCTTACTGTCGCTTTTTTCTGTACTAGTTGCTTTGGTAGTATCTGCACTTGGCTTTGCAGTTGGAGCAGTAGCAGCTAATTTATTTACGTTTTCTAATAAAGGATAAATTTCGGTGTTATCGTAAGTTTCCCAGAACTCTAATTTAGCCGAACCTTGTAATAGTTTACGAACACGTACCGGATCTGAAACACCAGGTAATTCGATAAGGATACGGTTTGAACCTTCCTGCAGCTGAATGTTAGGAGAGGTTACCCCAAATTTATCGATACGGGTACGAAGGATGTTAAATGAACGATCGATAGCGCTGTTAGATTCTTTTTTCAGGAAAGCCAACACTTCGGCATTTGTAGCATTGATCTTGATGTTTTGAGAATTTTCTTTGGTTGCAAAGAAAGGTGCTAATGGGGCACTTGGACTAACTTTTTCGAATTCTTCGCCGAAAAGGGTAATGAAGTCTTTCTGGCTGTTTTTTAACCGAACTTCTGCATTACGCAAAGCGGTGTTAAAATTAACATCGTTTGTATTGTTGGCCAAATTACGTACCAGGTCGGTTAAAGAGATCTCCATGGTTACGTTCATACCGCCTTTTAAATCCAATCCCAACGGAATTTCGCGTTGTTTGGCATATTGATAGGTGATGTATTTCACCGAACTGAATACCGGAATATTCCCCACAGAGTCTAAATAAGCTTTCTCTTTGCTTAAATCTCCTTTGGCATAAGCTTTAGCATCACTTTCGACCTTTTTGGCCAACCATGTGAAAGAAAGCGAATACAGACACGCAATTGTTAATGCGATTGTTACGAATTTTACTAGTCCTTTACCTTGCATTTTATTCTATTAATTGTAATTGAGATGTTTAACGCGTTTTTTAATCAAGACGGCAAATCTAACTATTTTTTCTTTTGTTAGACATTAGTTTTTTAAAAGCTTTTTAGAAAATGTTTTGGCATTAGCTTTAAAGCTTTTTATAGGTGATAAATGTGTATTTATATGGATTTTTCTCGTCTGCGGGATGGCTTTCTTTTGCTGTTTCCTGCCACTCTTGTGTTTTAATCTCCGGGAAAAAGGTGTCGGCCTCAAAACGGTGGTGCACTTTGGTGAGGTGAAGGGTATCGGCTAAATGCATTGCATCGTTAAAAATCTGAGCTCCGCCAATAATAAATGCCAGGTTTTCGTTCTTTACTAATTCCAATGCATTTTTCAGGCTGTTTACTACTTCGGCGCCTTCAATTTTGAGATCTTGCTGGCGTGTGATGACGATATTTCTTCTGTTTGGCAAGGGTTTACCGATAGAATCGTAGGTTTTTCTTCCCATAATAATGGGATGACCGCTGGTAATTTCCTTAAAATGCTTCAGATCGGCAGGTAAGTGCCAAAGCAATTGATTGTTCTTCCCTATGCCACCTTGTTCATCTATGGCTACTACGATTTCGAGTTTCATCTATTAGAATTTAGTACTTAGTATTTAGACAGAGGACATGTTTTGAATTTTGATTGTTGCATTTACTCAGCACTCAAGACTCTCGACTCCAAACTTAAATAGCCACCGGTGCTTTAATGTGTGGATGCGGATCGTAATTTTCGAGTGTAAAGTCTTCGAACTTAAAATCGAACAAATCTTTCACCTCCGCATTAAGTTTCATCTGAGGTAAGGGCTTTGGCTCCCGGCTTAATTGTAATTGTGTTTGTTCCAGATGATTGTTATATAAATGTGCATCGCCCAGGGTGTGAATAAAATCGCCAGGCTGTAAACCGCAAACTTGCGCCATCATGAGTGTAAGTAGGGCATAGGAAGCAATATTGAAAGGCACGCCCAAAAAAATATCGGCACTGCGCTGATATAGCTGGCAGCTTAATTTGCCGTCGGCCACATAAAACTGGAAAAAAGCATGGCAGGGTGGAAGCGCCATGTTTTCAATTTCGCCTACATTCCATGCCGAAACAATTAAACGACGGGAATCGGGATTGTTTTTAATTTGATTGATAACCTGCGTAATCTGGTCGATATGCTTTCCATCGGCCGTAGGCCATGAGCGCCACTGCGAACCGTAAACCGGGCCTAAATTACCATTTTCATCAGCCCACTCGTCCCAAATACTTACCCCGTTTTCTTTTAAATAGGCAATATTGGTATCACCTTTTAAAAACCAGATCAATTCGTGGATGATGGAACGAAGGTGTAATTTCTTGGTAGTTACCATTGGGAATCCTTCCTGCAGGTTAAAACGCATCTGATAGCCAAAAACACTAATGGTTCCGGTTCCGGTTCTGTCGTGTTTTTGTGTGCCGTGGTCTAGCACGTGCTGCATGAGTTCTTGATACTGTTTCATAATTTTTGGGACTCTCCATGCAAATAAAATAAATGTATTTTTGGCTTCCTAACATTGTTCATAAATAAACCCGATGTTTAGAAAATGATCTGCTTTCCTAACGCTAAAATCAATATTGGTTTAAATATAATCGAACGCCGGCCAGATGGTTATCATAACCTGGAGAGTGTTTTTTATCCGGTAAGGATAAATGATGCCCTGGAAGTGGTAGAAGCCGGGGAATTGCAGTTTACATCTTCCGGCCTGGATATTCCCGGCAAATTGGAGGATAATCTATGCGTTAAGGCATTTTATCTTTTAAAACAAGATTTTAATATCCCGCCGGTTCATATTCATTTGCATAAACATATACCTATTGGAGCTGGTTTGGGCGGCGGTTCGGCCGATGCTGCGTTTTTCATTAAATTGATGAATGAAAAATTTGATCTGGGTTTAGGTGTCGAACAAATGGAGGCCTATGCCCGTAAACTGGGTGCCGATTGTGCCTTTTTTATCCAAAATGAACCGGTGTATGCTTTTGCCAAAGGCGATGAGTTTGAACCTGTGAAGCTTGACCTAAACGCTTATTACCTGGTTTTGGTGATGCCCGATGTAACGGTTTCTACCGGTATGGCTTATAGCGGAATTAAACCCCTGGCATCGTCGCAATACTTGCCAGCAGTTGTTCAGCTTCCGCTGGAGGAATGGAAAAAGAGTATTAAAAACGATTTTGAGACCTCGGTATTTGGGCAATACCCGGTTATTAGGGGAATTAAAGCGGCACTTTACGAGTCGGGAGCAATGTATGCAGCTATGAGCGGCAGTGGGTCTTCGGTTTATGGTATTTTTAAACAGCCGGTACAATTACCCGAACTCGAAAAAAACTACCCGGTTTTCTATGGCATTTAAGCTTAAGAAATATAATCCTGATCTTCCGGGCTAAGTTTTGATGCATGATTGGACCGCTCTATTTCTGTATAGTTATCGTATTCATCGCTCTGCGAAGATCTTGATCCCGGTCTTCCCATCAGGAAGCCTATGATCCAGCCTAACCCAAACATGGTGCCCAGTATGGCCAATTTAGGAATGCTGGCCTGGCCAAAAATCCAGAAATTAACTTCATCGGTATTGTTCATCAATACTACCGTAATTAATACCGTGGTGATGATGATAAATATACTTTTTGCGCTCATATTAGTAAGAATAGCTTAATCCAAACTCGAATATAGGATTTTGACCGGCGTTTTCTTTACTAAATATAAATTTTCCGCCCGCCTGAATATTGGGCAAATAGAATCGCAATATGTTTAGATCTGCACTGAGTTCAAAACCGTAAGTTCTGGGTAAATTTACTTTGTTAGCATTTATGTTTTCAAAATCGGCAAAAATACCGGCTTTGAGCCGTTTAATATAAGCCAATGGCCCCAAATTCCAGTCGGGATAGGCAAATGCAAATTTATAGTCCAATAAAACAGTGTTTTCTACTAATGCAGTAGTAGGCAATTGATCGTATCCACTTACCATGGGTATGTCATTGCTGTATTTATATACTTCGCCTTTAGCCTGTTGGAAATTGATGCTGGCAGAAAAGCTGTGATTTTTGAAAATTCCCGGTGCGAATAACAGGGATTGTGCACTTAAGAAATCTCCACCTAAATTCTTATCGAACGGAAAATGTCGATAATCTATCCGATAGTTTTGCCCCCAACGCGGTGCCAGGTCACGGTTACTTTTACGGCTGTTTTGGCTGTAATAAAATCCGTAATGCATAGGGAACGCAATAAATTGATTGATAGTTACATTGCTCGGATTAGTTTGAATATCATAACGAGAGGTATAGCTGGTAGAAAATTCGAGACCAAGGCGGGTATGCTGGCTTAAATAATTGAAATGAAAGGGGAGTGTTATATTTAATTCGGTCTCTTGCTCACGCCAAACAATTTCTTTGCTGTTATCGGCGTATCTTCTGGGTCTGTTGGTATAATCTATATTTATGATGGGGTATAAGGCTTTATAAGTAAATCCGGCCTGATATTCACTTCTTTTCAATCCATTGTTATAAATATAACCTGCATATAGATCGAAGGTGTTCAATAAGTTGTTTGAAACGGCTTTAAAGCCCAGATCCCAGTCATCAATAAAACTATTGGTTCCTAAAATGGGCTCCACACTGTGAAAGTTAAGTAAGTGTTTCCAATGGCTGTAAGGCTTAGAGGGTAGGTTTTGACGCGGTATCTTGCTAAAGTCTATTGATTCTCCTTCTTGTTTAAGAAGGGGCTGGGTAAAATCAATAAAATTGTTTTTGATGGCCGATAAGGGATTTTCGCTAAAATCTCTTTTGTTTAATTTGGCAATATCGTAGCCGTTCACCTGATAATTGCTAAACACCATATCGCCCGATGGTTCATCGTATGAAGGGTAAAAAGCCCCGTAGGTTGCCGAAGTTATTTGGGTAATAGCACCTTTTTCATTTAGGCGGTAAATATTATCGATCCCATTATAATGCGCCTTAAAAAGAATGTCGTTCTCGGCATAACAGGGTCTGGCCAATAATTGGGGCTGATAAGGCAGCCTAACCACTGTTTGAAGCGTGCTCAGATCAATTTCTTCAATGGCTTTACCTTGCTGATTTACTCTTAAATAAACTATTTTTTTGCCCGATGCGTGATATTGTGGAGTTTGTAAGATGCTTTGATCCGGATTACTGTGTCGGGCAATTACGGCTCCGGTATGAGCATCTAATTCTACCAGCACCATATGGTTACTGTAATCAACTTCAATTGCCGCTATTTTTTTACCATCGGGCGATAGGCTGGGAGAGAACAGACGGGTATGTCTAGTGATTTGACGATACTTTCTGTTTTTAATATCGTAGCTGCATATTACATTAAAAGAACGCTTGGTATACCTAATATCTTCTCTCATTTCGTCCCAAACCACCATGCCGGCGGCATAACTGAGATTAGGTTCCTGCTGTATTCCAATGCGCAACAGTAATTTTTCGCGGCCAAGCGCATCTACGCTTACTAAGCTGGAAGTGTTGGTTTTACTATGTTTTATGGCTATAATTTCAGATTCAGATATTTTTTGTGGCAGTAAGTAATCTTGTGGCAGTGTATCTCTTCTTAAATTGATACCCGGATACATTAAGGTTGGGGTTTCATTCAGTTGTTTGCGCCATAAGTCTTTTAATTCAAAAAGCGTGGCATTATGCCATTGGGTGGTATTTAATCCGGTAAATTTTTTGCTGGCACGACTTAAACTAAACGGCCTAATTGGATGGTAGGCCATGTCATTTAATAGGGTGTCTAAAATGTAGGTGCCGTGTTCTCTGCGAAGCTTGCTTAACATGAAATACCCCAAAGGGTAATACCCCGGTGTGCGATCTTTGTATGACCCCAGGTAGTTTTTAGCGTAGTTAAAATTACGTCCATTTAGCAAATTAGCTCTGAAAGGCATTTCCCAGCTTGGCTGTCTTCCTCGTCCGGCTTGTGTTAAAATGGTTTCGGTTACCACCGCATCGCCTTCAAAAAACCAGGCAGGTAAACTAACGCCAAAAATGGCAAAGGCCAGTTCCTCAAAAAGTGGGGCTCTGAGGTTTCCTGTCAATTTATCAAATTGTACCACGTGCCTCAATTCATGTACCGCCAAACTATTTAGCCAGTCTTGATAATCGAACTCTTGTGCAGGTGTGGCAAAGAACTCAGAGTGCCGGGGGGCAAGCTGTACAAAGCCGTTCGATTCGATGGTTTGGTTTTGTAAAATAATGGTGATGGATCTCGGTTTTTTGTTTAGCGTATGGCTAATTTTTTTGATCATGAAATCCAGACTGTTGGCCATACGCTGGGCTTCTGTTTCGAGCAGCGTAGGGTAGAGGATCTGGAAATTCTCGGTACTTATTTCACGCCATTTTATACCTGGTGGGTTTTGGCCTCCATCTAAAATTTGCGCATTGGTATTTTCTGAATAAAAACTAAACATAATTAATACTAAGTATCTGATTATTAGTTTTATATTTTTAGTATATGTAGATAAAATGAGCATTAACTAATTTATTTAGTAAATTTTAAACTTTTATATAAACTTAAACTTTATTATATATATTTAAATAATTGATTAATAATCATTTATATTATAAAATATATTGTGTAAATAAATTCAATTTCGGCTAAAAAAGCGTGTTTATTGTAATTTAATGCTGAACTCGAATAAACTATTTATGATTGTTTGCTATTAGATATAACTCTGAATAACAGCAATTATTATACCCAAATTTTTAGCTAATCTGAATAGAAGTTTTGCAGCCCGTGCTTATACCCTACCCCGGCCAAGCCCCATAATATATTTTACAGCTTAATAAAAGAATTTAGACCAGTGGAATTTGCTTTTTTAAGCGTCGTTTCTCTATCTTATTTTTGATAATCGGGAATAAGAAAATGGTACTTAATACAATAAATGCGCCCATATAAAATCCGGTGGTCATCTGTTCTCTTTTTCCAAAAAAAACAAAGGCAAGTAGTATGCCATAAACCGGCTCCAGGTTGGTGATTAAGGCCACCCGAAAAGCGGTTAATTCTTTCATTACCGATACGCCGGCTACATAGGCACCCGACGTGCAAATGGTACCCAATATCAATAAATAGATGAGGTCTGAATGGCCTAAAGCCATGCTTGTATTAAAACCATCAGTCCATAATAAATATAAGGAGATCCATACCCATGCTCCAATAAGCTCATAAAAGCTGATGATTGGTGCAGGCCTGTTTTTTACCTGTTTAGAATTAATGATAGAAAAAATACTGGCCAGTAAGGCACTGCTTAGACCAAAAATAATGCCCCAGGTATATTGGGTCTCGAATTTAAAAATGATGAAAATGCCCAGGATGATGAATAAGCCGGTAACGATCTCCAACTTAGCGATCTTTTTATTTCCTAATAGTGGCTCTAAAATGGCGGTAAACAGGGTTAAGGCCGATAAGCACACCAAAGCCACCGAAACATTAGCCGATTTGATGGATTGAAAGAATAAGATCCAGTGGGCACCCACCACCGCACCGGTAAAGAATAACTTTAGAAAAGTCTCTTTATTCACTTTAATATCAGTTTTTTTAAGTTTAAAATATATCCAAAGGGTGATAAAAGCAATTAGTACCCTATACCATACCAAATGAAATGAAGAAACCGATATCAAAGCTCCTAAAATACCGGTGAATCCCCAAATAACAACGGTTAAATGTAGAATGAGTAGATTGCTGTTTAAAGCTGTTAATTTGCTTTTGAACATTATTTAGGCGCTTTTTTCATCAGGTAAATACCTAAAATACCGAAAATGAAATTGGGTATAAATACGGCTATAATTGGAGATAATCCTCCTTTTAAGGCAAACATGGTAGAAAACTGCATGAATAGAATATAGGTAAAACTTAAAAAGATACCTATTCCCAAAGAAAGGCCCACACCACCGCGAACTTTACGTGAAGAAAGCGACACGCCCATTAGGGTAAGTACAAATGCGGAAAGCGGGTAAATAAATCGTTTATACTTCTCTATCAATAAATTATCCATTACGCCGGTACCCCTTATTTTTTCTTTTCTGATCCGCTCGTTCAGTTCGCCCATATTCATCGCCTGATATATGTTATCATAAAGTTCAAAATCGGTAGGGTTCATGTCTAAAACCGTGTCTTTCTTTAGCCCGGTGGTCATTTTTTCTTTCAGGCCATTAATTGTTCTTACCGAATAATTGTCTATAGACCATTTTCTTTTCACAGAATCCCAGCTTATACGGTCGGCAACTAATTTCTCCTTCAACTCAGCGCCATCAAATTTGTCCATAATAAACTTGTAACCCGTTTTATGTTCATTATCAAAACTTTCAATGTATACATAGGTTTTTTTATCTAACCGCATGTGGGTATACATTTTTGAAGTATTGGTTACCGGTTCGATATAGGTGTTTTCAAAATCAATTTTTAATTGATTGGTTTCTGGGATGATGAAAAGGTTAAATATCAATGAAAATAAAAAAATGACACTTGAGGCAATAAAATAAGGGCGTAAAAAACGTTTAAAACTAGCTCCTCCACTCAAAATAGGGACAATTTCAGTTTGATCGGCCATTTTTGCCGTAAAGAATATTACCGCAATGAAATTGATAAGCGGCGAAAGCATGTTTAGGTAGAAGGGAACCAGTCCGGCATAATACTGAAAGATAATTTTACTGATGGGGGCTTTGTTTTCGAGAAAATTATCCAGTTTTTCTGAAATATCGAAAATGACAATAACCACGGTAAAAATAGCCATGGTAAACACAAAGGTGCCTAGGTATTTTTTAATGATATACCAGTCAATAATTTTAATTCGATTTCTCATAAACGCTGAGCCAATTGCTTCACCATTTTGTTTTTCCAGTCGTAAAAACTATCCGCAAGAATATGTTTTCTGGCTTCTTTCATCAGCCAGAGATAAAAGTGCAAATTGTGTAAAGTGGCTATCTGGGCACCTAAAATCTCTTTCGATTGCATTAAGTGTCTAAGATAGGCTTTCGAATAGTTTTTGTCGGCAAATAAATCACTATCTTCTTCCAGTACCGAAAAATCGTTCTTCCATTTCTCATTTTGGATATTGATAATGCCGTTTGAAGTAAATAACATCCCATTCCGGGCATTTCGTGTTGGCATTACGCAATCGAACATGTCTACGCCCAAGGCAATGTTTTCGAGCAAATTAACCGGTGTACCAACGCCCATTAGGTATCGTGGTTTACTTTCAGGTAAAATTCCGCATACCAAATCGGTCATTTCGTACATCTCTTCGGCAGGCTCGCCAACAGAAAGTCCGCCAATAGCATTCCCTTCGCGATCAAAACTGGCAATAGCTTCTGCCGATTGTTTACGCAGGTCTTTATAGGTTGAACCCTGCACAATGGGAAACAAAGTTTGCGAATAAGCATATTTGGGTTCGGTGCTATCAAAACGGTCGCAGCATCTTTTCAGCCATCGGTGGGTCATTTCCATCGATTTTCGTGCATAAGTATAATCGCAAGGGTAGGGCGTACATTCATCAAAAGCCATAATAATATCGGCCCCAATGGTACGCTGAATATCCATTACATTTTCTGGCGTAAACAGGTGTTTAGAGCCATCAATATGCGATCGGAAGGTTACGCCCTCTTCTTTTATTTTTCTTACTCCTGATAAAGAATAAACCTGATAACCGCCGCTATCAGTTAAAATAGGTCGGTCCCAGCCATTAAAATGATGCAATCCGCCTGCTTTTTCAATAGTTTCCAAACCAGGTCTGAGATATAAGTGGTAGGTGTTGCCCAGTATAATTTGGGCCTGGATATCCTCCTTCAATTCACGCTGGTGAACAGCTTTTACGGTTCCAGCCGTACCCACTGGCATAAAAATAGGGGTTTGTATAATGCCATGGTCTGTAGTAATTTCGCCAGCCCTTGCTCTTGATAATTGATCTGTCTTTTCTAATGTAAACTTCATGCCTTTATGCGGAAACGGTCGCAAATTAGCAAAAAAATAAGTTTATGGCCGGTTTTTAATTTTTAGAATTTGAAGATATTGTGTTAAAAAAATGACAAATTTGCTCACCTAAAAATCCTTATTGATGTTTGCCGAATACTTTATTCAAAGCTTATTTACGCTATTGTTGCTCAGCTTAATCTTACAGTTGTATTTTACGCTGTTCGTACATGTTAAATTAGCTCGTTATCCCGAAAAAAAGTCTTCTAAAAAAAGCAAACATCCCATTTCGGTAATTATTTATTCCCGAAATCAGGCGCAAAGCCTCATAGACAATCTTCCCGCCTTTATGGAACAGGATTATCTCTATTTCGAAGTAATTGTAATTAACGATTCTTCCTGGGACCATACGGAAGATGTTTTACGAGAGTTTTCTTCCCGCTATTATCGTTTAAAAGTGGTTACGGTTCCAGAACACGACCGTTTTAGAAAGAATAAGAAGTTTGCCATTACCATGGGTATTAAAGCTGCCCAGAATGAACATTTAATTTTTAGCGATGCCGGCTGTATTCCCTCTTCTAAAAAGTGGATTAATGAAATACAATCGTCATTTAATGCAGATACCGAACTTATTTTAGGCCATACCGTTTATCAGAGAGCTGCGGGGATGTTAAATCGTTTTATTCGGTTCGAAAATTTCATTAATGCACTTAATTACTTGTCTTTTGCGTTAAAGGGAAAAGCATACCGCGGAACGGGTAGAAACATGGCTTATTTAAAATCTATTTTTTTTAGGGGAAAGGGTTTTGCAGCTCACATGCATTTGCCTTTCGGCGATGATGATCTGTTTGTAAACCAGCATGCCGGCAGAGATAATGTAAATGTTGTAATTAGGCCATCAGCACAGGTGCTGAGTAATACGGATACCGGCATTAAACCGTATTTAAAAGAGAAAGTATCTCAAATGCAGACTGTTTCTCATTTAAACCCGGCCAAGCGATGGAATTTAAATGCACAAATGGCATCGGGCATTTTATTCTATTCCAGCATGATTGTGCTATTCATTATGCAGTTCGATTGGCGTATTTTATTAGCCATTTACAGCGTAAGGCTTATTGCACAGTTTGTGGTTTATTATAAAATTTTTAAAAGATTAAGTTATCCTGATCTTAAATGGTGGCTTCCAATATTAGATTTCATTTACTATATTTATGTACTCGCTCTCAGTATTGCTACCCTGTTTAAGATTAGGACTAAATGGAAGTAAATCAGAATTTTTCTGA
>JBJTNQ010000055.1:0-27833 GCA_046074105.1 Sphingobacteriaceae bacterium | reverse complement strand
CGGGTGTATTCGTTGAGGCTTTCTACGGCGTTTAAGATAAGGTCTTTATTACCTGTGCTGATGTGGGCTTTCAGGGCTTCGAGCTGTTTGCGGGTCTCGCTGATCTCGTCCTGGCTAAGCAGCGGGGCATTTTTCTCGAGGAAACGACTTACGGTGTAGACCATCTGCTCGGCTTCGGTGCGGGCCTCAATGAGCATGCGCTGGGCCACATCGGTTTGGGCATGGGCAATACTGTCTAGCAGCATTTGTTCTACTTCGGCATCGCTTAGCCCATAGGTTGGTTTTACTTCTACTTCTTGTTTTACGCCCGAGCGTAGTTCGATGGCTTGCACGGTAAGTATACCGTCGGCATTGAGCAGGAAATTAATATCGACCTTGGGGAAACCTGCCGGCATGGCCGGAATGCCCTTTAGATCGAACTCGGCCAGTTTGCGGTTCTCGCTCACGAGGTCGCGTTCGCCCTGATAAACCGATATCTTGAGGTTCACCTGTCCGTCTACCGAGGTGGTATACTGTCGGCCGGCCTTGGTTGGGATCTTGGCGTTTCGTGGAATGATGACATCCATGAGGCCGCCCATGGTTTCGATACCGAGCGAAAGGGGGGTAACATCTAATAATAAAATATCGCTGCGGTTGCCTGCTAAAATATCAGACTGTATGGCTGCACCCAGGGCCACTACCTCGTCGGGGTTAATTTGGTCGTGTACGGGCTTGCCGAAAAAGGCAGATACCTGTTGTTTTACTAAAGGCGTACGGGTAGAACCGCCCACCATGATGACCTCATCAATGGCCGAAGGCTGCAGGCCGGCATCATTAAGGGCTTGTTGGCAGCAGTGCAGGGTTTGCTTTACTTTGGCGCTGATGAGTTCTTCGAAGAGCTGTTTGCTGATGGCCAGGGGGATGTCGTTTAGCGAATCGTTCACTAAATTTTGTGTGGTTAAGGCCTTTTTGGCTTTTTCTGCCTTAAGGCGCAGGCCCTGCATAAGCAATTGGTCGGCGGCCAGGGCAGCAGGGTCTAAATTATTTTGCACTATCCAGTAGTTTAGAATGGCCTGGTCAAAATCATCGCCGCCTAAAAAGGTGTCGCCATTGGTGGCCAGCACTTCAAAAATGCCGTTCTGTATTTTCAGGATGGATACATCGAAGGTGCCACCACCCAGATCGTATACTGCAATGGTCTTTTCCTCTTCCGGTTTAAGGCCCAGGCCATAGGCCAGCGAAGCGGCCGTAGGTTCGTTCACAATGCGTAATACATCTAATCCGGCCAGTTTGCCTGCATCGCGGGTGGCCTGGCGCTGACTGTCGTTAAAGTAGGCGGGCACGGTAATTACTGCCCGGTTTACTGGTATTTTAAGGGCATGTTCGGCACGCTCTTTTAGTTCTTTTAGAATTAAGCCCGAAAGCTCGATAGGGGTGTAAAATTTATCGCCTACTTTGATCTTTACCAGGCTTTCGGTGTCATCATCAATCACTTTATAGGAAAAGAAATCGCGGTAGCGGGCAATATCCTGATAAGAACGGCCCAATAGTCGTTTTACTGAGAATATGGTGTTCTCTGGTTCGCTTAGTAAGCATTCTTTAGCCTCGTTGCCCACCACTACACTGCCATTTGCTGCAAAATGGACTATAGAAGGTACTAAAAGGCCCTTTCCGGTATCGTTAATGACCTGCGGGTTGCCCTCCGGATTAATAAAAGCCACCAGACTGTTGGTGGTACCGAGGTCGATACCCACAATGAGTTCTTCTTTTTGTAAAGATCCGGTAGCTAAATTAATAGGAACGATGGCCATATGATGCTTTTTTAGAAGCACAAAGGTAACTATTTAGATTGATTCTATTTGCAGCCGATGAGTTCGGAGTCGTCAGTCTTGAGTCATTAGTTTGGATTCGAGAGCATTTTGTCATCTTTTCTATAGGATTTCTGTGGTTCAAGGAACTCCTTCCCAAAGGGATCCTTCGGATCGGAGAGCGCTTGTCCATGAATCAAAATCCTGACAGAAAATATGAAAACGTTGAGACAGGGGCTCTCGGTTTCTTTAGCCCCGCTTTACGCTATAGCTTCGCTGCCGCTTCAATCGGGTTTAGGTTGAAGGGTTCTTTTGTCATCCAGTCCCGTGGACTGGATGACAAAAGGAAGAGTATCGAAAAAATAGCTAGCGCTTAATCACAAATTTTGACACTAAACATAAATATCCTAAACCTCTCCTTGCCATTCCTGGTAAAATTGCTCGAGGAAGTTTTCCATAAACTGGTGGCGCTGTTGGGCCATGGCTTTGCCGCTGGCGGTGTTCATGCGGTCTTTAAGTAGCAGCAGCTTTTCGTAGAAGTGATTGATGCTGGGTGCCGTGCTGTTTTTATATTCTTCTTTGCTCAGGTTGAGGTTGGGCTCGATTTCCGGATTGTAGATTTCGCGGTTTTTATAGCCGCCATAACTGAACGTACGGGCTATGCCGATGGCGCCTAAGGCGTCTAGTCGGTCGGCATCTTGTATCACATCCAGTTCCGGCGATTTAAACGCCTGTGCTTCTTTGCCCCCTTTGAATGAAATGTGCGCAATAATTTGTGCTACGTGTTCAATGATGGGTTCCTCCACGCTCAGCGAGGTCAGAAATTCACGTGCTTTCCGCGGGCCGATCTCTTCGTCGCCGTTGTGGAATTTAGAATCGGCAATGTCGTGCAGCAAGGCGCCCAGTTCTACCACCACTAAGTCTACTTCTTCTGTTTTAGCCAGCTGCCTGGCCGATTTCCATACCCGGTAAATATGCCACCAGTCGTGACCGCCTTCGGCCTCTTTCAGGGTTTCTTTTACAAAAACTACGGTTTTATCGATGAGAGTCATGGTTTTGAAGTTGTAGGTTTTGGGTTGAAAGTATAAGGTGAATAGTCCGCAAGACTTAGGAATTTTTTCGTCTGGACTTGCTGTCTTAATGCTCAATACTATGTACTCACTACTATCTATCTATTAAACAAAAGCCTTTGCCCCGAACCCACTTCATGCAGCTGTCCATGTTCGTAAACGAGCTTGCCGGAAACAAGGGTATGGGTTACTGCCGACTGGAATTGCTGCTGGCTAAAAGGGCTCCAGCCGCATTTAGATAAAATGTTAGACGGGCTTACGGTCCAAGGCTGGTTCAGGTTTACCAAAACCAGATCGGCCCAATAGCCTTCGCGGATGAAACCGCGTTCTTCGATATTAAAAAGTATAGCCGGATGGTGCGCCATTTTCTCTACTATTTTTTCGAGGCTTATTTTTCCCTGATGGTAAAACTCCAGCATCGCGACCAAGGCATGCTGTACCAAAGGCCCGCCCGAAGGGGCTTGCGCATAGGACTGTGCTTTTTCTTCGGCGGTATGGGGGGCATGGTCAGTAGCAATTACATCGATGCGGTTATCGAGTACAGCCTGAAAAATAGCTTCGCGGTCGGCAACGGTTTTAATGGCCGGGTTCCATTTAATGAGGTTGCCCTTCTCGGCATAGTCGGCATCAGAAAACCAAAGGTGATGAATACAGGCCTCTGCCGTTATTTTTTTCTCTCCTAGCGGGATGTCGTTCCGGAACAGTCCGAGCTCTTTGGCTGTAGAGATATGGAGAATATGCAAACGGGCCCCGGTTTGTTGGGCCAGTGCTACTGCTTTAGAAGAAGACAGGTAGCAGGCATCGGCCGAACGGATGAGCGGGTGCATGTCGATGGTCAGTTCTTTGTTTTGGGCTTTATAGCTTTCTAAATGGTGGCGTATGGTGGCTTCGTCTTCGCAATGCGAAGCGATCAGGGTGGGGGCATGGCGGAATAGATTTTCTAAGGCCTGCTCATTATCTACCAGCATGTTGCCGGTAGAGGAACCCATAAAAACTTTGATGCCGCAGACCTTTTTTACATTCGTTTTTTTGACTTCCTCTAAGTTATCGTTGGATGCTCCCATAAAAAATGAGTAGTTGGCTAAAGATTTTTGAGCCGCCAGCTGATATTTTTCTTCGAGTAATTCTTGTGTTAAAGTGTTGGGTACGGTATTTGGCATTTCCATAAAGGAGGTAATTCCTCCGGCTACGGCTGCCCGGCTTTCGGTATAGATATCGGCCTTATGGGTTAGGCCCGGTTCTCTGAAATGTACCTGATCATCTATAGCCCCCGGGAAAAGGTATTGTCCTTCGGCATTGATCTGCTGGTCGGCATTTTCATTTAGTTGCGGCCCAATCTTTACGATCTTCCCGTTTTTGATGAACACATCGGCTACGTAGATCTTTCCTTCGTTTACCAGTGTTGCAGATTTAATGAGGATGGTGGACATGTTAGTTGCGGGTTGTAAGTTTTGAGTTGCGTGTTGTTTATTAAGTATTTAGTACATTATAATTAGTATTTAGACTGGGTGTATTATTTTTTTATACTTCCGGTTTTCTCGACTTTTAAATTATCCCCTACAACTTACAACCTAAAACCTGCAACTTTAATAACAAAGTTAACACGGAATACTACATTTTTGGTAGTTGCCGGAATATTTTCCGCTGAGCTGCTTTGCAAAAGCTTATCTTTGCGGCTATGGCTCAAACTTTTGAGGATTTTAAACTGAACCGACAAATACTTAATGCGGTGGCAGAGGCGGGTTATACGCAGCCTACACCTATTCAGCAGAAGGCTATTGCGCCTATTTTGTCGGGGCAGGATATCATGGGTGTGGCACAAACGGGTACGGGTAAAACCGCGGCTTTTGTGTTGCCTATGCTCATGAAACTAAAATATGCTCAGGGCGAACATGCCCGTGCCCTCATACTAGCACCCACCCGGGAGCTGGCCATGCAGATAGAGGAACAGATCACGCTTTTTGCTAAATACACCGACCTGAGAACGGTGGTACTTTATGGTGGCTTGGGCCCTAAAACACAGATTGCGCAATTGCAAAAAGGGGTAGATATTTTGGTGGCTACTCCGGGCCGTTTTCTTGATCTGTACCTTGCCGGACATATTAATACCAAATATTTGCAGTTTCTGGTAATGGATGAGGCCGATAAAATGGTAGATATGGGCTTTATTGGTTCTATACACCGGATTTTGGAGGTGGTGCCCCGTAAGCGGCAGAACTTACTCTTCTCGGCTACCATGAGTGAGCTGGTTCATAAAATTGCCGGCGATTTCCTGAAATTTCCCTTGCTGATTGAAGTGGCTCCTCAGGCTACTACTGCCCATACGGTAAAGCAGGTTATGTATGCGGTGCCCAACTTGAAAACCAAGCTAAACCTATTGCAGCATTTATTAAAGGACGATGAGCAATTTCACCGGCTTATTATTTTCTGCAAAACTAAAACGGTAGCCGATAATATTTTTCATTACCTAGAGCGCCGTTACCCGGGAGATCAGTTGCGGGTAATTCATGCCAACAAAGGGCAGAATACCCGGATTAATTCTATTCAGGCTTTTAAAGAAGGTGAGGTGCGCATTCTGGTAGCTACAGATGTGGCTGCCCGTGGCTTAGATGTGGCCGATGTGAGCCATGTAATCAATTTCGATGTGCCTATTGTGATTGAAGATTATGTGCATCGCATTGGCCGTACCGGCCGTGCCTATAAAAGCGGCGATGCCATTACTTTCTGTACCGAATCGGAAGAATATTATATCAAGAAAATCGAGAAGCTTATTCGTCAGTCTATTCCTAAGGCCGATATCCCGGAGGGAGTATTTATTGAAGAAACGCCTTATGCCGAACGTCAGGCCATGGCTCGCGAAATTGATATGCAGAAGCGTAAAGAGAATCCCGACTTTAAGGGGGCTTTTCACGAAAAGAAACTCAAAAACACCAAAGGCGACCGTCCTAAACCGGGCGCTAAGTCATCCGCGAAAGCGAAACCTTTTAAAGGGAAATCAAAAAAATTCGATAAATAAATACGGCAAGTATTTTTTGTGATTCAGAGAAATTTCTATGTCTGAACAATAAATTTCGTTTATCCGCGTATTTACCTTATAGTTAAATACAAAGATGAAAAAAACCTTCGTACTGCTGATTATTGGAATTTTGCTTGGCATTTTTATCATTGCCTGTAGAAAGAACAATTCTAAATTTTATGTGAAACTAAATAGTTTAGACCACTTGCCCATTGCTATGAATGAGTTTACGGCCTTGGTGCCTATGGGTTTTGTGAGTCCGCCGGGGCATATTTTTCCGAACGATCATATGGGTTTGTATTATGAGAAAGCGGTTTCGCCGGTTATAATTTATGCTCCAGGTAATTTGCACATTACGGAACTAAGGGGCAATATCTATAATCCCGGTGAGGTAGACGAAACTTCAGATTATGCGATCAGTTTTGGTGTAAACGGAGAATCGACGCTGGTTTTTGGGCATATTTCTCAATTATCGCCTAAATTGAAGGCTGCTTTTGGTAATTACTCTGCTTGTGAACAGTATCAGGTTGGTGCCGGAATAGTGAAAGCTTGCCGTAAAAGTGTTTCGATGGAGGTGATTTCGGGCGAAATTATCGGTTATAGTAATATGGTTCAAGGCCAGCAGGCTTTAGATTTGGGTATGTTTGTAAATAATGAGCCAGTATCGCCATTAGCATATTTTACGGCCAGTATACGTGCCGATTTAGAAAGCCGGATAATGGGTGCCCCAAATGCTGAATATGATGGTATAAAGAGAACCGCTTTACCACTTGCGGGCGAATGGAATCATGATGTGGCCGGTACCTTGCAGGGAAATTGGATACAACAGGGGTTTGCTAAAGAGCCCGAGATCAATAATAT
The DNA here is from genome assembly GCA_046074105.1 of Sphingobacteriaceae bacterium. Classification (GTDB taxonomy): domain Bacteria; phylum Bacteroidota; class Bacteroidia; order Sphingobacteriales; family Sphingobacteriaceae; genus JAIPAN01. The sequence goes on along the minus strand of JBJTNQ010000055.1, from coordinate 21,099 downwards.
AGCTTTTGTAAAAAACTACATTAACCCTGCTCAATTGCGTATTTCTTTTGGCAACTCACAGCCGGTTTTTGGTCCCGGTTATTGGAAATTCGATCAGCAAAATACGGGGCAGATCAACAGGGCTTTCGTAGATGTGAAACCTGATGGCAAGATCTATTGTTACGATCCTTTATTTTTAAACGGAGGTGGTTTTCCGAATAATTCTTTCCTGGTTAAAATGGAAAACAATACCACTATTGCTGTAGAAACCCGCGATTGTAATTGCAGTACTAATTTGCCTTATGTGTTTACTACGGCGAAGAAGATCTATTCGAGATGACCTGATTTTTGATCGGCGCAGGCCGGTATGACGGGGTAAATAAACTACCTTTGCTTCCGCATGAAGAATATTCGTTTTACGCCGCTAAATATAATTAGTGCTTTGCTATTAATCTCGGTAGCTTACCTTTTTATTTTTGCCGACAGCACCGGATGGCGCACCTTGGGGGCCTTGCCTTTAATAGGTTTGTTGATTCTGTTGGTGCTTTCTGACTTGTTGTTCCGGTTTAAACTAACCAGTCTGAAACAAATTTGGATTGTTGAGGGGCTATTCCTCATCTTTGTGGTCCTGGTAATCTTTATAATAAACAAATAGTTTTTGAACGGTTTTCATGATGGAAGTATTAGGACAAATAGAAGATTGCAGGGTTTGTTATCTTAATATTAATAAAGAGCGGAATTGGTCTGATTGCTTATCTGGACAATTATGGGCTGTATTTACCATTTCTGATGAAGATGGGATAGAAGTTCTCCAGCCAGTTATCCAAATCTGTTTAGACAAGAAGGCTGTCTATATTTGTTCAGCAGGAAGAAATGGAGACCTAACCGAACAGCTTTTTGATGAATGTATAGTTGACAGAGGTATAGAGGAAGAGGTTATTACCGGTTTGGAATTTGACTATAAACAATCTCCAATTACTACATCACATACTAATTTTAACGAAGGGTTTTGGTATGCTGCTACTATTGCATCGTTTCAATTTGACGATCCTTTTGATTTGATTTGTATTGATTTTACCCAGTTGGGGGTTAAAAAGCATTTAAAATCGCTGATTGCTGCAATTAATAGCGATGAAAATTGGCAACCTTCGGAAGTAGAGTTTGAGGACCCTAAATATGATAGTAAACTTTAAAAGGAATGGAATAATATGAAAAAAGCTGAAATTAAACTCACCATCGAATTAGACGATCAGAATATACCCGAAAACATCCTTTGGGAATCTACCGATTCGCAAAATAAAGAGGCCTTACCTGTTAAATCGATGATGCTGGCTTTATGGGATCACAATTATAAAAACTCTTTGCGTATTGACCTGTGGACGAAAGATATGCCTACCGATGAGATGAAGCGGTTTTTCTATGAAACTCTGCAAACCATGGGCGACAGCTTTTTGCGGGCTACCGGCGAAGAGGCCATTATAGGCGATTTGCGTGATTATTGCGCTCATTTTGCCGAAAAGATGGACCTGAAGGTGGGCGAACAATAAATTTACTGTTATCACACATTTTTATTTATCTTCATGTAAACGCTTGAAGATGAAAGCTCTGCAATATAACCCCTGGCGTAATTGGAAATATTTTATCAACCTCATTCCGGTGAGTTTGGTGCTTATTGGAAATTTGAATGGCTCTTATTATAGCCTACTCAATTTTGCTTTCACTTTCGTGATTCTGGGTATGGCCGAATTGCTGCTTCCGGAAAATAAAAGTAATGTAGCCGGCGCTGATAATGTAGTGCCCGATCTGCTGATGCTTCTGGTAGTGCTGAGTCAGTTTGTGGCCATTGGTAGTTTAATTTACGGAGTTTATAATGGCATCCTAACGGGATATTGGGTACTGGCGGCTGCACTTTCTACCGGAACCGCTGCAGGCAGTTTAGGTATTGTAACGGCTCATGAATTAATTCATAAAAAGGATCGGTTCTGGAATTTTTTAGGCAGGGTACTACTTTTTTCGGTGTTTAACCCTTATTTCTATGTGCATCACCTACGTGTTCACCATAAATCGGTGGGTACTGTGGCCGATCCGGTAACGGCACGTGCAGGCGAAACTTTTTATGCTTACCTGTTGCGCTCCTTTAGCGGGCAAATCAGTCAATCTTTGGCATTAGAAAAAAGCCGTTTACAACAATCGGGCAGATGGTCTTACGGGATGCATAATTATGTTGTGGCTGTTTTTGCCGGAATGCTTTTAGTTTTAGGCTTGCTCTGGTGTTTTCTGAGCTTTTATGTGGCTTTAGCGGTGCTTTTGCAGGCAGTATTAGCTAATATTTTATTGGAGTATACCAATTATATAGAGCATTATGGCTTAAGCAGAGCAGAGAAAGAAAGGGTAAATGAAATGCATTCCTGGCAGAGTGACCGTATAGTTAGCCGTTATTTTTTAATTGATTTGAGCCGTCATGCCGACCATCATTTTCATGCAGCCAAGCCGTTTAACACGTTAGTTTCATACGAAAAGAGTCCGGTTCTGCCGGGCGGTTATTCGAGCATGTTCTTGCCGGCTTTGGTTCCGCCGCTTTGGTTTAAAATCGTCGATCCGCACCTGCCGGTTTAAGCGCCTCTGGTGAGGGTTTTATGTAGCCGGCGGTACTTGTGGCGGCTTTGTTTCAGGTTGCTGCCTTCGCCAGAAATTACGCTGATATTGCCATCTACTTCCAAAATGGCCAGTTTTACTTCTCCGGTTTCCTGTACGCCATGTTCGCGTACGGCCTGCTGTAGTTCTTCTACACTTATCCGGTTACGGTATAAATGATCTACATCTATTTTGCCATCATGAATAAGTATTACCGGTTTATCTTCTATTAAGGCCTTGATTTTTGCCGAACGGTACATAATGAGCTTAAGCGCATAGTTTAAGCTAAAGAGCACCAAGGCAGCTACTAGTCCACCCCCGAGCGAAGAATCGGCACCTACCATGGCGTTTTGCACCGAATTGCTGATCAGTATGATGAAAACCAGGTCGGTGGTTGAGAGCTGCGAAAGTTCTTTTTTGCCAAATATTCGGAGGGCCAGTACCATAAATCCGTAAACGGCGGCACTGCGTAAAATAATTTCCAGATAAGGGTTCATATTATAAAAATAAGGAAGTTTGGCCAATACCGGTTATTTGTGCTTCGTGGTTTAGTAACCATTGTTTGCGCCACAGGCCGCCGGCATAGCCCACCAGGTCGCCATTGCTGCCTATAACCCGATGGCAGGGTACTACAATGGCTAGCTTATTCTTGCCATTGGTAGCCGCTATGGCTCGTATGGCCAGCGGATTATTCATTTTTTGCGATAAGGCCGCATAGCTGATGGGGTACCCTGCCTTAATTTGCAGGAGTTCCTGCCAAACGGCTTGCTGAAAATCGCTGCCCGGCTGCTGCATTGGGAAAACGAATTCCATGGTTTTGCCATTGAAATAATCTTCTAATTGTACTTTCGCTAATACGGTTAGTTCGTTTGGCAATTCCGCTAAGGGCTCTTTAAATTCGATACTAAATACCGCCTCTTCATTGGCTTCAATGAGCAGATTGCCGATAGGTGTGGAAAGGTTAGAGGCGTACATGGTTATTCAATTTAGCTAATTATTCTGCAAGATACTTAGACCCGCTAAAAGATTTATCTTTGTGACCGATGACTTTATTTAAACAGGTACAGGCACTACTAAGCAAGGAAATTATTTTAGAATGGCGCTCCCGCTATGCCTTAAATGGTATTCTGCTTTATGTGGTGTCTACCATTTTTGTTTGCTACCTGTCTTTTCGTACCATACAGCCTGTTACCTGGAATGCCCTGTTCTGGATCATTATGCTTTTTGCTTCTATTAATGCCATAAGCAAAAGTTTTGTGCAGGAAAGCAAGGGCCGACAGCTTTATTTATACACCCTGGCATCGCCGCAGGCTATCATCTTATCTAAAATTATTTATAATATTTTGTTGATGTTGCTTTTGTCTACCCTGGCCTTGTTTTTTTATGCTGTGGTATTCAGCAACCCAGTGGGCGATATACCACTTTATCTGCTGGCTGTTTTACTGGGTAGCTTCAGTTTTGCTAGTGTGTTTACCATGATATCGGGCATCGCCGCTAAGGCTAATAATAGCGGAACGCTGATGGCTGTGCTAAGTTTTCCGGTAATTATCCCCTTGCTGATGTTGTTAATTAAACTTTCTAAAAATGCCATGGATGGTTTAGATCGCGGTAGCAGCTATGATGAAGTGCTTATTTTAGCTGCTATTAATGTATTGGTTACCACGGTTTCTTTATTGATATTTCCTTACCTTTGGCGTGATTAATAGCAAGATACTATGAATAAAAACTGGTGGAAAATATTAGCCTCAGTTCTCCTAATATACTCGGTAATAGCCGGCTTTCTGATTGAAGTTCCACGCCTGCCTATTCTGCACGAAAGCATCCGTAATTTGTATTTCCACGTTCCGATGTGGTTTACCATGATCTTTTTGTACCTCATTTCTGTAAGTTATAGTATTAAATATTTAGCCTCCGGCGATGAGAAGCACGATCTGATGGCGGTAGAAATGGTAAATACCGGTATTGTTTTCGGATTTATGGGTTTGGCTACCGGTATGATTTGGGCTAATTACACCTGGGGTGCTCCCTGGCCAAATGATCCAAAGCTGAACAGTGCGGCCATTTCTACACTGATGTACCTGGCTTACATTGTATTAAGAAGTTCGCTGGATGAGGAACAGAAAAGAGCCCGCATTTCTGCCGTGTATAATATTTTCGCTTTTCCGGTAATGGTGGTGCTGCTGTTTATTCTGCCCCGCATGACCGATTCGCTGCATCCGGGCAACGGGGGTAATCCGGGCTTTAACTCATACGATTTAGACAATCATATGCGTTTAGTATTCTATCCGGCAGTTTTAGGCTGGATATTAATTGGGGTTTGGGTGGCTACTTTAAAATACCGTTTAAGATTAATTGAAAAGAGTTCTAATTAGATTGAAGATGAAAAAATTACTGAGTACTTCGTTGGCCATGATTTGTTTTTTGAGCGTTTCCCTAGCACAAACTACTCCCGAAGTGGAAATGGCTGATCGTTTAAGAGCCTCGGGGATGATTTATGTAGTGGTTGCCGTAGTGAGTATTCTGTTTATCGGTTTGTTGATCTATCTGTTCGGTATAGATAGAAGGATCACAAAAATTGAAAATCAGAAATAGCCCAAAAATCAGCTTTAAAACTTTTAAACCCAATTTTTCCCCCAATAACAGTGTGGTGTATGCTATACACTAAGAATTTTTTATTTGCAGGTTTGGGTTTTTTTAATTCAAATTTGCATCAAAATAAGCTAATCAATTCTATAAAAACATTCAAGTTATGTCTAATGCAAAGGGATCTGCACATCAGGAAATAAGTTTTTTCGGTGATGTGTGTCAGTTTTTTGATCATGCCGCTCAGTTTACCAAGCACCCTGCCGGCTTATTAGATCAAATAAAATCTTGTAATAGTGTGTATCGTTTCCGTTTTCCTATTCGTAAAGGAAATGGGTTTGAGGTGATAGATGCCTGGAGAGTAGAACATTCACATCATAAATCGCCTACCAAAGGAGGTATTCGTTATAGCGAAATGGTAAACGAAGATGAAGTAATGGCTTTGGCCGCTTTAATGACTTATAAATGTGCCATCGTAAATGTTCCATTTGGTGGAGCAAAAGGTGGTATTAAAATTAATCCAAAAAATTATACCGTTGCCGAGCTGGAAAACATTACCCGCCGCTATACGGTAGAATTAGCAAAGAAGAATTTTATTGGCCCGGGTATAGATGTGCCTGCTCCTGATTATGGATCTGGCGAACGCGAAATGAGCTGGATTGCCGATACCTATCAGACCATGAACCCTGGCCAGTTAGATGCCCTGGGTTGTGTTACCGGTAAACCTATTGCACTGCATGGTATTGCGGGCCGCAGAGAAGCCACCGGCCGCGGGGTTGCCTTATCGGTTAGGGAGTGTGTAAATGTAGCCGAAGACATGAAAGCCTTAGGCCTTACGCCAGGTTTGGAAGGTAAAAGAGTAATTGTGCAGGGTTTAGGTAATGTGGGTTATCATTCTGCTAAATTTTTAGCTGAATTTGGTGCTATTATTGTTGGCCTTTGCGAATATGAAGGGTCTATTTATAATGAGAATGGTTTAGATATTGATGAAGTATTTAACCATCGTAAGGCCACCGGTTCGATATTAGGATTTAAAGGAGCTAAAAAAGAATTCAAAGTTTCTTCAGAAGGTTTAGAGCAGCCTTGCGATATTTTGGTTCCGGCTGCTTTGGAGAATCAGATCACTGAAGAAAATGTAGGCCGTATCCATGCTAAAATTATTGCCGAGGGCGCTAATGGTCCAACTACACCGGGAGCTGAGGTTATTTTTGTAAAGCGTGGCGGAATTATTATTCCAGATATGTATTGCAATGCCGGAGGGGTAACCGTTTCTTACTTCGAGTGGTTAAAAAACCTGTCGCACGTAGCTTTTGGACGTATGGATAAACGCTATGAAGAAAATGCCAATCAAACTTTGGTAAATGTGATCGAATCTACTACTGGAGTAGCTTTAACTGCCGATCAGCGTAGCATGATCATTAAAGGTGCTTCAGAATTAGAATTGGTAAACTCTGGTTTGGAAGATACCATGATTCGTTCTTATCACGAAATTCGTGATGTGAAAGTTGCCAATAAAAAAATTGAGACCCTACGTACTGCCGCATTTGTAAGCTCAATTGATAAAGTGGCCATTTCTTATATGAACATGGGTATTTGGCCATAATTTGTTCTTAAATGATAAAAGGGAAAGGGGTGTCGATTTTTCGATATCCCTTTTTTGTTTTATTGAATATTTGATGACAATTTAAAGGCTAAGAAATCGCCGAATTGTTACATCGCTGAAAAGGATAATGCGTATTTTTGCAGCATCATTTTACGATTTTTTAAAAATCTATTTTATGAAGAAAAGCGCCATTATTGGAATTATTATCATCGCGGTAGCCATTGGGGTAATTATCAGCACCTATGCCGATTCCAGCACTTACGGAAACTTTAAAGATGCCGAAAAAACAGAGGCAGAATTGCATGTTGTTGGCCAGTTAGATCTGCAAAAGGAAATGGTTTACAATCCGCAGCAAGATGCCAATTACTTTTCATTCTATGTAAAAGATAACCAAGGGCAGGAATGTAAAATTGTTTTTGCCGGTACCAAGCCGCAAGATTTTGAAAAATCTGAACAAATTGTATTGACCGGTAAAATGGTTAATGGAGAATTTAAGGCCTCCAAAATTTTGATGAAATGCCCTTCTAAATACAATAAAGATCAGGTAGAAGTAAGTGCTCCTGCCACCGTAAAAAGCTAATTAAGAAATGGATACCGTTTTTTTAGGAGAACACCTTTTGCCGGGTAAATTAGGCCAATTTTTTGTCGTTTTATCTTTCGGTACGGCCTTGTTAGCCACTATTAGTTATTATTTTCATACTTTAAAAGACAAGGCAGACGATTCCTGGCTGAAAATTGCCCGGACAGCTTATTTGGTTAATTTACTGGCTGTTATAGGTATAGGAAGCTGTCTTTACTATATCATTTACAATCACCTTTTCGAATATCACTACGCTTGGGCGCATTCTTCGCGTTCGCTGCCAGTATATTATATCATTTCCAGTTTCTGGGAAGGGCAGGAGGGTAGTTTCTGGCTCTGGACCTTTTGGCAATCGGTTTTAGGCTTAATTCTATTTTTCAGGGCTAAAAGTTGGGAAAGCCCGGTAATGACCATCGTAATGCTTTCGCAAGTGTTCTTAGCTTCTATGCTATTGGGTGTAGAGGTGCTAGGAATTCGTGTAGGAAGTTCGCCATTCATCTTGCTAAGAGATGCCATGCAGGCCCCAATTTTTTCACGCCCCGATTATTTAAGCCTCATTAGCGATGGTAACGGATTAAATCCATTATTGCAAAATTACTGGATGGTAATTCACCCGCCTACCCTGTTTCTGGGTTTTGCCGCTATGGTGGTGCCTTTTGCTTTTGCAGTTGCAGGCTTATGGCAGAAACGCTATGCCGAGTGGATTAATGTAGCCCTGCCTTGGGCGCTATTTGCCGTCATGATTTTAGGGGCCGGTATAATTATGGGTTCTTTCTGGGCTTACGAAGCTTTAAATTTTGGCGGTTTCTGGGCTTGGGATCCGGTTGAAAATGCTTCTATTTTTCCATGGATCACCTTAATAGCTGCTGTCCATGTGATGATCGCTTATAAAAATTCTGGTCATGCCTATTTCACCAGCGTATTCCTTACGGTAGTGAGTTTTGTGCTGGTATTATATGCCTCATTCCTTACTCGTAGTGGTATTTTAGGAGAATCGTCGGTGCATTCATTCACCGATCTGGGCATGTTCTGGCAATTGTTCATTTATATCGGTGTGTTTAAAACGCTGTCTTATGTGCTTATTTTTGTTCGCTGGAAAGAATTGCCTATTTCTAAAAAAGAAGAGGAAACCTATTCACGCGAATTCTTGCTGTTTATTGGCGCTCTCATTCTTACCCTGGCCTGCCTGCAAATTCTAATCACCACCTCTATTCCGGTTTTCAATAAAGCATTCGGTACCAATATTGCTCCGCCAACCAATGTAATCCAGCATTATAACAAATGGCAATTGCCTTTTGCGCTCATAATCGCTTTAATTTCGGGCTTTGCACAGTTCCTGAAATACAAAAATACCGACGCTAAAAAATTCTATCCTGCCGTTATTCGTGCGGTAATTATTGCCGCTGTGCTTACCGCTTTCGCGGGATATGTAACCGGTATTTATCCAAACCCGATGTTCCTGCTGCTTACTTTTGCAGCCTTGTTTTCGGTAGTGGCCAATGGCAATATTCTTTACGACGCCATTAAAGGCAAATGGAAACTGGCCGGTTCGGCCATGGCGCATATCGGTTTTGGATTTTTATTGATCGGGGCTATGGTAGCCGCTGCTACCAGCCGTACGGTTTCTATCAATAACACCGGAATTGGTTTTGGCGATCAATTTGCCAAAGACAATAATCCGAGAGAAAATATCATTCTGTATATCAATGAGCCAGTAAAAATGGACCCTTATACCGTTACTTACCTTGGCGATTCAGTAAGCGGGCCTAATACCTTGTATCGGGTAAATTATAAAGTGATTGATGAAAAGACCGGCAAAGTGACCGAAGATTTTGATCTGTATCCTAATGCACAGCAAAATGTCAAGATGCGTCAGATCATTGCTTCGCCAGATACCCGCCATTATTTGCTCAAAGATATTTATACCCACGTAAGCAGCGTGCCTTTGAAAAAAGAAGAACACGAAGCGCATGAGGGACACTCTGATGAAGAAGATTTTGGCAAGCCTGCTATTTATCAGGTTAGCCTGGGCGATACCATTCGAGTTCGCGATGCGGTAATAGTGGTAAAATCGGTTAACCGTAATGCCAAGGTACAGAACATGCCGCTAAGCAAAGGCGATGTAGCTGTAGCCTTAACTTTAGAAGTAAAAGATGCCAAAAACACTTATCAGGTAGAGCCTATATTTCTCATCAAATCTGGCAATACCTACGATTTTGGTAAAACCATAGACGAATTAGGACTGAAACTCCGGTTTACCAATGTGTTGCCAAATCAGAATAAATTGGAACTCACCGTTTTCCAAAAGCCAAAGGCCGAAAAGAAATGGATCGTAATGAAAGCCATTATGTTCCCATACATCAATTTATTCTGGGGCGGGGCCATTCTCATGACCATCGGATTTTTACTGTCTATTTTACGTAGAAAGAAAGAGCTTAAAACCGTTTAATATGAAAATTATCCTGCTGGGCAGCGGCCGGGTGGCCACACAACTGGGCCAGGCTTTAAAGCAGGCAGGAGAAGAAATTATTCAGGTTTACAGCCCTACCGAGGCGCATGCATCCGCTTTAGCGAATAAATTAAGCACCGCAGCCATCAGTAACACTGCTGATTTGCGAAAAGATGCCGATCTGTATATCATTTCCGTTAATGACGATGCCATTGCCGCATTGGCGGGGTCTTTAAATTTGCCGGGCAAAATAGTGGTTCATACCTCCGGTTCAACGCCAATGGATGTTTTAAATCCTGCTTCCGACCGTATAGGTGTATTTTACCCTTTGCAGACTTTCTCCTTTGGAAAATCGGTAGATTTTACCGCTGTTCCTTTAGCTTTAGAAGCTAATAGCCCCGAAGTATTGGCTGTTTTGCAAACTTTAGCTGAAAAAATATCCCGTAAGGTGATTGTAATGAGCTCGAAACAGCGCATGGCTTTGCATATTTCAGCAGTTTTCGCCTGCAATTTCAGCAACCATTTGTATGCCTTGGCACAGCAATTACTGGCCAGGCATCAGCTCGATTTCGATCTGTTAAGACCACTGATTGCCGAAACGGCTGCCAAGGTGCAAGATCATTTGCCAGCTGAAGTGCAAACCGGCCCTGCTATAAGGGAAGATATGAAAACGCTGGCCAAACACCTAGAACTGTTAAAACAACAGCCCCATCTGCAGGAAATATACCGCTTGCTTAGTCAGAGCATAGTCAATTTACAATAGGGTTCGGCTTGCCCGCCTAATTTTTTTATTTTTGCGCTGAGATGAACATTTTTAAAGTTAAGATCAATTTCGAAGAAGCCGATCACAAGCCGGTGGTGCTAGATATTGCCAAAGGCGATTCTGTGTTAGATGTGTGTATGGATAACGGTATTGAGCTGCAGCACAATTGCGGCGGCGTTTGCGGCTGCAGTACCTGCCATATTTATGTGAATAAGGGTATGGAACACTTACAGGAAATTTCTGATAAAGAAGAAGATTTTATCGATCGTGCCGTTAATCCACGAATTAATTCCCGTTTGGGCTGCCAGTGTGTGGCTATCGACGGCGATATTGAAGTAACTTTACCCGACCAAAGTCAGTTTTTAGGACATTAATTATGATGCAAGATAAATACGCTTTACCTATTCATTGGAACGATTATGAAGATATTGCCATGGGTTTATATGAGAAATTTGGCGATGAGTTTGGCGAATCTCGAATTTACCGCATCCGTTTCACCGAATTAATGGAGTGGGTATTGAGCCTGCCTTCTTTTGCAGGTAAACGCGAAGAGTGCAATGAAGGCCACCTGGAGCAGATCCAGTCGGCCTGGGTGTACGAATGGCGGGATAATCAATAATCCGATTTCTCAATTAGCCCATTTGTCGATTAGACAATCAAGACATCGACAAATTATCATATCGACAAATTGACAAATAAATACAAGGCTCATGCTTGAGAAACTCTCCCAGATAAAGGCTTTCATTTTCGATGTCGACGGTGTATTGACCGATGGTACCGTTCATGTTACTGAAACCGGGGAGCAATTGCGTCGTTTTAATATTAAAGATGGTTATGCTTTGCAGCTGGCCATAAAGCGGGGTTTTCAGATCGCTATCATTTCTGGCGGGCGCTCTCAAAGCGTGGTAAGCCGTTTAAAAGGTTTGGGTATTCAGGATATTTATATCGGTGTGGAATCTAAGATAGATGCCTACGACGAATTCTTGCTGACTTACGACTTATCGTCGGATGATATTTTATATATGGGCGATGATATCCCCGATTTGCAGGTGATGCAAAAGGTAGGATTACCTACTTGCCCGGCTGATGCCGCCGAAGAGATCAAAGCCATTTCGCAATATATTTCTCCTAAAAAAGGAGGTGAGGCCTGTGTTCGCGATGTGGTAGAAAAAGTATTAAAAGTGCAAGGCCTCTGGCTTGACGAAAACCCTTCTGCACAAGGATAAATCTCATGAATATCCCTCCCCTTATTCTCGCTTCTAAATCGCCTCGACGACAAGAATTATTAAGCCTTTTGGGTCTGGATTTTCGTGTAGTTTTAAAAGAGGTAGACGAAAGTTATCCGGAAGCACTCAACCCGGCCGAAGTAGCCCTTTATATTGCCGAAAAGAAAGCAAAGGCATTTGACGAAGATATCACCAACGAAATTGTAATTACTGCCGATACGCTGGTGGTAGTTGGCGATCAGATATTAGGTAAGCCCGAGAATGAGCAGCATGCTTTTGAGATACTTTCTTTATTGTCGGGCCGTAAACACGAGGTGATAACCGGTGTTTGCCTGCTCAAAGATCATCAGTACCATTCTTTTTATGAAGTTTCGGAGGTTTATTTTAAAGCTCTGACTCCCGAACAAATACGTTATTATATCTCTACCGGGCAACCCATGGATAAGGCCGGTGCCTACGGTATTCAGGAATGGATTGGCTTAATCGGAATCGAAAAGATAGTTGGTTCTTATACCAATGTGGTAGGCTTGCCTACGCATCGTTTGTATGAAGAACTCATTAAATTAACATAATCGCTTGCTATTTTGAGTTTATTTAATGGTCTCTTTTCTTTTACCTTTTTGCTTGATCAAAAAGGTAAGAAAAAATCAAGACCAAACGATGCTTCCCCACACTAGGCCTTTACCCTAGGCCCGCCGTTTGGTCGGCCCCTCGCTTTTTCTCTTTTTAAACAATTCCGCTAAAAAAGCTACTTAAGAAAAGTAAATCAGACATAAATTCCCCTCTTGAGAGGGGTTAGGGGTGTGTTTTTACTGGCAAAACCCAATACTATCTGCCTCGGTTCTTGTCCTCACGGACCGAAAGAACACAAAGCCCGGTTTAAACGCTTAACAGCTGCTCAAAAAATCCACCGATCTCTTTTTCCCTATCTACTAAGTGAATTTCCAATATCCATTCTCTCGGGTTGCCTGATTGGTCCGGGCCGAACATGTCCAGATGATTTTGAGGATGTATGTAATTGTCTTTGATCTCCTTTTCCAGGCGTTCGTGCGGAAAATACCCGATAATATGTCCCGCCATGGCTCCGCCAAACTCCCAACCGTATTTATTGGCCACAGAAACTACGTAATGGTAATATTCGGCACCGGTCATCGAGGTTTTAGTGTCATAATAGGCTTTACATTCTTGCCAAATGGGCTCCAGATCGTTCTTTAGTTTTAATTTAGTAGGGTCTGAACCGATGACATAAGTTCGGCCAAAATCGGCTTCCCAATCTTCAAAAATGGGTCCGAAATCGAGGAATAAGATCTCGTCATCCCGCAAGGTTAAATTAGGCGGATTTTCATTGTAGGGCAGCAAGGTATTCTTGCCGGCACGAATAATGCGTTTATGCCAGTATTTCTGAATGCCATATAAGTCAAAGGCCAGCTGGAAAACTTCTTCATTTAATTCAGACTCGGTTTTGCCGGGTACAATTAAGCATCGCTCTTCCATTACCTTAAACAGGTGTAAGGCCTTTTTTTCAGCTTCAATTAAATGCTGTTTGGTGGTATTCATTTATCTATTTGTTTCTTGTGTCAAGAATCGTTTATTAAAAATACGTTCTCATCCAGAACGAAGGATCTATGATCTAGATGTTTCATTGTATTCTCCAAAGGTAAATGAGTGGTGGCACGGCTTCAAGTTGTGCCACCACTCTGGTCATTACTCTTTATAAAATAACCATTTACCCAATTCTCTGAAATTGGCTTTTTTGCCATACATCAGGATACCTACCCGGTATATCCGCGAAGCGATCCAGGTGGTAAACATAAAGCCGCCAATTAATAAGAAAATGGATAAAGCCAGTTGCCAATCGGGCACGCCGAAAGGTAATCGTACCATCATGGCGATAGGTGAGGTGAGGGGAATGATACTCATCCAAAAGGCCAGGGTACTATCCGGATTGTTTACAATAAAACTGAACGACATAATGTAGGTGAACAGCAGCGGCAGCGTGATGGGCAGCATAAATTGCTGTGTTTCCGTCTCGTTATCAACCGCCGAACCTACGGCCGCAAATAGGGCACTGTAAATTAAATATCCGCCTAAAAAGTAAACCAGAAAACAGCCCAAAATATAAGGCAGGTTAAGGGTTTGTATGGCATTGATAATGCTTTGTGCGGGGTTACTGCTGGCTTGCTGCACCACTTTACTTTGTTTGGTAGTGGAACTTAATTCTGTCTTCACCGCTTCTATTTTATCTTTCATTAAGAATTTGGTGGCTGGAGCTACCAGCGTGGTGGAAAGTACGATCCAAAGGGTAAATTGGGTTAAGCCTACCAACCCGATACCTATAATTTTGCCCATCATTAATTGAAAAGGTTTTACCGATGAAATGACCACCTCTACAATACGGCTGGTCTTTTCTTCAATTACGCCACGCATTACCTGGGCGCCATAAATAAATAGCGACATGTATATCAATATGGCTGCGGCAAAGCCGATGGCATAGGCTGCTCCGGCACTGCTGTCTTTTTCGCCGTCGGCCGTTAATTCTTTAGCGTCAATTGCTACATCTGGTTTAATCTGTGCCAATGTGCCAGGGTCTATGCCGGCATCTTTTAGCTGTTTGGTTCGCAAAATTTCGTTCATTTGGCGTTCCAGGTTGTTCAATGCCGAAAGGCCGATCTTCTTTTTAGAAAAAAGTTCCACACTCCCTTTTTGATTCATATCTGCCGGAATGTGCAGCACAAAGCCCTCGCCGCTTGCAGCCGCTTCTTTTTTTGCTTCCGCGAAGCTGAGATTGCCGCTGAAAAACTTTATGGACTGGTCGTTCTTAAAGTTGCCTGCAAAAATGCCGCTATCGTCGTATACCTTAATTTCATTTATTTTATCGCCCCCGTTTATGGTTAAGTATGCTACCAAAGCGTACATGCCAATAATTAAGGCCGGCACCAGGAAAGTCATCAATAAAAACGATTTCTTTTTTACCCTGCTCAGGTATTCCCGTTGTATGATGAGTAAGATCTTATTCATAATTAAGAGATTTTTTGGGTTACTTTCTGAATGAAAATATCGTTGATGCTCGGTATCACTTCTTTCAATTCGGTAATTTGAATATGAGGTAATAAATAAGCGAGGAGGTCGTTAGTGGTTTTTCCATTTGCAATTTTTACGCTAGCCTCTTGTTCTTTAGGTTCTTTTATTATGGTGTACAGGCCGTCTTTTGCTGCAGGAAAATTTCCGGTAAAGTGCAGGCTGAAAGTATTATCGCGATAGCTGTTTTTAATGTCTTTTACTTTACCATCCAGAATTTTATGAGAACGATTAATCAGGGCAATGCTGTCGCACAGTTGCTCTACCGATTCCATGCGGTGGGTAGAAAAAATAATAGTGGCGCCTTTTTGGTTTAGTTCCAGAATTTCTTTGGTTATCAATTCGGCATTTACCGGATCGAAACCCGAGAAGGGTTCATCCAGAATGATTAATTCGGGGTCGTGTAAAACAGTAGCTACAAACTGCACTTTCTGCTGCATACCTTTGCTCAGGTCTTCTACTTTTTTATCCCACCAGTTTTGCATCTCCATTTTCTCAAACCAATATTTGATCCGTTTAATGGCATCTGCTTTAGAAAGTCCTTTCAATTGTGCCAGGTATAAGGCCTGTTCGCCAATCGTCATCTTCTTATATAAGCCACGCTCTTCGGGCAGGTAGCCAATTTTAGCAATATGGTCGGGGTTCAGCCTTTCGCCATTAAAATATACTTCGCCTTCATCTGGGGCCGTAATTTGGTTAATAATACGGATAAGCGAAGTTTTACCGGCCCCGTTTGGCCCCAGTAAACCAAAGATGCTTCCTTTTTCAATTTCCATACTTACCCCATCGAGGGCACGGTGCTGGGCGTACTGTTTTACGATGTTTCTGATGCTTAACATACGAATGTATTGATACTTTGAATTTAGATAAAGAGAACATGAATTCGTTACAGTAAATGCCTTATTTCCAATGAGGAGAAAAATCTTTCAGGTAATTCTTTGAAAACAGTTAGCCTCATCGCATTAAAAACCGCCTGCCCCGCTTTCCGCTCAAAGCCCGCAAGCGGGCTAACCGCTGCAATCGGGTTTATTAATCATGGTATTATTTAATTTAATTATCTCTTTTCTATATGTCATCATGAACTGAGTGAAGTATATCACTATTAGCAATTTCCCTCGCTCTCGTCCATGTTCAAATACCAAAACCTGCACTATACTAAGCGTTCTATACCAGCGTTTAAAAAGAAAAAACAACATGAAAATACCTCTAAATACACTCACTTTGATTTTACTTTTCTTAATTTTTAGTGCCTGCAATAAGGATAAAACAGACGTTATAACGGATTGTGCTTGCGCTGAACAACAAGTTGAGTATGTATGTTGGATTCAAAACGGAAATAATAAATTTATCAGTAATTTATATAAGCAGGTAGACGATGTTTTTGCTCAAGGTCTTAGACATTATGCTTTTCAGGATCTGAATGGAGATCAGTTTTATCTCGAGTTTGAGTGGCCCACCGAAATTGTTATAGGCCAAACTTATAATCTGGATTTAGAAACTGGCGGTGCTTCTTACGATTTTGATTATGGATTTGGAGCCACAACTGTGTTTCATAAGGGAACTTTTTTATTAGAAGAAAATACGGCAACTTATATTAAAGGCAAATTCTCAGCCTCCGATGCCAGGGTGAATGGTATTCCAGATCCTTCTATAACAATTACATCTGGATGTTTTAAGTTATATAAATAATTTTCGGGGCATTTTTTTGTAACGTCATGTTGAGCTTGTCTCCAAAGCAGACCTTTTGAACGAAGTACGACTACACCCTTCGACAAGCTCGGGGTGACATTCATCCTGCAAAAACAACCACTCGTCGGAAAAAAGCTCGTACCCGAATTTTTTGGTTTTAATATTGATGTTGGATATAAAAAACTGAACTATGAAAAGAGTTTCATTTATTGCTTTAGCCCTGTTGCTGCTGGCTGCGCTTTCCTGTAAAAAAGATATAAAACCACTTACTGTAACTGATTTCGATGGTAACGTATATAAAACCGTGAAAATAGGTAACCAGATATGGATGGCTGAAAATCTAAAAACTACGCATTACCGTAAGGGTGAAGCGATAGAAAATGTAACAGATAATCAACAATGGGCATCGAAAGTTACGGGTGCTTATTGTGATAACCTCAATATTGTTGATTTTGGCAAAACTTATGGACATCTATACAATTGGTATGCAGTTAATGATCAACGTAATTTGGCTCCTGTTGGTTGGCATGTGGCTACTGATGAAGAGTGGTTGCTGTTGGCAAATTCAGTTGGAGGTGTAGATGTGGCGGGTGCTAAACTTAGAGAAGCCGGTACAGCACATTGGGTTACTACAAGTGAAGACATAAAAAATGAATTTGAATTTACTGCACTTCCGGCTGGGTTAAATACGGGTATTTCACCAGCCTTCTTCGGCGGTTTACATCAACTAGCTTTATTTTGGACCTCAAATATGTTTGATGCAGATAAGGCAAAGATCGCAGGAATCAATTATACAGAAAAAACATTGTTTTTTGAAAATCAATCTAAAAAATTAGGTCTTTCTGTCCGCTGTGTAAAAGACTAAAAAAAAGCCCCGCCAATTGGCGGGGCTTTTTTTAGTACGTCATTTCGAATCCCGTGGACGCGGGATGAGAAATCTCTCGTGAAAATCAGGCAGGAGAGATTTCTCGCCCAGAAAAGATGAAAGTCTTTGCATTATTATCGAAATGACGGAACGGGGTTTAACCAAAATATTCTTTCATTCGTTCAAAGAACGATTTCTCGTTTTTGCCAGGCTGTGGTTTAAAGTTGGGCGAATGTTGGAGTTTCTCCAGGGTTTCGCGTTCTTCTTTTGATAAGGCTTTCGGAGTCCAGATGTTCACATAGATGAGCTGGTCGCCACGGTGATAGGAGTTAACCTCCGGAATCCCTTTGCCTTTCAGGCGAAGGATTTTTCCGCCCTGTGTACCCGGTTCAATTTTAATTTTGGCTTTGCCATCAATGGTGGGAACTTCAACGCTGGCCCCAATGGCTGCCTCCACAAAACTGATGTGCAGGTCGTACACAATATGGTTACCATCACGCTTTAGCGTTTCATGCGGGGTTTCCTCAATTAAAATAATCAGGTCGCCGGGAACGCCCCCTCTGGGTGCTGCATTACCTTTGCCGCTCATAGACAATTGCATGCCTTCGCTTACACCCGCCGGAATCTGAATGCTGATGGTTTCTTCACCACGGGTTAAGCCATCGCCATGGCAGGTACCGCATTTGGCAGTAATTTCTGTTCCTTCGCCGTTACAGGCAGGGCAGGTAGCCGTAGTTTGCATTTGCCCTAAAATGGTATTGGTAACCCTACGTACGGCTCCGCTGCCGCCGCAGGTGCGGCAGGTATGGAAAGAGCCCTTGTCTTTTGCTCCGCTACCATCGCAGGTGCTGCAAACCACCTGTTTGTTTACTTTAATTTTCTTTTCGGCACCTTTGGCAATTTCTTCTAAAGTCAGTTTTACCTTAATTCTCAGGTTGCTGCCCCGACTTACCCTGCGGCCACCGCCACGAGATTGTCCGCCTCCGCCAAAAAAGCTTTCGAAAGGGCTGCCGCCACCAAAAACATCGCCAAATTGGCTAAAAATGTCTTCCATGTTCATGCCGCCGCCAAAACCGCCGCCTCCGGCACCACCGGCATTGGCTGCATGCCCAAACTGATCGTAGCGTTGTTTCTTCTCAGGGGTACTCAATACCTCATAAGCCTCGGCCGCTTCTTTAAACTTATCTTCGGCTTCCTTATTATCCGGATTTTTATCCGGATGGTATTTTATGGCCAGCTTGCGGTAAGCTTTCTTAATCTCTTCGGCATTGGCGTTTCGCGAAACCCCAAGTATATCGTAATAATCTCTCTTAGCCATGCTTATTGTCCTACTACTACTTTTGCAAAGCGGATCACTTTGTCATTCAGATAATAGCCTTTTTCTAATTCGTCTACAATTTTCCCTTTTAAATCGGCCGATGGAGCAGGAATATTGGTAATGGCTTCATGCAAATCCGCATCAAATACCTGGCCCCTGGCTTCCATTTCTTTTAAGCCCTGCTGGCCTAAGGTGTTTTTTAATTTATGATGAACCAAGGCTACGCCCTCCTTAACAGAGCTAACATCTGTGGCATTTTCCATTGCTTTTAAACCGCGTTCAAAATCATCCAAAACGGATAATAAAGAAATAATGACTTCTTTACCGGCAGTTTGTAGCAATTCTATACGTTCTTTGCTGGTTCTGCGTTTAAAGTTGTCGAATTCGGCATATAAGCGTAAGTATTTATCATTCGCTTCTGCTAATTCGGCCTGTAATTTTTCTACTTGTTCATCAGGCTTTACTTTAGCGGCTTTTTTTTCGGTACTCTGCTCTGGTTTGGGTGTTTTTTTTGTTTTCGACATGTTACAAATAAATGCTTTAGCTGGCTATTGTCAAAATTGTTGCCAAGGCGTTTTATACGACAAGCTGTCAGGTAGGCCTAAAATTGGCTAACAAATTGGCGGGGAATATGTAGGTCGTCATTTCGATTCCGATTTATCGGAAGAGAAATCTCCTGTGCATATGAGATTTCTCTCTTCGTTCGAAATGACGGGTAAACTTGATTAAATTCTGGCATTTTCTACCACCGACCCGTTCTCACATTTAATAATGCGTGATGGGAAAGTGCGGATGATGTGATAATCGTGTGTGGCAAATAATACGGCTGTTCCCGACTGACTGATTTGGCGCAACAAAGTGGTAATTTCTTCCGAAGTTTCCGGATCCAGGTGGCCGGTAGGCTCATCGGCCAAAATTACTTCCGGATGGTTTAATAATGCACGTGCAATAACCACTCTTTGCTGTTCGCCGCCCGAAAGTTCGTGTGGCATTTTCTGTATTTTAGAGCGTAAACCCACTTGGTCTAATACTTCGCGAACACGGCTGGCAATTTCTAATTCATTGGTCCAGCCGGTGGCCTGTAAAACAAACTCCAGGTTTTTTTCAATACTGCGGTCGGTTAATAACTGAAAGTCCTGGAATACAATTCCGAGTTTACGCCTTAAAAAAGGAACCTCTTCATCGCTTAATTTTCTCAGATCATAGCCGGCAACCTGTCCTTCACCGGTTTTAATATGCAGGTCACCATAAATAATTTTCAATAAACTACTTTTACCCGAACCCGTTTGTCCAATTAAATAAACAAATTCATTTTTATCTAAATGCAGGTTTACCTGAGATAAAACCAATTGATTTTGCTGAAATACATCAACATTTGATAGTTTAATTACGGAAGCGTCAGTCATATTAAAATTCTAATTTGAGAATCTGGCCGAAAGGCAAATCTTTAACCTTATTCATAATGTATTCAGCATGTTCGCCTAAGCCAATCTTATCTAATGATTTATCGGGACGGTCTACCCTGAAATAGGCCAGCAGGGTAAAATGTTCATCCCTTAGCTGTACATAATCAGGTATTTTGGCTACTCCTTTTACTTTAATGAGATACATTGTTTCAAAGTTATCATTTTCCGGCAATTGTATCGGTGCCCTTCATTAAGAATTGTATCAGATCTACCCCATCTGCATAATCCCAAAGCCGCGGTTTTTGGGTATAACCAAAAGGAACCACCTGATTTTTTAATTCTATGGCATGCATACTGGCCACACACTGAATTTCATCGGTATGGGCCGCCAATTTGGCTTCCAGGCTTTTCAAGTCATCATATTCCTCATAATATAAAACTGCCAGGGGCGAAGCCAGGGTCTCATCAGGTTTTAAAAGTAAAAAGCCATTATCCAGGTGAGTTTCTCCGTTTACCAGATAAATTGATTTATTGTAATCGTAATTGTTAATGTATTTATGATGCTCGGCAATGGTTTTATACGGAGCAATGGCCTCAAAAAAGCGGTTAAAATTGTATCCTTTCGGGATGAATATTTTAGAAACGTTACGGCATCCTAAACCAAAATAGTCGAAAATATCGGCCCCAAGGGCTAATAATTCTTCGTCGGTTTCATCGCCGCTGAGAATGGCCACGCTGTTGCGATTTTTACGGATAATGTGCGGCACCTTGCTAAAATAATATTCGAAATAGCGTGAACTGTTGTTGCTGCCCGTAGCTATAACGGCATCAAAATTTTCCAATCGTTCTACATATTCAATTTGATCGGCAAATGCAGGCTCAATAGCGGTCAGTTTATTTAATACGTAGGGCAGCAGCTGTTTATC
>JBJTNQ010000054.1:0-6298 GCA_046074105.1 Sphingobacteriaceae bacterium | reverse complement strand
TAAACTGATTTGTGTTAATTAATTGTTCCAGGGTGCATTACCGCTTACGGTAATTCCCATACTGCGTGCAGTACCAGCCACCATTTTCATAGCTGACTCGATGGTAAATGCATTTAAATCGGTCATTTTATCTTTAGCAATCGCTTCAACCTGATCCCAGTTTACACTGGCAACTTTTTTACGGTTAGGCTCTGCTGAACCACTTTTTTGACCTGAAACTTCCAATAACTGGATGGCTACAGGTGGGGTTTTAATGATAAAATCGAACGACTTATCGGCATATACAGTAATTACAACCGGTAATACTTTACCAGGTTTATCTTGGGTACGGGCGTTAAATTGCTTACAGAAATCCATGATGTTTACCCCTTTAGCACCTAATGCAGGTCCTACAGGTGGCGATGGATTTGCTGACCCTCCCTTGATTTGTAATTTTACTAACGCACTGACTTCTTTTGCCATTTTCGATTTATTTATTTAATACTCAATGTTAGTAAGTTGGAAGCTAAGTAACATTTAAGGTTCTTTAAGTATTGAGTAGTTAGTATTGAGTATTGAGCCATGCTCTGAAAACTCTTTCCGCCCTACTGAAACTCTTTTATATTTTGATTAGTTGTATCTCTGTACTAAATACTCAGTACTCAATACTAAAATCTACTCTTTTTCTACTTGCATGTAATTTAATTCTAGCGGTGTACGACGTCCGAAGATCTTAACCATTACTTTTAGTTTTTTCTTCTCTTCGTTTACTTCTTCAATTACACCTGTAAAGCCATTGAATGGGCCGTCCATCACTTTAACCTGCTCTCCTACATAATGAGCAATATTCATTACTTCATTTTGTTCGGCCATTTCATCAACCTTACCAAGAATTCTGTTTACTTCTGCCTGACGCATTGGAACCGGAGTTCCTGCTTTATCGCCTAAGAAACCTATTACACTATTAATATTTTTGATGACATGTTGTAACTCTGCATCTAAATCGGCTTCTATTAAAACATATCCCGGATAGAAATTACGCTCTTTAGCAATCTTTTTTCCTTCTTTCATCTGAAAGTATTTTTCCATAGGGATTAATACTTGCGGAATTAAGTGACTGATGCCTAAACGGTTAATTTCTGCTTCGAGGTATTGTTTTACCTTTTTCTCTTTGCCGCTAACAGCTCTAACTACGTACCATTTTAGTT
The DNA here is from genome assembly GCA_046074105.1 of Sphingobacteriaceae bacterium. Classification (GTDB taxonomy): domain Bacteria; phylum Bacteroidota; class Bacteroidia; order Sphingobacteriales; family Sphingobacteriaceae; genus JAIPAN01. The sequence continues at coordinate 5,111 of JBJTNQ010000054.1, read as the reverse complement.
GATCGCTCATCTTTTATCTAACCGTTTTAAGCAATAGATTTATAGAATAGTTTTAACGCAGATCCGGCTGATTCATCCATACCTAATACGATTAAGGCAATAAGGATAGAAGCAACCAATACCAATACAGCAGAATTTTGTAATTCTGACCAGGTTGGCCAGCTTACTTTCTGTGTCATTTCGTTATACGATTCTTTTATAAATTCAACAACTTTAGCCATCTTTTCTATTTTCGTAAGCACGGGAACAAGGATTCGAACCCTGATCAAAGGTTTTGGAGACCTCTATTCTACCATTGAACTATTCCCGTAGTTAATTAACAAGAAAACATAAGTCCACAAAAAGCGGACTTATGTTATCCAATTAACCTTATAAATTTTCGAAATTTATTATTTCAAAATTTCAGTTACCTGTCCGGCACCTACAGTTCTACCACCTTCACGGATAGCGAAACGTAAGCCTTTTTCCATCGCGATAGCATTGATCAATTTAACAGTGATCGTAACGTTATCACCAGGCATAACCATTTCTACACCAGCAGCTAATGAGATCTCACCAGTTACGTCTGTGGTACGGAAATAGAATTGTGGACGGTATTTGTTAAAGAATGGAGTGTGACGTCCACCTTCAGCTTTTGATAATACGTAAACCTCAGCTTTGAAATCTGTGTGAGGAGTTACTGAACCTGGCTTACAGATTACCATACCACGACGGATATCAGTTTTCTCGATACCACGTAATAATAATCCTACGTTATCACCAGCTTCACCGTAATCTAAGATCTTACGGAACATTTCAACACCTGTTACAGTTGATTTTAAGTTTTCGGCACCCATACCTAGGATGTCTACACCATCACCTGAGTTGATTACACCACGCTCGATACGACCGGTAGCTACAGTACCACGACCAGTGATCGAGAATACGTCTTCTACTGGCATCAAGAAAGGTAAATCAGTTAAACGTGGAGGAATTGGAATAGAGTTATCTACTGCATCCATTAACTCCATAATTTTTGCTACCCATTTAGCATCTCCGTTCAAACCACCTAAGGCAGAACCCTGGATAACTGGGATAGTATCTCCTGGATAATCGTAGAACGATAATAGTTCACGGATCTCCATTTCAACTAGTTCTAATAATTCTGGATCGTCAACCATATCCACTTTGTTCATGAATACAACCAAAGCAGGTACACCTACCTGGCGAGCCAATAGGATGTGTTCACGAGTTTGTGGCATCGGACCATCAGTAGCAGCTACTACTAAGATTGCACCGTCCATCTGAGCAGCACCAGTAACCATGTTCTTTACGTAATCCGCGTGACCTGGACAGTCAACGTGTGCGTAGTGACGGTTAGCAGTTGAGTACTCAACGTGAGCAGTGTTAATTGTAATACCTCTTTCTTTTTCTTCAGGAGCCGAGTCAATTGAATCAAATGAACGTGCTTCTGATAAACCTGCGTCAGCTAATACTTTAGTGATAGCTGCAGTTAAGGTAGTTTTGCCGTGGTCAACGTGACCAATAGTACCAATGTTTAAGTGTGGTTTACTACGGTCAAATTTTTCTTTTGCCATTTTTTTGAATTCTAATTAAAGGTTAATTTTTGTTTGTTTTTTTTGTTGTATAAAGTTTTTGAGCCAAAGATGGGACTTGAACCCACGACCTCTTCCTTACCAAGGAAGTGCTCTACCGCTGAGCTACTTCGGCTTTTATATTTACGCTTGCCGATGTTGGTTAACGAATCATTATCCGTGAATCGTAGCGCGTAAATCTTTGAGCGAAAGACGAGGTTCGAACTCGCGACCTATAGCTTGGAAGGCTATCGCTCTACCAACTGAGCTACTTTCGCTTTAAATTTTAAAAGTGGGGGGAGAAGGATTCGAACCTTCGAAACCGAAGTAACGGATTTACAGTCCGTCCCATTTGACCGCTCTGGAATCCCCCCAGTACTTTTAAAAGAGCCTCCTATCGGGATCGAACCAATGACCTACTGATTACAAGTCAGTTGCTCTACCAGCTGAGCTAAGGAGGCTTTAAATTTTCTTAAAAAGCTTAACAAAACTTTAAAGAACGTTACCTTTTGTTATTCTAACACCCGTCAATGGGCCTTGCAAAAGGGATTGCAAATCTACACAAATTAAGAGTCGAACAAAATTTTTTATGAAAAAAAAATCGACGGGCTTTCTGCCCGCCGAAATCTTCCTTTAATTAGATCTGTATTATTCGATTTTATCTAGAAATAATCTTCTTTAGCTGCAACCTGTTTATGATTGCTAACATGATTTTTTACACGTTCTTTATGTTTATGAATTTGATTTTTGATACACTCTATGGCCATATCTGTGGCGGCTTCGAAAGTTTTAGCTTGTTCTTTACAAAACAGATCGTTTCCTGGAATGGCAATTTTAATCTCACATATCTTATTGGCATCATCAACGGTGTGTTCTAATTTTAAATAAATATCTCCTCTAATAATTTGATCGAAAAAGTGATCTAACCTCTCCGCTTTTTTTTCAATAAATTCCAATAGTTTTTTGTCTGCATCGAAATGAATTGACTGTACATTGATTTTCATTGTTCCTCCTATTTTTAAAAATTAAGCTTTTGGATGTGCCTGTTTATAAACAGACTTTAATCGTTCAACAGAATTATGGGTATAGATTTGCGTGGCCGATAAATTGGCATGGCCCAGCAATTCTTTAATGGCATTCAGGTCGGCGCCTTTATTCAGCAAACTGGTTGCAAAAGTATGTCGCAGCACGTGCGGGCTTTTTTTATCTTGGGTAGAGATTTTCGATAATACCTCTTTTACTAATCGATAAACAAAATTGGAATATGCCACCTGGCCCTTATCTGTAACAATTAAGGCATGCGTTTCCGGGAATAAAGATTGTTTTTGTTGGATGTATTGCTGCAGTAAATTGAGCAGGGGCTTAGTAAGCGGAATAATACGTTCCTTACTTCGCTTACCCAATACTTTGATCTGCTGCTCATAAACTTCCACATCCGAGTCTTTTAAACCCAGCAGTTCAGCTAAGCGAACGCCGGTTCCAAAAAGCAGCTCAATAATCACTCGGTCACGCAGGCCTGCAAAATCTTTAGTAAAAGTATCTTCCTGATCGAGCAAAATGCTTAGTTCCTCCTCTTCTACCACTACAGGCAAACGCTTAGGCATTTTTAATGCCTTAATTTGGGTCATGGGGGTTTTATCTACCACCGATTCGCGAAGCAGAAATTTGTAAAAACTGCGTAGTGTAGATATTTTATGATTAACGGTCCGGGCTTCGATACCTGCATCCATTAATTGCATGACCCAGCTTCGAACATGAAAGTGATTAACCTCCGTTAACTGTAGTTCTTGTTTTTCGAGAAATTGATGGAATTGAGCAAGATCAGTCTGATAGCTGATGAGCGTATGAGCAGAAAGTCTTTTCTCATACTTCAAATAGTTGACAAAACGCTCTATAAACATGAAAAACTATTTGGATATCCGGTGACCTGAATATACAAATAGTTTTTGAAAAATATGCTAGAAATGAAATTAAATCGTTTCGCGATTTAATCCTTGCTTGTAAATAGCTTTTTTAACTTCGGTACGACGGGCTACTGACTTTTTTTCGAAAGCCTGACGACTACGTAGTTCACGCATTACACCTGTTTTTTCAAATTTCTTTTTGAAACGTTTTAGGGCTTTATCTAATGATTCGCCGTCTTTAATGTTAATAATAATCATAAATTAGGATACCCCCTCTCGTTGTTTTGGACCGCAAATCTAAGCAAAATCTTGGAAATCAAAAATTAATGCTGCTTTATTGTGCTTGGGCTTTGCTAAATCCTTAATTTTATTAGCATGAGAAGAGATATTGAAACCCGGGCAGACATTGAATTAATGGTAGACACTTTTTATGAGAAGGTAAAAGATGATGACCTGATCGGGCCAATTTTCAATACCCGTATTGCACCCGATGCCTGGCCTAAACATCTGGAGCGGATGTACACCTTTTGGACCACCATTTTGCTTAGCCAACCGGGGTATAGCGGCAATCCATTTGATAAACACCGGGACATGCCTATTGAACAAGCTCATTTCGACCGCTGGGTTAGTTTATTTAAAAATATAATTGATTTGCTGTTTGAAGGACCCGTTGCTAAAGAAGCTAAATACCGTGCAGATCTGATGGGGCATTTGTTTTTGGCTAAGTTGACCAAACTCCGGGAACTGGAATAATAAATAATTTAAAATAAATGTAACCGCTCAGCTGGGTTTTACGTATAAAGGCTCATACCTAAGAAAATTAAAAAGTATGGGCATTGGTTCTATTTTAAAGCGACTACGTAAATCTTGCAAATACTCTCAGAAATATGTGGCCGAGTGTTTAAATATCAGCAGAAATGCATACATGGCCTGGGAGAATGGAGATACCCGGGTAAACATGAATAAGCTTTTGCTTATCTGCGATTTATATCAGGTGAGTTTACAAAAGCTTTTAGTTCAGGGCGACACACTCGTGATAAACAAGAAAACAAAAAAGCAAAAAGCAAAAAAGGTTAAAAAAACAAAACCTAAACTACTGGAGTATCTCTCTTGAGATCACTATTTTTTGTATCTCAGACGTTCCTTCTCCAATGGTGCAAAGTTTAGCATCGCGGTAGTATTTCTCTACCGGAAAATCTTTGGTATAACCATATCCGCCAAAGATCTGCACCGCTTCGGTAGCCACCCTAACCGATACTTCAGAAGCGTAGTATTTAGCCATAGCCGAAGCCTTGGTCACATTTTCGCCTTTATTTTTCAAATCAGCAGCATGCATAATTAGCAGTTCAGCAGCTTCAATTTCAGTAGCCATATCGGCCAACTTAAACCCAATACCCTGAAAATTGGCTATGGGCTGCCCAAACTGATGGCGTTCTTTGGCGTAAGCTAAAGCGGCTTCGTATGCGCCTTTAGCCATGCCTAAAGCCAATGCGGCTATAGATATACGCCCACCGTCTAAAATTTTCATAGCCTGCTTAAAGCCTTCTCCCTCCTGCCCCAATAGGTTTTCTTTAGGCACCCGGCAATGATTAAAGATTAGCTCGGTGGTTTCGGAAGCACGCATGCCTAATTT
>JBJTNQ010000053.1:0-4775 GCA_046074105.1 Sphingobacteriaceae bacterium | reverse complement strand
TGGTGGAGGGTGGGGAAAAAAGAAAAAGTGGGTTGGGGGGCACTGTTCAGGGTTGCTTGGGTGGGGGGGGGAAGGATTTGAGTTTGTACCACCACTAAAAATTTATTAAAATCGAATTCAATAAAAAAGGCTTTCAGAATGAACCGAAAGCCTTCAGGATAATCAACTAATCTATAATTAATTCTGTCCGTTTCTTCTGTTTTGAAGCTCCTGCACCAGTTTTTGTTTAAATTCTCTTTCTGCTTTATAGAGTTCTAAAACTTTTTCTGGCGAAACGGCTCTTTCAAACTCTCTGGTATATTTTTTTCTCAGGTCTAACATTTTAGCTTCCATTTCCATCTGGTCATCCAGGCGGTCTTTGGCCGACACGTCAGCATTAGCCTGTACTGCATCTCTGCGCTGCTTCATCAGTTCTCTCATTTCTTTCTGATACTGATTGTAAATAGGCCAGAATTTTTCAGCCTCTTTGCTGTTTAGATCCATTCTGGTGGTTAAAAAGCCAATTTTTGCCGACTCCAGTTTTTGCATTCGTTCTCCGGGTTGGCCGGCACCAGCACCACCCGATCTTGGTGCAGCTTGCCCCATGCCTGGTCGCATTGGGCGGGGATTTTGTGCCATTACTGGCGATACATATAAGCCGATGAGGGCTAATACTAAGATTAATTTCTGATTCATATTTTTCATAATGTTTGATTTAAATAGGTTTCCAGTTCTTTTTGGTCGAAATCTTGGACTATGTTTGTTTTTGAGTTTTTTTCTAATTTCTCGAATACCATTTCTGCGTCCATTTCATCCAAATTAACCTCCAGGTAGGCTACAATTTCGTGGTCTGGTATGTCTGCAAAATTCTGTTTGTTTTGATTGAGGTGGAGATACAGAACCAACCCTAAGCCCAACGTTAAACATGCTGCTGCTGCGTACCTGGCCCATAGCGGTATCACCTTCATCTTAGGTTTTTGCTCCACCCGGTGCTGTATACGGTCGGCAAGGTTGTCGAAATAACCTTCTGGCACTTTAAATGGATTTGTTTTATCCACTTTTGCCAGTTTAGGAGCCATTTCTTGCCAGTTATCGTGTTCGGTATTCAAATTCATTTCGTTCTTAAGATAGGCTGGGTTATAAAAGGTTTAATCGTGGTCTGATAAATATTCTTCAATTTTCTTTACGGCCAGGTGAAAAGAGGCTTTCAGGGCGCCTACGCTGGTTCCCAAAACGGTAGAAATTTCCTCATATTTCATCTCCTCAAAATATTTCATATGGAAAACCAATCGCTGTTTTTCGGGAAGCGTGGCAATGGCCTGTTGCAGTTTAAGCTGAATCTGCTCGCCGTTTAGTTCATCGGCGGCAGCCAGGTTATTCGAAATCTGCTCCGAAAGGTCGTCGATAGAAGAATGATTGCGTTTCTTTTTCTTTTGCAGGAATTGCAGGCATTCGTTGCTGGCAATTCTATAGATCCAGCTATATAATTGCGCATCCTGCCTAAAGCGGTCCAGGTTATTCCAAACTTTAATAAAGGTCTCCTGAACCAGGTCATCTGCATCATCATGATCAATAACCATGCGACGGCAATGCCAGTAAACTTTTTCCTGGTATTTTTTGATGAGCAGGCCGAAAGCTTCCTTACGGCCGCTTTCGCGGGAAAATTTTTCAAGAATTTCGGAATCGTCTATCAGCATCTTTTTTGTTTCAATCAGATCTGAGATCAGACCGATTCTTATTGCTTTGCTTTTTTTCTGGCCATTACTTTTTGTACTGCCGCAATAATGGCGTCGGCATTTAAGCCATATTTTTCCATTAATTGATCGGGCGTACCGCTTTCGCCAAAACTATCGTTCACCGCTACATATTCCTGCGGCGTTGGGTTATTTTTAGCCAGCACCTGGGCAATGCTATCGCCCAAACCGCCTAAACGGTTATGCTCTTCGGCCGAAACCACACAGCCGGTTTTAGCAACCGAAGCTAAGATGGCTTTTTCATCTAATGGTTTAATGGTGTGGATATTTATGATCTCGGCATTAATGCCCATTTCTGCAAGCCGTTCGCCGGCTTCTATGGCTTTCCAAACCAGGTGTCCGGTAGCGAAAATACTTACATCGGTCCCTTCGTTAACCATCCAGGCCTTGCCAATTTCAAATTTCTGGTCCGGATCGGTAAATACCGGAACGGTTGGACGCCCAAAACGTAAATATACCGGGCCCTCATGCTTAGCTATCGCGATGGTGGCCGCTTTGGTCTGGTTATAATCGCAAGGATTGATCACGGTCATGCCCGGAAGCATTTTCATTAAACCAATGTCTTCTAAAATCTGGTGCGTAGCGCCATCTTCACCTAAAGTAAGTCCGGCATGCGAAGCACATATTTTTACATTTTTATCTGAATAAGCTACCGACTGGCGAATCTGATCGTATACCCTTCCGGTAGAGAAATTGGCAAAAGTTCCGGTAAATGGAATTTTACCGCCAATGGTCATACCGGCGGCAATACCGATCATGTTGGCCTCGGCAATGCCCACCTGGAAAAAGCGTTCGGGGAATTCATTTTTAAAATCGCCCATTTTTAGAGAGCCAATTAAATCGGCACAAAGTGCCACCACCTGTTCGTTTTGTTTTCCGGCTTCTAATAATCCTGCTCCAAAACCAGAACGGGTATCTTTTTTCTCGGTGTAAGTATATTTTTTCATGTGCTTATTTCAGGATTAATAGTCGCCCAGGGTTTCTTCTAATTGGCTTAAAGCATTGGCTAATTGCTCATCATTAGGGGCTACGCCATGCCATTTGTGCGAATGCATCATAAAATCAACCCCGTTGCCCATCTCGGTCTGCATCAGTATTACGATAGGTTTGCCTTTACAAGTTTTAGCTTTGGCTAAACCTAGCACACGAACTACATCGGTCATATCGTTACCGCTCATTTCCAGTACCTCCCAGCCAAATGCTTCCCATTTAGCTTTTAGGTTGCCCAGCGATAATATTTTTTCGGTAGGTCCGTCAATCTGCTGTCCGTTTACATCAATAGTAGCGATCAGGTTATCCACCTGATTATGCGCCGCATACATAGCCGCTTCCCAGATCTGCCCTTCTTGTAATTCTCCATCCCCGTGAAGGGTATACACGATAGCAGAATCCTGATTTAGTTTTTTGGTTAGGGCGGCACCTATTCCTACCGACAGGCCCTGGCCTAAAGAACCGGAAGCTATGCGAACGCCCGGCAAGTGCTCGTGGGTGGTAGGGTGTCCCTGCAAACGGCTGTTCAGTTTGCGGAAAGTGGCTAGCTCTTTAACCTCAAAATAGCCGGAACGAGCCAAAACGCTATAAAAAACCGGCGAAATGTGCCCGTTTGATAAGAAGAAAAGATCTTCGTTTTTGCCATCCATACTAAAATTGGTATGGTGGTTCATGACCTCGAAATATAATGCAACCAGAAAATCGGTACAGCCTAAAGAGCCTCCCGGATGGCCCGATTGGCAGGCATGTACCATGCGTAAAATATCTCTTCTTACCTGACTGGCAGTTTGGTTTAAGCGTTTAATGTCTGTGGCCATATATGGGTTTTGTTAAGCGTAAAATTAACCATTGGGTTCATTAAACCGCTATTTTTTTATAAATATCTGCTGTTTTTTATGAACAGGGAATTAGTCAAGCAGATCTAGCACTTGCTGGCTGGAGTTTTTGGTGTCTACCTTCTCAATAATCTTTTGGATTTTTCCTTCCGGATTAATGATGAAAGTTTTGCGTGCAGTGCCCATATAGGTTTTGCCATACATGCTTTTTTCTACCCAAACGCCATAGGCCTCTACTATTTTCTTGTCGGTATCGGCAATAAGGTTAAAGGGTAACTGGTATTTGTTCACAAATTTGGTGTGCGATTTCTCATCATCGGTGCTTACCCCAATAATTTCAAATCCTTTTGCCAATAAAGATTGGTAGTTATCTCTGAAATTGCAGGCCTCGGCCGTACATCCCGGAGTATCATCTTTAGGATAAAAATAAAGTACCACGGTTTTTCCTGCGAAATCATTTAATGATATGCTTTCGCCATTCTGATTTTTTGCGCTAAAGGCCGGAGCCTGATCGCCTTCTTTTAATTCTGCCATTTTCTTTTTTTATAAGGTGAAATTTGCATTAAAGGTTTTTTCGTTGCCTTTCTTATCTACAACCACTAATTCTAACTGATGTTTTCCAGGTAGCGTTCTTTCATCAAAACGATGCCATAAAGTAGCGCTTTTCTGATCGTATTCCATTAATACCCATTGCCCATCAATTTTGCCCTTAAAAGTGGCTATGCCCGAAAGGTTATCGGCAATTTTAAAAATCATTTGAGAAATGCCCGTCATGATTTTGCCATCATTGATATTTACCGGAATGATCCTTGGCGGGATGGTATCTACCTTAATATAAAAGGTACCGAAGGTTTTTAATTCTGTGCTTACAAACCCTTTCTCAAAAACACCTCCCTGCGATTGCCCGCTGCTGTTCACAATCAGTGCTTTGCTTTCCAGTTCTTTACTTAATGAGGCATCAGCTTTAATGGCTATTTCGTAAGGGCGATGAACGGGTGTGCTGCCCCGATGAATACGGTGTTGGGCAGAATAGCTTCCTGGCAATTGAGGTCCTCGACTGTATTCGAAATTAACGTTGCTGTAAAGGCTTCCTTTCGGGATACAGATCTTGATCTGTTCTTCATCGTAATGGTTATCGGCATCGTAAGTAAAAGCCTGTTTATTGCTTACAGAAGAAACCAACTGTGCCGGACTTCCTTTAACCGAAAAATTAAGC
>JBJTNQ010000052.1:0-22091 GCA_046074105.1 Sphingobacteriaceae bacterium | reverse complement strand
TCCGGGCATAATCTTTTTGATCTTGCCCAAATAAATATCGCCAACAGCATAATTGTTGTTGACCTGCTCTTTGTTAAGTTCTACGAGTTGCTTGTCTTGTAATAATGCAATTGTGGACCCATTTGGTCCAGAATTGATAATTAATTCTTTTATCAAGGGCTACTCAATTTGAAGATAGCATAGCAAAAGCTACCTAATTTAATAAGAGTTTGATTGAATATTAACAGCAACAAATTAACCTCCGTCGTAAAAGCTACGGGAGGTTAACCTATTAAAATAAGACGCTTAGCGCTTATTTTTTCTTATGTCTGTTCTTTCTTAAACGCTTTTTGCGTTTGTGGGTAGCCATTTTATGTCTTTTTCTTTTTTTACCGCTTGGCATAGCTTAAATAATTAATGTTTTATAAAATCTGTTATTTCTTTAATGCAATTATTTTCTGATCTACAAACTTACTCAATCCCGGGTCGGCAGCCAGTTCTTTGCTTTTTTGATAAGCTAAGATAGCCTGCTCGTTTTCGCCGAGGTTTTCATAACTGGAGGCCAGGTAAAACCAGACTTCCGGATCAGGTTGTTGTTCAATTACTGTTTTAAAGCGTTCTACGGCTTTATCAAACTGGCCCGAACGCATGGAGAACAAACCCAGGTTCGTATTGGCCTCTAAGTTTTTAGGATCCTGCTTTACTACCTCTAGTAAAAGCTGAATTCCCTGCATAGGGTTTGGCGTTCCGCTTACATAAGCCACACCTAAACCGGTTTTGGCATCCAGGCTCTGTGCATTCAACTTTAATGCTGCCTGATAAGCTGCAATAGCCTTTTGAACTAATGCCGGCTGAACCAAGGTGTCTTTTTCTGCCTGATAAGCCGCTGTAAAACGATCGCCGGTCTTCAGCCAGTTGGCTTCGCTCGGTGTTGCTTTGGCAAGCAGCTCATGGTAAAATGCCGCAGGTGCCGGCTGGTTTACATCATCCCATTTCTGAGCCAGCTGCCCGGTAAGCGCTAATTGCTCCTCACCATCCGCATTTTTCAATGCATTTTCCAAACCTTCAATCTCTGCCGCTAAGTTGGCATTTAAGTTTTGCTTAGCACCGGCAGATACATTTTCGAGAGAAACTGACGGAGCAGATTTTTCAGCTGCCGAAGCTGTTTTCTCTTCTTCTTTTATTAATGCCTTAATGTTTAGTGAAAACAAAGCCGCAATTAGTAAAATCACTAATCCGATAACGGCTATTTGTTTTGTATTTAACATTCAGGAATTATTTAGCCTTATTTCCGCTTTTCACTTTTTCTACAAACACTTTGGCAGGCTTAAAGCTAGGTACAAAATGCTCAGGAATAATAATGGCTGTATTTTTAGAAATATTTCTAGCTGTTTTCTTAGCACGCTTTTTTACCACAAAACTTCCGAAACCTCTAACATATACATTTTCGCCACTAATCATGGAGTTTTTTACTACTTTAAAAAACGCCTCCACTGCTTCTTGCACATCACCTTTTTCAATTCCAGTTTTGCTGGAGATTTCTGTAATAATTTCTGCCTTGGTCATATATTGTTCTGTATAGTTTTAAATCAAAAACTCTTTTGTTTTGGGGTTGCAAAAGTATCTTTTTAAAATGAATTTGGGAAATAAATACCCGATTTTTTTAAAGCAACTCGCTATAAAACAAATACTAAGCTATTTTTGCATCCCCGACTAGCCGGATTTCGACATTATATGGACTTTGCAAAGGAAATTATTGAGTGGTATCATCAGCATAAAAGAGATCTTCCTTGGCGCCATACCACAGATCCTTACCTCATCTGGTTATCCGAAATAATTTTGCAGCAAACTCGTGTAGAGCAGGGAATGCCCTATTTTTACCGTTTTCGTGAGCATTATCCAAGCATTAAAGATTTCGCTTTGGCGGATGAAGGCGCCATACTAAACGACTGGCAGGGCCTGGGCTATTACTCACGAGCCCGAAATATGCACCATACGGCCAAAATGGTGATGGATAAACACCAGGGAGTTTTCCCCAAAGCTTACGATGAATTAATTAAACTTAAGGGTATTGGCGAATATACCGCTGCAGCAATTGCATCTTTTGCCAATAACGAACCCAAGGCGGTGGTAGATGGGAATGTATTCCGTTTGCTATCGCGATATTTTGGAATAGATACACCTATAAATACCGGAAAAGGCAAGAAGATATTTACAGAACTGGCCAATGAGTTACTGACTCCAGCTAAAGCCGGATTATATAATCAGGCAGTCATGGAGTTTGGCGCAATGCAATGTAAACCCAAAAATCCGCCTTGCGAAACCTGCCCCCTGCAACCCAATTGTTTTGCTTATAAAAATGATCAGATTGCCCAGCTACCGAAAAAAAATAAAAATCTAAAAATCCGCGAAAGGTACTTTAATTACGTTGTTTTGGAGCATAATGGCTCGATGTTAATGCACCAAAGAAATAAAAATGACATTTGGCAAAACCTTTTTGAGTTTCCTTTGTTTGAAACTTCAGAACTAGTCTCACCGGCAGAAATAATACAAAGTGAAACATTTATTAAGTATTTCGGCCGTGAGGTACGCCTTAAATCTGTAAACGGACCAATTAAACATATACTTACCCATCAACGCTTATGGGCTCAATTCATTCAAATAGAAATGCCATCCTATCAAAATTTGAATCCGGAATGGAAAATGGTAAGCCAGGAAGAACTTAAAAATTTGGCTCAACCAAAATTAATTTTTGATTTTATAATAAAATTTTTAAATTGAACGTAAATTAATTAACAGATACATGTCAGGAATTAATAAAGTGATTTTAGTAGGACATTTGGGCAAGGACCCGGAAGTCAGACACCTGGAAGGCGGAGTTAGCGTAGCTAGTTTCCCCCTGGCTACTTCAGAAACTTATACCAAAGATGGACGAAAAGTAGAACAAACCGAATGGCATAATATTGTGCTTTGGCGTGGTTTGGCAGATATTGCTTCTAAATATTTACAGAAAGGCAAATTAGTTTATATAGAAGGTAAGTTAAGAACCCGCTCGTTCGAAGATAAAGAAGGCCATAAAAAATATACTACCGAAGTAGTTGCCGAGAACTTTACCATGTTGGGCCGTAAGAGCGATTTTGAGCCTAACGGAAATGGAACTTCAGCTAAGCCAGAAGAACAGCCGGTAGATTTTGGAGAAGTAAATCCGGATGATGATTTGCCGTTTTAAAATTTAGTTTGTCATCTCGAGCAAAGCGAGAGATCTCGGCGATTCGGTTCGTGTTTTTACGAACCACGAAGAAGAAAGTATTCGGTGTTTAATCACAGCATGCTTAAAAAAAAGAGCCCCCGATATATATCGGGGGCTCTTTTTTTTTATTTCTTACTCATTTCCATATAATCGAGTGTTAAGCTACTTAAAGCCTTAACGCCTAAGGTAAACCCGCTTTCATCAATAAAGAAATCGGGCGTATGGTGTGAAGCCGCCTGCTTAGGATCTTTACCCTTTGGCAAACCGCCCAGGAAGAAAAACAATCCGGGTACTTTTTCCTGATAGAAAGAAAAATCTTCGGCACCGGTAGCCGCAGCCTCTATGACCACTTTATTGGCACCAGCAACCTTACGCAAGGTAGGAACCATTTTTTCGGTTAAGCTGGGGTCGTTGTAAGTTACCGGATAGCGAACGCTATAAGGAATTTTAACCTGTGCGGTTGCGCCATTGCTTTCGGCAGTATTGGTAGCAATGGTTTTAATTCGTTCGATGATCATTTTTTCATCATCGGCACTTAAAGCCCTGATGGTTCCGATCATTTCTACCTGCTCTGGAATAATGTTGGAGCGATTTCCGCCATGGATAGATCCAACGGTAACAATACCTGCATTATGAGTAATATCTAAATTACGGCTTACAATAGTTTGCAGGTTATTAATAATTTGAGCAGAGGCAACTACCGGGTCGATAGATTCCCATGGTGATGCTCCATGTGCCTGTTTACCCTTTACAATGATCTGCATATCGTTTACGCTAGCCATAGTTCCGCCCGAACGGTAGTGAATTTTACCTACTTCGGTCTGGGCATCAATATGTAAACCAAAAACCACATCTACATGCGGATTTTCCATTACACCTTCTTTAATCATTAGGGCTGCACCACCTTCTTCACCAACAGGAGCACCTTCTTCTGCCGGCTGAAAAATGAATTTTACAGTTCCTTTCAGATCAGCCTTCATTCCGGCCAATACTTCTGCTACACCCATGAGTATGGCGGTGTGCGAATCGTGTCCGCAGGCGTGCATTACGCCAACAGGTAAATTGTTATAAGTAGATTTTGCTTTTGAAGCAAAGGGCAGGGGCACTCTTTCGGTTACCGGTAAGGCATCCATGTCTGCACGCAGGGCTACTACCGGTCCGGGTTTACCGCCTTTTAAAACGCCTACTACTCCGGTTTTGGCTACCCCTGTTTTAACTTCTATACCTAAAGAACGGAGGTGTTTAGCTACAATCTCTGCGGTACGCACTTCATTATTTCCGAGTTCGGGATGCTCGTGAAAATCGCGGCGCCAGGCAATTACTTTCGATTCAATCTTATCTGCAGATTGGCTTGCTTTCGCCTTCAGGGCCTCGCTTTGTGCAAACGCAGAGGTTGAAAGTCCTAATAAAATAAATAGTAAGTTTCTTTTCATCGATTTCTTGTTTAATTCCTAAATGTAAAAAAATCAAAATAAAAAAGCCCCGATATTCCGGGGCTTAAAATACTTTGTATAGAAATTGTTGCTTTTTAGTGGGTTCAAGTGGTGGCACGACTCAAAGTCCTGCCACCACTATCTTATTTAATTCGTTGTCTTAATGCTCAACTCTTTCAGCTGCTCATCGGCAATGGTAGAGGGCGAATCGATCATTACATCGCGGCCCGAGTTGTTTTTAGGGAAAGCAATCACATCGCGGATAGAATCTAAACCGGCAAAAATAGACACCAGTCGGTCGAAACCAAAGGCAATACCACCATGTGGAGGTGCACCATATTCAAAAGCTTCCATTAAGAAACCGAATTGTTTTTGTGCCTCTTCTTTGCTGAAGCCCAAATGTTTGAACATTAAGGCCTGCAATTCGCGGTCGTGTATACGAATAGATCCTCCCCCAATTTCGGTACCGTTAATCACCATATCGTAAGCATTGGCACGTACTTCGCCAGGTTTGGTATCCAGCAAGGCAATGTCTTCCGGTTTTGGCGAGGTGAACGGGTGGTGCATGGCATGGTAACGGCCGCTTTCTTCATCCCATTCCAACAGTGGGAAATCGAGCACCCAAAGTGGTGCAAAAGTATTTTTATCGCGTAAGCCCAAACGGTTACCCATTTCCAGGCGAAGTTCATTGAGTTGTTTGCGTACTTTTTCGGCAGGTCCGGCCATCACCAGCATTAAGTCGCCGGCTTCAGCACCAAAGGCATCTGCCCATTTTTTTAACACCTCTTCGCTATAAAATTTATCTACAGATGATTTTAAAGTACCGTCGCTGTTGTAGCGGCAATACACTAAGCCGGTGGCACCAATTTGCGGACGTTTTACGAAATCGGTCAGTTCATCTAGCTGTTTGCGGGTATATTCGGCACAGCCTTTGGCATTGATACCAACTACCAACTCAGCACTATCAAAAACAGGGAAATCGCAGCCTTTAGCCACCTCGTTCAGTTCTACGAATTGCATACCGAAACGGGTATCTGGCTTGTCCGATCCATACAAACGCATGGCATCGGCATATTGCATGCGGGGCACATCGCCCAGGTCTATACCTTTTACGTTCTTAAATAGCGTTTTAATAAGGCCCTCGAATACATTTAAAATATCTTCCTGCTCAATAAAAGCCATTTCGCAGTCTATCTGGGTAAATTCCGGCTGGCGGTCGGCACGAAGGTCCTCATCGCGGAAGCATTTTACGATTTGGAAATAACGGTCGAAACCCGAAACCATAAGCAATTGCTTAAAAGTTTGCGGCGATTGCGGTAGGGCATAAAATTCGCCTGCATTCATTCGGCTGGGCACCACAAAATCGCGGGCACCTTCGGGCGTCGATTTAATTAATACCGGGGTTTCTACTTCAATAAAATCTAAGCCATCTAAATAACGACGAACCTGCTGAGCCATTTTATGACGCAATACCAGGTTGTTACGCACCGGGTTGCGGCGCAAATCGAGGTAACGGTATTTCATCCGAAGCTCATCGCCGCCGTCGGTTTCGTCTTCAATTAAGAATGGCGGCAGCTTGGCCGGATTTAATATTTGGAGGTCATTAACTTTAATTTCAATCTCTCCGGTAGGTATTTTTAAGTTTTTACTGGAACGTTCTATTACGTTTCCGCTTACGCTGATTACAAATTCACGACCCAATTCGCGGGCTTTGGCACACAGTTCGGCATTGTCGTCGGTATTAAAAGTGAGCTGGGTAATGCCGTAGCGATCGCGGATATCGACGAAGGTCATTCCGCCCAGATCGCGTGATTTCTGCACCCATCCCGTTAGGGTAATCTCTTTTCCTAAATCTTTTATGGTTAATTCACCGCAGGTATGTGTTCTTAGCATAGCGTTGCAAAAGTAGGAGTTCTGAATGAAATCCTTTCTAAAATCAGAATTTTAGTCTAATTTTGACGCATCAAATAGGGGTGCCTTGTTTATTGCAAACACAAAAACGGGCTGAGAATATACCCATTGGGAAGTTTGGAGTTCGCGATTACAAGTTTGGAGTTAAATAAAGACTCACAACTCACAACCCAGAACTCACAACTGCTCCAAGCACCTGATCCGGATAATGCCGGCGTAGGGAGAGGTAACAAGTTAATTCATACTGCTTATAACCCCTTTTAAGTAGTTTTTTAACTTTTTTAATACACATTAAATGAAAAAATTATTGGTTTTTGCCTTTACGGCGATGTTTTTGCCTGCTTTGGCCTGGGCGCAGTTTAGTATTGGTGGAAAGGTTTTGGAGAGTGGAAAGCTGCAAGCGCTTCGGGGAGCAACGTTGAGTTTAAGTAACGGACAATCGGTAGTGGCTGGCCAGAACGGCGAGTTTTTGTTTAGCGATCTTCCGGCTGGAAAATACACCCTTACCGCAACGTACGTAGGTTATCAGTCGGCAAGCCGGAGCATGGAGCTCAAGGGCAACCAGCAGATCGAGATCAGTTTAAATCCTTTAGCCCTTTCGGGCGATGAGGTAGTCATCCGCTCTACCCGAGCAACCGCACAAACGGCTACTACTTACCGTAATTTGGACAAGGCAGAAATTGAAAAAAATAATGCAGGCCAGGATCTGCCTTTTTTACTCAATCAAACGCCTAACGTAGTGGTTAGTTCTGATGCCGGTGCAGGAATTGGTTATACCGGTATCCGTATCCGCGGAAGCGATGCCAGCCGAATAAATGTAACCTTAAATGGCATTCCCTTTAACGATCCGGAAAGCCAGGCCACTTATTTTGTAGATCTGCCCGATTTTGCCTCTTCGGTTGATAATATACAGGTGCAGCGTGGGGTAGGCACTTCTACCAATGGCGCCGGTGCTTTTGGTGCCAGTATTAATGTGCAAACCACCATCCGCAGAGATTCGGCCTATGCCGAACTGAACAATAGTTTTGGCTCCTATAACTCTATAAAAAATACGCTGAACTTGGGTTCGGGTTTAATTAACCATCAGTTTAGTATAGATGGCCGCTTATCGCGGATCAATTCTGACGGTTACATAGACCGGGCTTTTTCTAAATTAAATTCTTATTTCCTTTCGGGAGCATGGTATGGTGCAAATACCTTAATTCGGGCCAATGTGTTTTCTGGGAAAGAGAAAACTTACCAAGCCTGGAACGGGGTTCCGGAAGAAATGCTGGTTACTAACCGCACCTATAATGAGTTTACTTATAAAGACCAAACAGATAATTATACCCAAGATCATTATCAATTACTGTATGCACACCAATTCGGACCTAAACTTTCTTTAAGCGGGGCTTTCCACTATACTTATGGCCGCGGCTATTACGAAGAATATAAGGAAGATCAGGATTTTGCCAGCTATAATTTAACACCTGTTTTAGAGGGGGGCGTAACCATTGACCATACCAATTTGGTTCGTCGCCGTTGGTTAGATAACGATTTTTACGGGGCCACTTATGCGCTGAATTTTACACCGTCGGCAGCCTGGAATTTTACACTGGGGGGTGCCTATAATGAATATAAAGGCCGCCATTTTGGAGAAGTGATATCGGCCGATCATGCCTTAGCCAGCGAACTCAATCAGCATTATTATGATAACGACGGCTTTAAAACAGATTTTAATATTTACGGCAAAACCAATTATCAGTATCGAAACTGGAACTTTTATGCGGATATGCAGTACCGCAGGGTAAGCCACGATTTTATAGGTTTTGATAATAACCTGCAAAACGTAGATCAAACCGTGGTGCTGAACTTCTTTAATCCTAAAGCGGGCATCACCTATCAGTTAACTAATGGCGATCAATGGTATGCTTCTATCGCGGTAGCTAATAAAGAACCAAATCGCGACGATTTTGTGAATTCTACACCGAATAGCCGGCCTAAGGCAGAGCGCCTCACGGATTGGGAAACCGGTTATCGCGTAAAGCGAAGCAATTATCAGGTTTCGGTTAATGCTTATTTAATGAACTATAAAGACCAATTGGTGGCCACCGGAGCAATTAATGATGTGGGCGAATATACTCGCCAAAATGTGCCAGATAGTTACCGTTTAGGCTTAGAATTGGATGGTAAATGGCAAATTAACAGCCGTTGGGCCTGGGCTGCAAATGCCGCTATAAGCCGTAATAAAGTAAAAAGCTTCACCAATTTTGTAGATGATTATGATAACGGTACGCAGGTAGCCACCACGTATTCGGATACAGATATTGCTTTTTCGCCGGCTTTTGTTGCCGGCACCAACTTGGCTTATGCACCGTTTAAAAATGCAGAGATCGCTTGTATAAGTAAATATGTGAGCCGACAGTATTTAGATAATACCGCTAATTCGCAAAGTGTAATTCGGGCGTTTTTTGTAAATGATTTGCGTTTAGCTTATCAGTTTAAAACCCGTTCGGTTAAAAATATCGGTTTAAGCTTACTGGTTAATAATGTATTTGGAGAAAAATATGAGGCCAATGGCTATACCTACAGTTATATTTCGGGTGCAGCATTAACCCGTGCCAATGTATATTATCCGCAGGCCACTCGTAATTTCTTGTTTTCTTTAAACTTGAAGTTTTAAATGCTGTTTGCTATCGCGATATTTACAGGATATAAACACTCCACATGAAAAAATATTTTGCCCTGCTGCTGTTAGCGGTTTTTAGCATTTCAGTTTCGGCTCAGAAAAAAGCCATTAATTCTTCTAACGAATTGCCACGGCCTAAACTGGTGGTGGGTTTGGTGGTAGACCAAATGCGTTGGGATTACTTATATCGTTATTATGACCGTTACCAGGCAGGTGGTTTTAAGCGCATGCTGAATGAGGGCTTTACTTGCGAAAACACGGTTATCAATTATATCCCAACCGTAACTGCAGTAGGCCATACCACCATTTATACCGGTTCGGTACCGGCCATTCATGGTATTGCAGGGAATGATTTCATTGTTCAGAAAACCGGAAAATCGATGTATTGCACAGATGATGAATCGGTGCAAACGGTGGGCAGTACTTCAAAAGCCGGGCAAATGTCGCCACGAAATTTATTAAGTACCACCATTACTGATGAATTAAAACTGGCTACTAATTTCCGTTCAAAAGTTATCGGCATTGCGCTGAAAGACCGGGGTGGAATTTTGCCTGCGGGGCATACGGCCAATGCGGCCTATTGGTATGATGACCTAACCGGCGGATGGATTACCAGTACCTATTACATGAAAGATTTGCCGGAATGGGTAAAGCAATTTAATGCCCAAAAAAAAGCCGATGCCTATTTAAAGCAAGATTGGAATACCTTATATCCGATTGGTACGTATGTGCAAAGTTATCCGGATAATAATGCTTTTGAGGGTAAATTGCCGGGCAATACCCAGCCGGTTTTCCCGGTAAAATTAAGTTCGGGCAATACGCCAAATTATAGTGTGTTACGTACCACGCCTTTTGGAAATTCGCTTACGCTGGATATGGCGCAAGCAACTATCGAAAATGAGCAGCTGGGCAAAAATACAGTTACCGATTTTCTGGCCGTAAGTTTATCTTCTACCGATTATATTGGGCATACTTTTGGCCCTAATGCTATTGAAACAGAAGATACCTACTTGCGTTTAGACCAAGACCTGGCTAAATTTTTTCTTTACCTGGATAAAACACTGGGCAAAGGCAACTATACTGTATTTCTTTCGGCCGATCATGGTGCGGCACATAACCCTAATTTGCTGATCGATCAGAAAATTCCGGCAGGTTTATGGCCGGCTGGCCAGATCACTAAAGATCTGAATGCCTGGCTGGAAACAAAATATCAAAGCAAAAATCTGGTATTAAGTCTGATGAATTATCAGGTGAATTTAAATAACCTGGCTATCGCGGAAGCCAAGTTGAACAATCAGGCCATTATTGATGATTGCGTTTCGTTCTTAACTAAGCAGCCCGGTGTAGCCAACGTAATAGACCAAACCGCTATTCAGCTGGCCAATATTCCGGATGCTTTACGAAGCCGCATTATTAATGGTTATAACCCCGATCGCAGCGGAGCCATCCAGATCATTTTACAACCGGGATGGTTTAGCGGCTATGGGGCTACCGGCACTACGCATGGCACATGGAACCCTTACGATGCCCATATTCCGCTGGTTTTTATGGGTTGGGGCATTAAACATGGAGCTACCCACACACCCACCCATATGACCGATATTGCCGCTACTTTGGCTGCTTTATTGCATATTCAAGCCCCTAATGGTTCTATTGGTACACCGGTTCAGGAAGTTTTAAAATAAATGTCATCGCACCACATCGTTAGGGAAAAACAAGAGCCGGCCCTGTTGATCATGAGCCTGGAGCATTTCCCTGCCGAATATTTGGGGCAATTACTGGAATGGAGTCCAACGGTTTTGGTTTCGGAACAGGTATATGAACAGGCTGATAGCATTGGTATTAAAATTGATGGCGTGGTTACTGCCAATGCCAATTTCGACGCCCAGGAGCATACCTTACTGATACCAGCCGAAGGCGAACCCTTGGAAGATGCTTTAAAACACCTAGTTGCCGAGGGCTACCCGGCGGTAAATATCATTGACGATCATTTTGCTTTGAAGGATTATGTATTCTTTGTAGACCTGATTAATCTGGTGATATTTAATCCGGTTAAAAAGATATTTCCGATTAAATCCGGATTTAGTAAATGGCAATCTGCAGGCCAGAAGATAGAGCTGATGCATGAAGTACATCATTTACACTTGGAAGGTTTAAAAAAACGACATGACCATGAGTATGAAACCGAAAAAGATGGGTTTTATAGCCTCACCTTTGACCAGCCTTTCATTTTTATAGCCGAAGAACTATGAGTTTAAGTATTCGCCCGGCTCAGCAGCAAGATATTCCCACTATCAGCCGTTTGGCGGAGGAGATTTGGTGGCCTACCTACCGGGATTTTATTAGCGAAGAGCAGATTAGCTTTATGCTGAAAGAAATGTATGCTGAAGAAGCGCTGGCACAGCAATTTGCCGAAGGCGTAACTTTTCTGCTGGCTTTACGAACCGATATTCCCGTAGGTTTTGCCGGATTTTCCCGCAACGAGGAAATAGAGCAGGTATTTAAACTCCATAAACTCTATGTGCTGACTTCAGAACAAGGCAAAGGGACTGGAAAAGCCCTTGTGGATGAAGTAAGCACTTTGGCTAAAGCCAATGGTGGCAAAATTCTGGAACTAAATGTAAACCGGGGCAATAAGGCTGCAGCATTTTACAAAAAACAAGGGTTTGAAATTCATCAAACCCTGGATATTCCATATCATCAATTTGTGTTGAATGATTATGTGATGCGGAAAGAGCTTTAGCCCCCTCATTCCGCCGGTTGGCGGACAGCTCCCCCAAATTATGGGAGCATAATTTCCCTCCTGTTTTAGGAGGGGTGTCCCGACATCAGTCGGGACGGGGTGGTATTACAATTTTGGTATTCTTTTCGGCGTATCTTCTGCGTTTACAATACTTCTCGAACTTAAGGCAATCGCTTTAATGGTAGCCGTAATGTTTTTTACATCCAGGCTCTCTGTTTCATCATTTACGCTATGATATAATTTATCGGTATCGATCTGGTCGGTAGAAATGGTGTGTGCTGGAACGCCCAAGGCGGCCAAAGTGGCATTATCGCTCCGGTAAAACAGGTTCTGTTCGGGGTAAGGGTCGGGGTAGAATTTAAAATCGGTTTCTTCCAGGTTCTTTTGCAAAATCTGTCCGAAATCAGAACGCTCATATCCGGTAATAAAAGCATTGTTCTTGCCAAATTTAGATTCTTTGCCAATCATTTCAATATTGAACATGGCCACCACTTCATCCGGGTTCATTTGTTCAGAAAAATGGCGAGAACCAAAACCCCCAATTTCTTCGGCCGTAAAGGCTACAAAAATCAGGGTGCGTTCATTATTGTTCAGCTTTTTAAAATATTTAGCCAGGGCAATAACGGCTGTAGTACCTGAGGCATCATCGTCGGCACCATTAGCAATGGAGTCACCTTCTACTGGTTTCACGATACCCAAATGGTCGTAATGGCCGGAAAAAACCACCAACTCATGGGATTTAGATTTTCCGGGAAGCATGCCCGCTACATTAAATAAAGGAGCTTCTTCTATCTTGTTTTCTACCTGAATAGTGTATTGTTTGGCACGCTGTTCTGCTAAAATAAACACCACAGAAATTTGTTTTTCTGTTTCCACACTCCGGGTTCTTAAGCTGGCCTCTCTAAGGCGCTTAAAAGCATCGAGATATTGAGGGTCTACCCAAACAAGGGCCGATTTATTCATCCGCATAATTTCGCGGTAGCGAGATATAAAAGTTGTACCAGCGGCAATCTGCAGCTGTTCTATGCCGCTGTTCTCGTTCCAGTTTAGCGTAGGTTTATCGGTACTGGCCATTACCATCTCCGCGTTAATTGGCTGGCTGTTCAGAATCACTTTTGCACCTGCGATTTTTACCCGTTTGATAGAAAAAGATTGGCGGAAACCCGATTCGTTTGGAAGGGGGCTTAAGCCTATTTTTCTGAATTTATTTTCGATAAAGGTGGCCGCTTTTTCAATTCCCGGAGAAAAGGTGGCCCTGCCCTGCATATCGTCGGCAGCTAAGGTTTTAATGATACGGGCAACGTCTTTTTCTTTTATCTGATTAACGTTTTGGCCGAAACTGTTCAGCACCAATAACATCCCCGAAAGGGAAAGCCATACTTTTTTCATCTTATTTATTCTTTAAAAAATCCTGATAGGCTAAGGATATGCCTTCTTTGAGTTCAATTTGGTGTTTCCATCCTAAAGCATGTAGTTTAGAAACATCCATCAATTTACGTGGTGTGCCATCGGGCTTACTGCTGTCGAACACCAGATCGCCTTCAAACCCAATAATTTCTTTAATAAGCAAGGCCAGCTCTTTAACCGACAGATCTACCCCTGTGCCAATATTAATGAGGTGAGGCTCATTATAAGTCTGCATTAAAAAATAACAGGCATCAGCCAAGTCGTCGGCAAATAAAAATTCTCTTTTAGGCTGTCCGCTTCCCCAAATGCTCACATGAGGGCTGACATTCACTTTTGCTTCATGAAATTTCCGGATAAGAGAAGGCAGCACATGCGAATTTTCCGGATGGTAATTGTCGTTGTAGCCATATAAGTTGGTTGGCATTACCGAAATAAAATTACAGCCATATTGATCGCGATAAGCATCGCACATCTTGATTCCTGCAATTTTAGCAATGGCATAAGGTTCGTTGCTGTGCTCTAGTGGTCCGCTAAGTAAATAGTCTTCTTTAAGCGGCTGCGGAGCCAGTTTTGGGTAAATACAACTCGATCCTAGAAACAGTAGCTTTTTGACGCCATTGATATAAGATTGATGGATTACGTTGTTCTGAATAGCCAGGTTTTCGTAAATAAAATCGGCCCGGTAGGTATTATTGGCTACAATACCGCCCACCTTTGCTGCTGCCAGAAATACGTATTCCGGTTTTTCTTTGGCAAAGAAATCGGCAACAGCTTGCTGGTTGCGTAGATCAATTTCTGCAGAAGTGCGGGTAATTAAATTAGTAAAGCCTTCGGCTGATAATTTTCTCAGGATAGCAGAACCCACCATTCCACGATGCCCGGCAACAAATATTTTAGCGTTTTTTTCCAAGGTATATCTCAATTGCTTCAAAGATAAAACTATTTTTGTAGCCCTAAACCGAAGCCATGGGTAAAGATAAATTACGCCGATTTGCTGAAATAGAAACTTTCGATAATGTTTACCAGCTGGATGCCGGAAAATTATTAAAAGGAAACTGGAGCCCCACACATTTTAAAAATGAAAATCCGCTGGTTTTAGAACTGGCCTGCGGCAAAGGAGAATACACCGTAAACCTAGCCCAGCTATTTCCGGAGCGTAATTTTATTGGGATAGATTATAAAGGAAACCGCATTTGGCGTGGAGCCAAAACAGCTATTGAAGATGGTATTCCTAATGTGGCTTTTCTTCGTATACAGATCGAAAATATTTTAGACTATTTTGAAGCCGGAGAGATCAGCGAGATCTGGATCACTTTCCCTGATCCGCAGCCCCAGGTTAGCCGTGAAAAGAAACGATTAACATCGCCACGTTTTCTTGAAATGTATAGGCAAATTCTAAAACCCGGCGGCTTTATGCATCTGAAAACAGATAACGACCAGCTGCATGCTTATACCCTGGAGCAGATTGAAGCGCAAAACTTAAAACTGCATGCCCGAACGGAAAATTTATACCATTCTGATTTGGTAAATGAAGTGCTTTCTATTAAAACTTATTACGAAAAAAAATACCTGGCCACCGAAAAGAACATCAATTATCTTAAATTTAGTTTCGACTAATGTATAGGGCAGATTTCTTCGATCAGGTTTACCAGGTGGTCCGCCTCATACCCTACGGCAGAGTAAGCTCGTATGGCGCCATTGCGGCTTATCTGGGTACTAAAGGTTCATCGCGGATGGTGGGTTATGCCATGAATGCAGCACATAACGTACATCCGCCGGTGCCTGCACACCGGGTGGTTAACCGTAATGGTTTGCTAACCGGAAAGCATCATTTTGGTACGCCTACGGCGATGCAGGAAGCCCTGGAAAATGAAGGAACAAAAGTGAAAGATGACCAGGTGCAGGATTTTAAAAAGCTTTACTGGGATCCAACAATAGCATTGAAATTAGATTAAAAAATCATGGGAAAAT
Organism: Sphingobacteriaceae bacterium; assembly: GCA_046074105.1. GTDB lineage: Bacteria > Bacteroidota > Bacteroidia > Sphingobacteriales > Sphingobacteriaceae > JAIPAN01. The sequence continues at coordinate 6,729 of JBJTNQ010000052.1, read as the reverse complement.
TAATAGAAGAATTTAATAGTTACCGTACCCGGATGAACGATCGGGTAATGGAAACAGCCAATACCAACATTAAGCGATTCTTTGCTTTAGATACCACTACCTATGCCGATGGCGCCCTGGATGTGAAGACCAAAGAAATGCTGGGCTTGGTGGCCTCTATGGTTTTGCGCTGCGACGATTGCATTAAATACCATTTAGGTAAATGCCACGAAGCAGGTGTAAACACCGATGAGATGAACGAGATTTTCATGATTGCTAACCTGGTAGGTGGCTCCATCGTGATTCCGCATTACCGCCGGGCCGTAGAGTATTGGGATGAATTGAATGCTCAATGAGTCAATTAGACCATTTGTCTATTTGTAGATGATTCTTATGGACGAATTGGCTAATGGACAAATCGACAAATTTTAAAAAACCTTGATATGGCAGAGCAAATTACACGTTGCGGCTGGTGCGGCACCGATCCGCTTTATGTGAAATATCATGATGAAGAATGGGGCAAACCCGTTTATGACGATCGTATTTTGTTTGAGTTCCTGATATTGGAAGGTGCACAGGCGGGCCTGAGCTGGATCACTATTTTACGTCGACGAGAAGGCTACCGAAAAGCTTTTGCGGATTTTGATGCCCTAAAAGTAGCTCAATTTACCGAAGCCGATGTAGAGCGTTTAATGCAGGATACTGGCATTATCCGCAACCGTTTAAAAATACAAGCCGCTATTACCAACGCTAAATTATTCTTAGGTATTCAGAAAGAATTTGGGAGCTTTTCTGATTTTATTTGGGGATTTCTGACAGAAAAAAAGCCTATCATTAATCATCATAAAACATTAAAGGAAATACCACCCCGCACTGAATTATCTGACCGCATTAGCAAAGACATGAAAAAACGAGGATTCAAATTTTTTGGCACTACTATTTGCTATGCACACATGCAAGCCACAGGCATGGTAAACGACCACTTGGTCGATTGTATTTGTCGCCAATAAATCCATCCGCTTTACTTAAATTTGGACAGCTGGTTTCATCCAGCGAAAGCTAAAACATGAAAAAACTTTTTCTTTTAGATGCCTTCGCCCTCATCTACCGGGCACATTTCGCACTGAGTAAAAATCCACGATTTACGGCCTCAGGCTTAAACACCTCGGCAGTAATGGGTTTTACCAATACCCTGCTGGAGGTACTCAAAAAAGAAAAACCTACCCATATGGCTGTAGTGTTCGACACTTCGGCACCTACCGAACGCCATGTGGAGTTTGAGGCCTATAAAGCTCACCGTGAGGCCATGCCCGAAGATCTGGCGAAAGCCATACCCTACATTATCCGACTAATAGAAGGTTTCAATATTCCGGTTATTTCTTCTGATGGCTATGAAGCCGATGACGTGATTGGAACCCTGGCTAAGAAAGCCGAAAAAGAGGGCTTTACGGTTTTCTGCATGACCCCCGATAAGGATTTTGCCCAGCTGGTTTCGGAGAATATTTTCCTCTACAAGCCAGCCCGAATGGGGAACGATGTGGAGATTATGGGTGTGAAAGAAGTTTGCGCCAAATGGGAGATCGACAGGGTAGAACAGGTGATTGATATTTTAGGCCTTTGGGGCGATGCCGTAGATAATATTCCGGGCATACCCGGCATTGGCGAAAAAACCGCCAAACTCCTCATTAAGCAATACGGCTCTATGGAAAACATTATTGCCCACAGCCACGAACTGAAAGGCAAGATGAAAGAGAATGTAGAGAACTTTGCCGAACAGGGATTGCTTTCTAAGAAGTTAGCCACTATTTTATTAGATGCCCCGGTTGCGCTAGATCCGCAATCTTTATTGGTAGAAACGCCAGACCGTACCCTACTAGAGCCTCTGTTTGCCGAATTGGAATTCAGGACTTTAGGCCGGCGTGTTTTTGGTGAAGATTTTAGTGTAACCGAATCTAAACCAGCTGCCGCTGCCGCACCGGTGCACCATGCCACCCAAACCGATCTGTTTGGCAATCCGGTGGATGTGGAACAGGTGATTACCAAAAAACTGCACCTCGACGAATACGAGGAAGAACATCCGGCGAAAGCCGCCAAAAACATAGAGAATACGCCACATAACTATCATTTGGCCGACACAGCCGAAATGCGGGCATCACTTATCGCTTTGCTTAGCCAACAAAAAGAAATTTGTTTCGATACCGAAACCACTGGTACCGACGCCAATAATTGCGAATTGGTAGGCCTTTCGTTTGCCATTAAAAGCGGCGAAGCCTGGTACGTACCCGTTTCGGCCAATCAGGAGGAATGCAAAAAAGTAGTTGAGGAATTTAAGCCAGTATTAGAGAACCCCAGCATTGGCAAAATAGGCCAAAACATTAAGTTCGATATTCTAGTATTGAAATGGTATGATATTCAGATTAAAGGAGACCTGTTCGATACCATGCTGGCCCATTATATTCTCGATCCGGATAGCCGCCACAACATGGATATTCTGGCTGAAAACTATCTGGGCTACACCCCTGTTTCTATTACCACTTTGATTGGTGCTAAAGGTAAGAACCAAGGCAGCATGCGTGATGTAGAATTAGATAAAATTAAGGAATACGCTGCCGAAGATGCAGACATTACCTTGCAGCTCAAGCAGGCTTTTGAGCCGATGCTGGCACCCGTAAACGGCGACAAACTATTAAAAGACCTAGAGCATCCGCTCATTTATGTTTTGGCCGATATGGAATGCGAAGGCGTTCGGGTAGACCGCCAGACTTTGGTAGATACTTCCAAGCAATTAGAAAGCGACATTGCCCAACTGGAGAAGAACATTTACGAAAAGGCAGGACTACGTTTCAACATCGCTTCACCCAAACAACTGGGCGAAGTGCTGTTCGATAAGTTACAACTCGATCCAAAAGCAAAAAAAACCAAAACCGGCCAGTATCAAACCGGCGAAGATGTTTTATCCGCCTTGGCCCATAAAAGCGATATCGTACAAGACATTTTGGATTTCCGCCAATTGCAGAAATTAAAATCTACTTACGTAGATGCTTTGCCACAATTAATCAATCCAAAAACAGGCAGAATCCATACTTCTTATAACCAGGCTGTGGCTGCTACCGGCCGTTTAAGTTCTAACAACCCTAACTTACAGAACATCCCCATTCGTTCAGAACGGGGACGGGAAATTCGTAAGGCCTTTATTCCGAGAGATGAAAATCACGTGATTCTTTCTGCCGATTATTCTCAGATCGAACTCCGCCTCATTGCCGAGATCAGTAATGAAACCACTATGAAAGAAGCTTTTGCTCAGGGGCTCGATATTCACACCGCTACGGCAGCTAAGGTTTACGGAATTCCTTTAGCAGAAGTCTCATCCAATCAAAGACGAAATGCCAAAGCGGTTAACTTTGGCATCATTTACGGGCAGTCGGCTTTTGGCCTTTCCCAAAACCTGGGCATCCCCAGAAAAGAAGCAGCCGAAATTATAGATAATTACTTTCAGCAATATCCGGGCATTAGGCAGTACATGCAAAATACCTTGATTACTGCCCGCGAAAAAGGATATGTAGAAACCATTATGGGCCGTCGCCGCTACCTGCGTGATATCAATTCGCAAAATGCCACTGTTCGTGGTTTTGCCGAGCGAAATGCCATAAACGCACCCATACAAGGCTCTGCTGCCGATATGATTAAGGTGGCCATGATCCGTATTCATCAGGATATCATAGACCAAAAACTGAAAGCCCGTATGACCATGCAAGTGCATGATGAATTGGTTTTCGATGTTCCCAAACCGGAAATATCGGCAGTAAAAGCCATTATTCAAGATCGGATGAAACACGCCCTACCCCTAAGTGTACCCATTGAGGTAGAAGTTGGCGAAGGCAGTAATTGGCTGGAAGCGCATTAATGGAAACCTATAAGGTCTTCAAGACCTTATAGGTTTTAGTAGGTTTTAGGGAGTTCAAGGAGGGTAAATTTCTTATGCCTTAACAAAAGATTTCTCCTCCGCCTGCCGCCGAATTCTAAATGACGTGATTAATAATATTTAGAAAACGAAAACCCTCTGGCCCTAAAATCAGGGCAGCCCCGCTTTCCGCTCAAATCGCTAAGCGCATAGCGCAAAGCGCTAACCGCTACAATCGGGTTTATTAAACTCAGTTATTCAGTTTATAACAAAGAAGGCCTCCGATTTTCGGAGGCCTTCTCTATAGCTTTTTGTCATGCTGAGCTTGTCGAAGCATGTAGCTCCACCCTTCGACAGGCTCAGGGTGACATTTATCTCATTTCTTCCAAGTTAGACCCATATTATAGAGCATGAAAGCCCATTTGTCTGCCTGTTCTTCAATAATTTTAGAAGTAGGTTTACCGGCGCCATGGCCTGCATTGGTTTCTATACGGATCAATCCCGGAGCATTGCCTTTTAGATCTTCCTGCAGCGTAGCCGCAAACTTAAACGAGTGTGCCGGTACCACTCGGTCGTCATGGTCGGCAGTGCTAACTAAGGTTGCCGGGTAAACGGTATCAGGTTTAAGGGCATGAACCGGAGAATACTTATGCAGGTATTCAAACATTTCTTTCGAATCCTGTGCGGTTCCATAATCATAGGCCCATCCTGCACCGGCAGTAAATTCATTGTAACGCAGCATATCCATAACGCCAACTGCAGGGAAAGCTACTTTAAACAGCTCCGGACGTTGGGTCATGGCTGCACCTACCAAAAGGCCACCATTAGAGCCACCCGAAATAGCCAGGTATTGTTTGGAAGTGTATTTATTCTCGATTAAATATTCTGCTGCCGCAATGAAATCGTCGAACACATTCTGCTTATTCATTTTAGTACCGGCTGTATGCCATTTCTCGCCATACTCGCCGCCGCCACGCAAGTTAGGTACGGCATAAATACCGCCTTGCTCTAATAAAATAATATTAGAAGTGCTGAAAGCAGGTGTAAGGCTTACGCCGAAACCACCATAACCATACAATAAGGTTGGGTTTTTACCATCTAATTTCGTTCCCTTTTTGTAGGTAATGATCATGGGAACTTTCGTGCCGTCTTTGGAGGTGTAAAATACCTGCTTCGATTCAAACAGATCGGGATTGAATTTTACCCCCGACTTTTTGTACACGATAGATTTTCCGGTAGCGATAGCGTATTTAAAAATGGTGGATGGATAGATATAAGAGGTGAAGCTGTAATAAATCTCTTTATCTTCCAGCTTTCCGCCAAAGCCCGAGGCCGAACCTACACCAGGTAATTCGATGGTGCGTTCTAATTTGCCGTCGCGGTTAAACTGCTGAACCATAGAAGTGGCATCTTTCAGGTAGCTGGCAAAAATTTTACCGCCTGCAGTGCTTGCTTCTAAAACGTTTTCTGTTTCGGGAATGAGGTCTTTCCAATTTTCCGGTTTTGGATTAGCTGCATCTACCGTTACTACGCGGTAATTTGGTGCATTTAAATTGGTATAGATATACAGTTTACTACCCACATTATCGATAATACTATGTTCTTGCTTCATGTTATCTACTACCGTAATGATGGGTGCATTGGGCAAGCTCAGGTCTTGTAGGTATAGCTCATTTCCGGTGGTAGAATTGGCAGCAGTAATAACCAGGTAACGCATATCTTCTGTTACATAGCCGCCAATATAACGTCGTGGAGTAGCATCGCCGCCAAAAATGAGGCGATCTTCGCTTTGTTTGGTGCCCAGCCTGTGGTAATATAGTTTATGGTATTGGGTTAAGCCCGATAATTGGCTGCCTGCTTTGGGCTTATCGTAGCTGCTATAGTAGAATCCTTCGTTTCCTTTCCAGGAGATGCCCGAGAATTTTACATCAATTAAGGTATCGCCTACTATTTTTTTATCGGCAGTTTGCAATACAATTACCTTGCGCCAATCTGAACCGCCTTCAGAAAGCTGATAGGCTGTCAGGCTGCCGTCTTTAGTGAAGTTTATACCTGCTAAAGAGGTGGTGGCATCTTTAGAGAAGCCATTGGGGTCTAAGAAAACTTCCGGTTCGCTACCTTCTTGCTGGCGGTACAATACCGATTGGTTTTGTAGTCCGTTGTTTTTATAGAAATAAGTATAGCTGCCTTCTTTAAATGGGGCCGAGTATTTTTCGTAGTTCCACAGGTCGGTTAGTTTGTTTTGTATGTCTTTGCGGAAAGGAATTTTTGTAAAATAAGCTTGTGTTACTTTGTTTTGTGCCTCTACCCAGGCTTTGGTCTCTGCCCAGCGGTCGTCTTCCAGCCAGCGATAAGGATCGGCTACCTTGGTGCCGAAATAATCGGTTACGGTATCTGATTTTTTTGTTTTGGGATAAGCTATTTTTTCGGGCATAGGTGAACTGTGTTGACTATAAGCAAGCGTAACGCTGAGCATACATAAGGTGGAAACCAGTATTTTTTTCATTTCAGGTGGTTTTTTGATCGAGAATAAAAATAGGAATTTTTGTGATGGGTTATCACTGGTATTGTTATCCATTATTTAGCCCACGATTTTAATCGTAGGCTATGGGAGTTTAAATCGTCATTTCGACGATCCGTCAGCTGGCGGAGAGGAGAAATCTCTTTAGCACGAGAGATTTCTCACCCAATAAATTGGGATTCGAAATGACGTGAGAAATGTAATATTGGGCAATTCTGATAGGAGATCTAGTGAAGCATTACAAAGTAATGGGGGCATTAAGGATTTTACGTACTTTTGGTTCTATGTCCAATGCGGGAAAATTATACTTCGCTTCCGATTTTCATTT